>NZ_JBQYEY010000034.1:0-35904 GCF_052656005.1 Nesterenkonia sp. K-15-9-6
CGTCAGATATCTCTCTGCGTGCCACAAGGACAGACTCGCCGACGACCGACGCTCCACCCTTTAGCAACACGCCCTAGTGCCGCCCCGCACAGAGACGTCCCCTGCGGGCCAGCCGTTCACGCGCTGGCCCGCAGGGGACGTCTCTGTGTGAGGGTGGCTGTCAGTATCCGCGGTCGACCCACTCCTGGAGGAAGGGCTTCTCCTTGTCGATGCGGGTGGACTCGCCGTGTCCGGGGAGCACCTGCGTCTGCTCCGGCAGCTCCGCGAAGATCCGGTCGCTGATCGACTCGATGATCGTCTCGAAGCTGCTGTGGGACCGACCGGTGGCCCCGGGACCGCCCTGGAAGAGCGTGTCGCCGGCGAAGAGCACCGACCCGCGGGACCCGTCGGTGTGGGGGAGGTCCTCCGCATAGAAGCAGGTGGAGCCGGGCGAGTGGCCGGGCGTGTGGACTGCTGTCAGGCGAGTGTCGGAGACGGTGAAGACATCGCCGTCGGAGATCTCCACATCAGGACGGGCATGGGCATGGACCTGCTCCCACAGGACGTGGTCGGCCGGATTCAGGTGGATACGTCCGCCGACCTTGCGCTGGACGTCGAAGACCTCACGGATGTGGTCGTCATGGCCGTGGGTGAGCAGGATGCCCAGGACCTGGCGGTCTCCGACCTGCTCCGCCACAGCCTCGGCGTCATGGGCAGGATCGATGATCAGCACCTCGTCGTCGTCACCGACGAGGTAGACGTTGTTCTCCACCTCCCATGTCCCTCCGTCCAGGGAGAAGGTGCCTGCGGTGATCAGGTGTTCGATGCGTGCCGTGGTGGCCATCGGGTGGGCTCCTCTCAGCCGATCTCGACGACGCTGCGCAGCACGTCGCCCTGGTTCATGGTCTCGAAGGCCTCCTGGACCTGGTCAAGGCGGACCCGCTCGGTGACGAACGCATCGAGGTCCAGGCGCCCCTGGCGGTACAGATCCACCAGGTAGGGGAAGTCCCGACTGGGCAGACAGTCTCCATACCAGGAGGACTTCAGGGAGCCGCCCCGGCCGAAGAGGTCGATCATCGGCAGCTCCACGCTCCACGAGGGATCAGGGACGCCGACCAGGACCACCCGGCCGGCCAGGTCACGTGAGTAGAAGGCCTGCGTATAGGTCTCGGGCCGGGCGACGGCGTCGATGACGACGTCGGCGCCATGGCCTCCGGTGAGCTCACGGATGGCTTCCACCGGATCGGTGCCACCTGCCTCCACGGTGTGGGTGGCGCCGAGCTGCCGGGCCTGCTCCAGCTTCCGCGGGTCGAGGTCCACGGCGATGATGGTGGTGGCTCCGGCCAGTCGCGCCCCGGCGATGGCTGCGGTTCCCACGCCTCCGCAGCCGATGACGGCGACCGACTCCCCGCGGGCCACCTCACCGGTGTTGATGGCCGCCCCGATGCCGGCCATCACCCCGCAGCCGAGCAGTCCTATGGCGGCGTTGTGCTCGTCCTCGGTGTCCTCGACGACGGTGCACTGCCCGGCAGCGACCAGCGTCTTCTCCGCGAACGCTCCGATGCCCAGGGCCGGCTCCAGGGGAGTGCCGTCGGCCAGCGTCATCTTCTGCGTGGCGTTGTGGGTGTTGAAGCAGTACTGGAGCTTGCCGCGGCGGCAGGCACGGCACTCGCCGCAGACGGCGCGCCAGTTCAGGATCACTGTGTCCCCGGGGCTGACCGACGTCACCCCCTCGCCGACGGCGGCGACGCGGCCGGTGGCCTCGTGCCCCAGCAGGTAGGGGTAGTTCTGACCGATCATGCCCTTCTGGTAGTGCTGGTCGGTCTGGCAGACGCCGCAGGTGAGCACATCGACCACGGCCTCCCCGGGGCCCGGATCGGGGACGACGATCTGCTCGACCGTGGCCGGCGCGTCCTGAGCGGTGACGACCACGGCGTTGACGGTATAGGGCATTTCAGGGGCTCCTCTTCAGGCAGGTGACATCGTTGGTGGCAGGTGTGGGCGGCGGATGAGCCATGGTAGGCCCGCCGAGGGGAGAGGGTTCAAGACCTCATGCGCGAGGCGCTGGGGTCGAAGAGGGGCTCCTCGGCCACGCGCGCCCTGAGGCGGCGGCCGAAGTAGGACGCCTCGACCTCGGTGCCCGCGGCAGAGTGCTCCGCGGGCACCCAGGCGTAGGCGATCGACTGTCCGGTGACATACCCCTGGTCCGCGCTGGTGACATAGCCGATCGGTCGGCCGTCGTCGCCCGCCGCATAGACGGGCTCATGACCCATGAGCACCTTCGACGGGTCCTCCAGCAGCAGGCACACCAGCTTGCGGCTGGGCTGGTCGGCGCCGATCGCGGTGAGCTTCTCCGCCGCCGCGCCGCGGACCGCGAACTCGATGCCGGCCTCGTGGGGAGTGTGCTCGCGGGTCATGTCGGTGCCCCACAGGCGCATGCCCTTCTCCAGGCGCAGGCTTTCGAAGGCGCGACGCCCCACCGGGAGGATGTCATGGCGGCGCCCGGCGCCGATCAGGACATCCCACAGGTGGCGGCCGAACTCGGCCGGTGCATAGAGCTCCCAGCCCAGCTCCCCGACGTAGCTCAGGCGCATGGCCAGCACTGGAACGCCGGCTACGTGGAGCTCGCGGCTGCGGTAGAAGCGGAACGCCTCATGGGAGAGGTCCTCGTCGACGAGGCCCTGGAGCACCTCGCGGGCCTGAGGTCCCCAGAGCCCCAGCCCGCATGACCCGGAGGAGGCGTCCCTCAGGTGCAGCGCATAGGAGCGTTGCCTCATCATCATCTGGAACCAGGCGGCGTCGAGGTTGCCGTTGACTCCGAGGTGGTAGGTCTCCTCGGCCGTGCGGGCGATCGTGATGTCCGAGAGGATGCCGCCCCGTTCGCCCAGGATGAGCGCGTAGACGATGCTTCCCACCGTGCGTCCGACACGGCGGCTGAGCAGACCGTCGTCGGCCAGGCCGTCGAGGAACTCTGTGGCCCCGGTGCCGGAGAGCTCCCAGCGGGGAAGAGAGGACATGTCCACCAGGCCCACAGACTCGCGCAGGCGCCTGGCCTCGACCGCGACGAGCGGGCTCCAGTACTGCGCCGACCACTGGTCGCGGGTGGGCAGGGGGGCGTCGCCGAGCATGGGGACCGCGGGACGCATGTCCGGAAGGGTCGCATTGGACTCGTACCACAGCGGCCTTTCCCAGCCGTTGGCCGAGCTGAACGACGCCCCGCGCCCCCGCTGCCGCTCGTAGAAGGGGGACGTGCGCAGACCCCGCAGACGCAGAGTCGTCGCGCGGGGGTGGACGATGTCGTAGACCTCGTCATAGGACTCCTCGCCCTGCTCGCGGGCCCAGCGCTGGGATGTCAGAAGCGGGTCGAACCGGGCGACGTCGAGGCCGTGGGTGTCGATGCCGGGATCACCGGTGGTGAGCCATTGGGCCACCACCTCGCCGACGCCGGCGGACTGGGTCACCCACACGGACTGGGCCATCCAGAGGCCCTCGATCCCGGGCACCGGTCCCAGCAGTGGGCCGCCGTCGGGGGTGAAGGAGAAGATGCCGTTGAAGCTGAGCGAGTCGTCCAGCGTGGTCTCGCGCAGCTCGGGGAGCAGACGCTGGGCCTCCACCCATGAGGCCTCGAAGTCCTGTCGCGTGAACGGGTGGATGGAGGCCTGCCCGCCGTGCCGGAGGATCTGCTCGGGGCTTGCGATCTCATGGTCCGCCACCGGAAGGGGGCGGTGCTCGTAGGCGCCGATCGCGATCCTCGAGCCCCATTCGCGCAGGTACATGCCGTGATCCTGGTGCCGGATCATCGGCCGGGCGACCTCGGTGGCGTCGTCGAGCCCCGCGAGGGATTCGATCGGCTGGCTGAAGCCGAATCCGTGCTCGACCGGGAGCATCGGAATGTCCATGCCCAGCAGCTCGCGGGCCAGCTTCGGCCCCCAGAGTCCGGCGCAGGAGATGACGATGTCGGCCTCGATCACCTCTGGTTCGGCGTCGGAGCCGACCGGCACCGTCTCGACGCCGGTGACGCGGGTGCCGGAGCGACGGATTCCGGTCACCTGCGTCTCGCTGACCAGTCGCGCCCCGCCGGCCTGGGCGCGTCGTGCCTGGAACTCGACGGCGCGAACACCCTTGACCACGGCGTCGGTCGGTGTGTGGAGGGCACTGAGCACTGTCGAGGTGTCGATGTCGGGCCACAGGGCGGCGACCTCCTCGGGGGTCAGCAGCTGTGCGGGCACACCCCAGGACTTCGCAAAGTCATGCCGGCGGTGCAGCTCCTCGACACGTTCGGCGGTGGTGGCCAGCTCCAGGCCGCCCACGCGTTTCATCACCCACTGTCCGTCGACCTCCGCGCCGTCCAGCTTGTCCAAGGTGCGCTGGGCCAGCTCACACATGGCCTTGTTGGGCGAGGTCTGGAACACGAAACCTGGGGCGTGAGAGCTTGAGCCGCCGGTCTCGAACAGCGGACCCTGCTCGACGACGGTGACGTCCGTCCAGCCCCGCAGGACCAGTTCGTCGGCGACGGCGGCGCCGACCACTCCCAGGCCGATGATGACCACACGGGAATCGTGCGGAGCAGTGTGGTGCGACATGCATCCTCCAGGCGTTGCATATTAAGAAACGAGATGTTCTGTGCGCAACCAGCCTAGAGGCCGTGTGTTTTATGGCACAAGGGGTTCACCCTGGGTGTTTCCTGAATCGTGGCCAGCTCAGCCTCCGAAGTACCCCATCCTGACCTCCAGGGTGCGAGCCTCCCTCTTGAGCGTCTCGGCAAGCTCGGCGAAACGTGATTCCGGCAGCCGGAAGGACGGGCCGGTGATCGACAGGGCGGCGGCCACCTGGCCGTCCTTGCCGCGGACGGGGACCGCCAGGGCGTTGATGCCCTGTTCCCACTCCGCCACGGCGGAGGCCCAGCTGCGATGCCGGATCGTCTCCAGCTCGCTGCGCAGGACTTCCGGGTCGGTCATGGTCATGCCGGTGAAGCTGTCCAGTCCGCGCTCCACGAGTCGGTCGAACTCGTCCTGGTCGGCGTGGGCGAGCAGGATCTTTCCAGTGGATGTGGCATGCAGGGGGCCGCGCTGTCCGACGTACTGATGGCTCACGCTGAGCATCTGGTCGTCCGCGGCCTGGATGATCGTCACGGCGTAGCCGTCGTCCAGGATGGCCACGTTGACCGTCTCCTGAAGCTCCAGGGCCAGGGCGTCGCAGCAGGCCTGGGCGTCCTTGGAGAAATCCATCTGCGCCGCCACTGAGTTGGCCATGTGCAGCAGGGTGATGCCGAGCCTGAAGGCGCCCCGTTCGCGCTCCTGTTCGACGAGCCCGTGGGCCTCCAGCGTGCCGAGCAGTCGGAACGCCGTGGAGCGGTGCACGTCGAGCTCCCGGGCGATCTCCGCGATCGTCAGAAGCGGCGACTCGCTCAGGAGTCGGAGGATCTGAGCGGCGCGGTCGACGGACTGGATGCGAGTCAGGTTCTCGGACGTCATGAAAAAACTCCAGATTCTTCGGATGGCCTCTTGACGCACCCCTCGTGGGCAGTGAAGCATAGGTCGCACAACGTGTTGCGCACTATAAATCATGTTGCGCTATTAGCAACACTAGGTGAAACCGGTGGTGATGGCAAATGAGTGTCCGCGTCTGTTCCCTGCAGGACCTGACTCCAGGAGAAGGTCTGCGCATCGATTCTGTGACTCCGCCGATCGCGGTGTTCCTGACCGAGGACGGCCAGGTGCATGCGATCGACGACACCTGCACCCATCAGGAGGCCTCCTTGGCCGCCGGATGGTTGGAGGACTGCCGAGTGGAGTGCCCTCTGCACGAGAGCACGTTCTCCCTGCTGACCGGAGACGTCGACCAGCCGCCCGCCAAGCGCGGTGTGCGGGTCCACCAGGTCGAGGTCCGCGGCGACGACGTGCTCGTCGAGCTGTCCCAAGATGCACCGAATCTTCCCCCGGGGGTGACTGTCTGATGCTGGACTCATCGATGACCATGTACGGAGCGGGACTGCCCGTCGACGGGCACCTGCTGATCGTGGGAGCCGGCCTGGCCGGTTATCACGTGGCGCGCGGAGCCCGGGCCAACGGGCACCAGGGCCCCATCACGGTGCTCGGGGACGAGCTCCACCCGGCCTACGACCGTCCTGCGCTGAGCAAGGCGTTCCTCAGCGGAGCGGCGGGCATCGAGCACCTGGTGCTCGACGACCCGGAGAATCCGCTCGATGTCACTTGGTTCGGCGGAGCCGCCGCCGAGCGCCTCTCCGCGGAGCCCCTAGGAGTCGAGACCTCCGACGGTCGCTTCCATGACGCGGACGCGGTGGTGATCGCCACCGGCGCGCAGGCCTGCCGGCTGCCCCTCTCGGGTCAGGCCACCTTCGTGCTGCGCAACATCGATGACGCCCTCGCGCTGCGCAGCAGGGTCGTCGAGGACCAGCGCATCGCCATCGTGGGCGGCGGGTTCCTGGCGCTGGAGGCCGGAGCCACCTGCGCGGAGCGCGGGGCTGCGTCGGTCACCGTCGCGGCAGGTGAGCACCACCCGGGGGCCGCGCGTCTGGGAGCGCCCGTGGGCGAGGCCGTCCGGCTGCTGCACGAGCGCCGCGGCGTGCACTTCGCGCCGCCGAGCCGTGCGGCCTCGGTCCGCGACGTCCCGGGCGGTCAGGAGCTCGTCCTGGCGGACGGCCACACCGTGGAGGCAGACATCGTCATCTGCGCCATCGGGGCGACCCCCGCGACCGCCTGGCTGCGGGACGGGGTCCTCAGCCTCGACCCCACCAGCGGAGCAGTCCTCTGCGACGACACAGGATTCACCGGGATGCCCGGCATCTGGGCTGCGGGGGACTGCGCGCAGTGGGCCTCCCAGGCCTCGGGCCTGCGCCCCGTGGGCCAGTGGCAGGAGGCGGTCGAGCAGGCAGGCATCCTCTCCGCCTCGCTCACCGGCGCCGCCCCTGCGCCGTTCCAGGAGCCGTACTTCTGGTCCGAGCAGTACGACGTGAAGATTCAGGGAGCCGGTCGGATCAGCCAGGCCGACGAGGTACGGGTGATCGACGGCAGCATCGAAACTGCCGATCTGCTGGTCAGCTATCTCCGTGAGGGCGCCGAGGTGGGGATTCTCGGCTTCAACCGCCTTCGCGAGGTCAAGCGCTGGCGCAAGCAGCGCCAGGTCCGCGCGGCGGACGTGCTGGTGGCCTGACCTCCGACCCGGTCCCGACACCCAGGAAAGAGAGAACACGCACCCATGATCATCGATCACTTGGACGAGCCACTTCCCGGATCCTCATTGCGGCCGACCCCGCCGGGCGTGGCCTACACCGATCCCGAGATCTTCACCCAGGAGCAGGCGGAGATCTTCGAGAAGCAGTGGAACTGTGTGCTCCGCGCGGACTCGCTGCCGCAGGCCGGCACGTGGAAGACGGTCACCGTCGGCCGCGAGGAGATCATCGTCGTCCGCACCCGGAAGGCCGGCATCGCCGCCTACTACAACGTCTGTCGCCACCGCGGCATGCGCATCTGCACCACGGGTGAAGGACGCAGCAAGACCCTGAAGTGCGGGTACCACGCGTGGACCTACGCCCTCGAGGGGGAGCTGGTCGCCGCACCGAACCTCACCTCGATGCCCGATGTGGACCAGGAGGCCTACGGGCTCCGCCCGGTCCACGTCCGGGAGTGGCTCGGCTACGTGTGGGTGTGTCTGGCGGAGGAGCCGCCGAACTTCGATGAGGCCGTCCTCGGTGAGGTCCGCACCAGCTTCGGCGAGGTGGAGTCCATCGACAACTACGGCATCGAGAACCTCGCCTGTGGCGAGACGAAGACCTACGACGTCCAGGCCAACTGGAAGCTCATCATCGAGAACTTCATGGAGTGCTATCACTGCGCGACCATCCACCCGGAGCTCACCGAGGTCATCCCGGAGTTCGCGGACGGCCTGGCGTCCCAGCGGAAGGACGGCGTGGTCCACGGCGCCTCGTTCGGCGACGAGATCACGGGCTTCACCGTCGACGGTTCCTCGGGCGTGGCCGAGATTCCTGCGATCGCGCCCGATCAGGAGCGCAAGTACTACGCGATCACCGTCCGTCCGCAGGTCTTCATCAACACGGTGCCGGACCATGTGATCATCCACCGGATGTTCCCGGTCTCGGAAAGCCGGACGATCGTCGTCTGCGACTGGCTCTTCCTTCCGGAGGTGGTGGAGAAGATCAACGCCGGAACCCTCGACGTCTCCAAGTCGGTGGAGCTGTTCCACCGGGTCAATGAACAGGACTTCGAGGCCTGTGAGTACACCCAGCCCTCGATGTCCTCCAGCGCCTACACCTCCGGGGGAGCACTCGTTCCCAGCGAGCATCACATCAGCGAGTTCCACGACTGGTGGTACGCGGCGCTGGGATGGCGCGCCCCCGAGCAGGTCCGCGACGAGCAGACGACGGCGGCGCAGGCCTGAGCATGCCCATCAGTGTGTTTGACCTGTTCAGTGTGGGGATCGGTCCGTCGTCCTCGCATACGGTGGGGCCGATGCGGGCAGCGCGCCGGTTCGTGGTCGAGGAGCTGCCTGCCGGCGACGACCTGGGCGGCTTGGCTGAGGTCCGGGTGGACCTCTACGGCTCCCTGGCCGCCACCGGGCAGGGTCATGGGACCTTCGATGCGGTGCTGTTGGGCCTGGAGGGCTGGGACGCAGAAGCGATCCTGCCCGAACAGGTAGAGGAGCGGCTGGCCGATATGCGGGCCACGGGGACGGTCCAGGTCGGCGCCCAGGTGGAGCGCCGGGTGGATGTGGCCCTGCGGGTGGAGGATTTCGTGCAGCGGCCGTTGACGTTTCTGCCGCAGCATTCCAATGGGATGGTGCTCACCGCGGTCGATGCTGCGGGGGCTCAGCTGGCGGAGCAGACGTATTTCTCCATCGGGGGCGGGTTCGTGGTCACCGCCGCCGAGGCGGAGGCGGCCTCTCTGGGTGAGGTGGTGGAGTCCACGGAGGCGGCGGTGCCGTATCCGTTCACCACGGCTGCGGAGTTGATGGGCCACTGCCGGGATGCTGGGCTCTCGGTCTCGGAGGTGATGATGGCCAATGAGACGGTGGTGCGTTCCGAACAGGAGGTCCGGGCAGGGGTCCTGCATATCTGGGCCGTCATGGAGGACTGCAAGAACTCTGCGCTGGGTCGGTCGGGGGAGCTGCCGGGTGGGTTGAAGGTGCGGCGTCGTGCCCCGGGCTGGCATGCCCGTCTGACCGAGCAGGATCCGGATCGGTCGTATGCCTATTGGCAGGAGTGGGTGAATCTGGTGGCTCTGGCGGTCAATGAGGAGAACGCCTCGGGCGGCAGGGTGGTGACGGCACCGACCAACGGGGCCGCCGGCATCATTCCGGCGGTGGGGTTCTACGCGACCCACTATGGGCCGGGCGGTTCGTTCATCGCGGCGCAGGATCGCCAGGAAGCGGTGGTGCGGTACCTGCTGGCTGCGGCGGCGATCGGGGTGCTGTACAAGGAACAGGCGTCGATCTCTGGTGCTGAGGTGGGGTGTCAGGGGGAGGTCGGTTCGGCGTCTTCGATGGCGGCTGCGGGGCTGTGCGAGGTGCTCGGGGGCAGTCCGGAGCAGGTGGAGAATGCCGCGGAGATCGCGATGGAGCACAATCTCGGGCTGACCTGCGATCCGATCGCGGGGTTGGTCCAGGTGCCCTGCATCGAGCGCAATGCGCTTGCGGCGACCAAGGCGGTCAATGCGGCGCGGATGGCGTTGATGGGTGATGGCCAGCATCGGGTCTCGTTGGACGAGGTGATCGTGACGATGCGTGAGACGGGGGCGGATATGTCCTCGAAGTACAAAGAGACCGCTCAGGGCGGGTTGGCGGTCAACGTCATCGAATGTTGAGACCCACGCAGTGAGACCCACGCAGTGAGACCCACGCAGTGACATCCCCGACGTGACAGTGACATCTTCCCGGTGACGCGGCAGAGAAGACGCCGCCGGGAGACGACGACAGGTCGGGACGGACCGACCACAGAAGGAGCCGGAGACATGAACGACACCCTCGCCTCGCTCCGTCGAGACGACCCAGACATCGCTGCGGCGATCGACGCGGAGCGGCAGCGGCAGTCCGACACGCTGGAGATGATCGCGTCGGAGAACTTCACCTCACCAGCGGTCATGGAGGCTCAGGGCTCGGTCCTGACCAACAAGTACGCCGAGGGATACCCGGGAGCCCGCTACTACGGCGGCTGTGAGCACGTGGACGTGGTCGAGCAGATCGCTCTGGACCGCGTGCGGCAGCTCTTCGGCGCCGAGGCGGCGAACGTGCAGCCGCACTCGGGAGCCCAAGCCAATGCCGCGGTGTTGGCCGCCCTGCTGCAGCCCGGAGACACGATCCTCGGCCTCGACCTGGCTCATGGTGGTCACCTCACCCATGGCATGCGGCTCAACTTCTCCGGTCGTCTCTATGACGCAGTGGCGTATCAGGTCAGCGAGACTGACCACCTCATCGACATGGAGGAGGTCGCTCGGCTGGCCCGCGAGCACCGGCCGAAGCTCATCATCGCCGGATGGTCCGCCTACCCGCGACAGCTGGACTTCGAGGCGTTCCGTCGCATCGCCGACGAGGTGGGGGCCTACCTGATGGTGGACATGGCCCACTTCGCGGGCCTTGTGGCCGCAGGGCTCCACCCCAACCCCGTGCCATACGCGGATGTGGTGACCACCACGACCCACAAGACCCTGGGTGGACCGCGTGGTGGGGTGATCCTCTCCCGGGCGGAGCTGGCCAAGAAGATCAACTCTTCAGTGTTCCCTGGTCAGCAGGGCGGTCCTCTGGAGCACGTCATCGCCGCCAAAGCCGTGGCGTTCAAGGCCGCCGCCGGGGAGGCGTTCCAGGACCGCCAGCGGCGCACCGTGGAAGGCGCCCAGATCCTTGCGGACCGCTTTCTGCAGCCGGACGTGGCGGCCTCAGGCATCACACTGGTCAGCGGAGGCACCGACGTGCATCTGGTGCTGGTGGACCTGCGCCACTCGGAGCTGGACGGCCGGCAGGCGGAGGATCGGCTGCACGAGATCGGCATCACGGTCAATCGGAACGCCGTGCCCTTCGATCCGCGCCCGCCGATGGTGTCCTCCGGGCTGCGCATCGGTACCCCCGCACTGGCGACTCGCGGCTTCGGTGCCGAGGAGTTCCGCGAGGTGGCCGACATCATCGCCTATGCCCTGGCGCCGACCCTCACCGCAGGGGATCGCGTCGAGCTCAGTGCGAGAGTGGCCGCCCTGACGGCCCGGTTCCCGCTCTACCCCCACCTCGAGACCACGATGCAGGAGGTCGTCTGATGGCTGAGATGCTGCCGGAGCACCCGGATTTCCTCTGGAGCAACCCGGAGCCGAAGCGGTCCTATGACGTGGTGATCGTCGGTGGAGGGGGCCATGGGCTGGCCACCGCGTACTATCTGGCAGCTCACCACGGGATCACCAATGTCGCGGTGGTGGAGCGAGGGTGGCTGGCCGGTGGGAACATGGCCCGCAATACGGCGATCATCCGCTCGAACTACCTCTGGGATGAGAGCGCGGCGATCTATGAGCAGTCCCTGAAGCTCTGGGAGCAGCTGCCCGACGAGCTGGACTATGACTTCCTCTTCTCCCAGCGCGGAGTGCTGAATCTGGCGCACACCCTGGAGGACGTCCGGGAGTCGGTGCGGCGGGTGGAGGCCAATAAGCTCAACGGGGTCGACGCCGAGTGGCTGAGCCCGCAGGAGGTCAAAGAGGTCTGCCCGATCCTCAACATCGGTGACGACATCCGGTACCCGGTGATGGGGGCGACCTTCCAGCCGCGGGCAGGGATCGCCAAGCATGACCATGTGGCCTGGGCCTTGGCGCGGCGCGCCTCCGAGCTCGGAGTGGATCTGATCCAGAACTGCGAGGTCACCGGGTTCCTCTTCGAGGGGGACCGGGTCACCGGGGTGGAGACCAGTAGAGGCCGGATCCACGCGGGGAAGGTCGCCCTCGCAGCGGCCGGGCATTCTTCGGTGGTCGCCGGGCTGGCCGGCCTGGAGCTGCCGATCCAGTCCCATCCGCTGCAGGCGCTGGTCTCGGAGCTGTTCGAGCCGGTGCACCCCACGGTGGTGATGTCGAACCATGTCCACGTCTACGTCTCTCAGGCGCACAAGGGCGAGCTGGTCATGGGGGCTGGGATCGACCAGTACGTGGGCTACGGGCAGCGCGGGGCGTTCCACGTCATCGAGGAGCAGATGGCTGCCGCAGTGGAGCTGTTCCCGATCTTCGCTCGGGCGCACGTGCTGCGCACCTGGGGCGGGATCGTGGACACCACGTTGGACGCCTCGCCGATCATCTCCAAGACGCCGGTCGACCAGCTCTACGTGAACTGCGGCTGGGGGACCGGCGGCTTCAAGGGGACCCCGGCGTCCGGGTACACCTTCGCCCACACGATCGCCCACGACGAACCCCATCCGCTCAACGCGCCGTTCGCCCTGGACCGGTTCGAGACCGGGCACCTCATCGACGAACACGGTGCCGCCGCCGTCGCCCACTGACCCCCACGTCTTCCCCGAAGAGGTCCTGACATGATGCTCATCCCTTGTCCGCACTGCGGACCCCGCAATGAGAACGAGTTCACCTATGGGGGCCAGGCGGAGGTCTCCTACCCGGAGGACCCGCACGCCCTCGACGACGCCGCATGGGCGCGTTTCCTGTTCTACCGGGACAACACCAAGGGACGATTCGCCGAACGGTGGGTCCACGCCCTGGGGTGCCGGAAATGGTTCGACGCCGTGCGGGACACCGTCACCTATGAGTTCCACGAGACCCGTCCCGTCGGGCGGATGACCGACCTTCCCCAGGGTCCGCAGGAAGGAGCCCACCCATGACCGTGACCTCGCGCCGCCTGCCTGCTGCGGCGGCACCCCATGCCCGTGTGGAGACCACCCGGCCCCGCCGCTTCACCCTCGACGGTGAGACGATCAGCGGGGTGCAGGGTGACACCGTGGCCAGCGCGATGCTCGCCTCCGGGAGGCTGCGGGTGGGTGACTCCATCTACTTGGGTCGCCCTCGGGGCATCTTCGCGGCCGGCGTGGAGGAGCCCAATGCGTTGATCTCCGTGCGCGGCGACCAGCCGGGGGCCGTGACCGAATCGATGCTCTCCGCGCCTGCGGTGGAGCTCACCGACGGACTGGACGTCCGATTGCTGTCCGGGCTGGGGACCCTGGACCCTGCCGCTGACGAGGCCTACTACGACCACAAGCACGTCCACACCGACGTGCTGGTGGTCGGTGCCGGGGCCGCCGGTCTGGCCGCCGCCCGTGAGGCCGCCCGCTCGGGTGCGCGGGTGATGCTGGTGGACGAGCAGGCCGAGGCCGGCGGCGAGCTGTTGGACCGCCGCAGCGCGCGCATCGACGGACAGCCCGCGCGGGCCTGGATCACCGGTGTGGTCGGAGAACTGGCGGACAGCCCGGAGACCGTGCACCTGCAGCGCACCACGGCCATCGGCAGCTATGACGCGAACTACCTGGTCGCCGTAGAACGCCGGCGCGCCCATCTCTCGGGAGCCGGGGCCGATGGGGTGTCGCGCGAGCGGGTATGGCACATCCGGGCCTCTCAGGTCGTGCTGGCCACCGGCGCCCATGAGAGGCACCTGGTCTTCGCGGACAACGACCGCCCGGGCATCATGCTGGCGAGTGCGGTGCGCAGCTACCTCAACCGCTACGGCGTGTTGGCCGGTGAGCGGACCGTCATCGCGACCACCGGGGACTGGGTCTATGACCTGGTGGAGGATCTTCAGCAGGCTGGAGGCGAGGTCGCCGCGGTGGTCGATTCCCGGCCGGAGCTCTCGGAGCGCGCCCTGAGTGCTCAGGCCGCGGGCGTGCCCGTGCACGCCGGTTCCGTGGTGGCGGGCACTGATGCTGACGATCAGGGAGACCTGTCGGCCGTGCGCATCAGCGGGTTGGCCGAGGACGGCACGCTCACCGGTGCGGTCACGGTGGTCGAGACCGATGTGCTCGCCCTCTCCGGGGGATTCACCCCGACCATCCACCTGCACACTCAGCGGCAGGGCGCGATCCGCTGGGAAGACTCCCTGGCGGCCTTCGTGCCGGAGAGGCCGGTGGCCGGCCAGCGGACCGCGGGCATGATCAACGGCTGCCCCGACCTTGCTGGGGCGCTGCAGGAAGGTGCCGACGCTGGGGCCGCGGCAGCCGGTGACACAGGCTTCGCCCGCACCCCGCAGGTTCCTCAGGCGGATCCGGAGGCTCTGGCACCCGCCCGTCCGGTATGGCTTGTGCCGGCGCCGGGCCATGAAGATCTCGCCGACGCCGAGGCGTACCGGAACCATTTCGTGGACTTTCAGCGGGATCAGACGGTGGCCGATGTGATGCGCGCCGCTGGGGCCGGGATGCGCTCGGTGGAGCACGTCAAGCGGTACACCTCGATCTCCACCGCCCATGACCAGGGCAAGACGAGCAGTGCGGCGCTGATCGGCGCGTTGGCGGTGCTGCTGGGCAAGGAGAACCCGCAGGGAATCGGGATCACTGCCTTCCGGCCCCCGTACACACCGGTGTCCTTCGCCGCACTGGCCGGACGGCGTCGTGGAGATCTCTTCGACCCGGCCCGGATCACGCCGATGCATTCCTGGCACGTGGCCCACGGGGCTGTCTTCGAGGACGTCGGCCAGTGGAAGCGCCCCTGGTACTTCCCCCAGGAGGGTGAGTCGATGGACGAGGCGGTGCTTCGTGAGTGCGCCGCGGTGCGGGAGTCAGTGGGGTTCATGGACGCCACCACCCTGGGCAAGATCGAGATCCGCGGGACCGACTCCGGAGAGTTCCTCAACCGCATCTACACGAACGCGTTCAAGAAGCTCGCTCCGGGCAAGGCCCGCTACGGGGTGATGTGTGGCGCTGACGGGATGATCTTCGACGACGGTGTGACCCTGCGTCTGGACGAGGACCGGTATCTGATGACCACCACGACCGGTGGGGCGGCCGGTGTCCTGGATTGGCTGGAGGAGTGGCTGCAGACCGAGTGGACGGACCTGGACGTCACGTGCACCTCGGTCACGGAGCAGTACGCCACCGTGGCTGTGGCCGGGCCGAGGTCCCGCGACGTCATCGCTGAGCTGGCCCCCGACCTGGACGTCTCTGCGGAGGCCTTCGAGTTCATGGCCTTCCGGGAGACGACTCTGGCCTCCGGCATCCCCGCCAGGGTCTGCCGGATCTCCTTCTCCGGGGAGCTGGCCTTCGAGGTCAATGTGGCCTCCTGGTACGGGGCACAGGTCTGGGAGGACATCGCCGCGGCGGGGGCTCCCTACGGCATCACACCCTATGGCACCGAGACCATGCACGTGCTGCGCGCCGAGAAGGGGTACATCATCGTCGGACAGGACACCGACGGCACCGTCACGCCCCAGGACGCCGGCATGGAGTGGGTCGTCTCGACCCGCAAGGACTTCATCGGCAAGCGTTCCTACGCGCGTCCGGACAACCAGCGCGAAGACCGCAAGCAGCTGGTCTCCGTGCTGCCGGCGGACCCGGAGCACCGACTCCTCGAAGGGGCGCAGCTGATCGCCGCCGACACCGACGTCGCCCAGATTCCGGTGCCCATGGAGGGTTGGGTGACCTCGTCGTACCGGTCGGCCGCCCTGGGCCGGACCTTCGGGTTGGCGCTGATCTCCCGGGGCCGAGAGCGCATCGGTGAGACGCTGCGCACCCCGGTGGACGGCCGACTCGTCGACGTCCTCATCCAACCCACCGTCCTCTACGACCCGGAAGGGAGTCGCCGCGATGGCTGAGATCCACACGTCAGGACCCGCCGCGCTCAGACGGTCCCCACTGGCGCATCTGCACCAGAGCCTCGCCGCAGGCTCCGCCGCGGCCCCGGAGCGCTTCAGCGTCCGGGAGATCGCGTTCACCACACAGATCGGAGTCCGGGCGACTCCGGGAGGTGCGGCGCACCAGGCGATCTCCGAGGCCCTGGACGCCGGGCTTCCCTCCGGCGTCGGCGAAGTGTGCGGAGACCCCGCCACGACGGCGGCCCTGTGGCTGGCGCCCGACGAGTTCCTCGTCGTCGCCGAGACCGATCGTCACGACCTGCTGGTCGCGCTGACCGACGCGTTGGGGGAGCACCCCGGCCAGGTGGTGGACCTCTCCGCCAACCGGACGATCCTGGAGATCTCCGGGGATCGTGCCCGCGACGTGCTGGAGAAGGGCGTGCCGGTGGACCTGCACCCTCGGGGGCTGCCGCCCGGCTCCGCGGTGGTGACCACGCTGAGCCTGGTGCCGGTGCTGCTGTGGCGCACTGGAACCGGCTCTGGAACCGGCACTGGAACCGGCACCGGGAACGGGCATGACGAGGGCCCCGACTCGGATACGTTCCGCGTGATGCCGCGGATCTCCTTCGCCGACCATGTGGCCCGCTGGCTGCTCGACGCCTCACGTGAGCACCGGCCGGCCTCGACCCCGACCGACCAGCCTGAGGAGGCCACATGCCCAGCGACCGTGGGATGATCCTGACCCTGGACTGCCCTTCCACCTTGGGGATCGTCCATGCCGTGAGCGAAGTGCTTCTGGCCCACGGGTGCAACATCATGGAGCTGGCCCAGTTCAACGACCCGCGGGCGGGACGCTTCTTCCTGCGGGCACGGGCCGAGAGTGGGGACCCAGACGACGCTGCCGCCGCCCTGGCCGCTGTGGAGGCGGACCTGGCCCCGGTGGCGGAGCGCTTCGGCATGAACTGGTCGCTGCGGGCCGCTGATGCCAAGCCCCGTGTGCTGGTGATGGTCTCGAAGTTCGAACACTGCCTCAACGACCTGCTCTTCCGCACCCGGAAGGGTGATCTGCCCATCGAGATCGTCGCGGTGGTGTCCAACCATCCGGATCATCAGCGGCTGGTCGAATGGCATGATGTGCCGTTCGTCCATATCCCGGTGACCCCGGAGACGAAGCCGCAGGCCGAGCAGCAGCTGCTGGACCTGGTGGATCGCCTGGAGATCGACCTGGTGGTGCTGGCCCGGTACATGCAGATCCTCAGCGACTCCTTGGCCACTCGCATGGAGGGACGGGTGATCAACATCCACCATTCGTTCCTGCCCAGCTTCAAGGGAGCCAAGCCCTACCACCAGGCCTTCGAGCGCGGTGTGAAGACCGTCGGCGCCACGGCGCACTACGTGAACAGCGAGCTCGATGAGGGTCCCATCATCGCCCAGCAGGTGCTGGATGTGGACCACACCCACGGACCTGAGGACCTGGTGGCCGCCGGACGGGACACCGAATGCAAGGCGCTCTCCGATGCGGTGCGCTGGCACGCCGAAGGCCGGGTCATCCTCCACGGCGGCAAGACCGTCGTGCTCCGCTGAGCTGCGGATCAGCCGCAGAGCATCCGCGCCGGTGAGGGCGGGCCCCTGAACCGCTCAGGTTCAGGGGCCCGCCCTGTCTGAACAGGGCCGCGTGGCCCCCGCGGACGCGGCTGGAGCGGTCACTCGAGCATGGCGTTGACCCGCTCGTTGAGGTCGGCCAGCGTCTCGGCGTCCCGACCACCGATGTAGATCTCGTCCATGGCCGGTGTCATCAGCGCATCGATCGAGCCGAACTGGTCGGTGACCGGGTAGAACATGGTGTGCCCGGCCTCCACCAGGTCCGTGAAGGGGGCGACGTCGATGCCGCGCTCACCGAAGGCCTCGATGGCCCGCTCGGTGGACTCGGGTCGAGCCGGGAGCACGACGGCGGCGTCGCCGACGATGTTCTGACAGGTCTCCGAGCCCAGGAAGGCCACGAACCGCGCCGCCTCCTCCGGGTGATCCGTGTCGGCGCTGATGGAGTCGGCCAGCCCGTTGTACATCGACACCGGGTGACCCGCGGGCCCCGCCGGAAGCCGAGCGATGCCGACGTCGACGCCGTCGAGCCGGGTGTAGGAGTTCAGCATCCAGGAGCCGTCGGTGGACATGGCGGCCTGTTCGGAGCCGAGCTGCTGCTGGGCGTTGGCATCGCCGCCCACCTCCTCGTAGGAGGCCAGGTACCCCTTGTCCACGAAGCCGAACAGCCACTCCAGAGAGTCATGGAGTCGAGGATCGTCGAAGTTGTACTCCTGGCCCCACACATCGGCGTCGGTGAAGCGCCATCCGGTGGACCCCGCAGTCCAGGACCACATGGTCTGCCCGGAGGTGCCGCCGGAGCCCTGCGAGGCCAGCCCGTAGACGGCGACGTCGTCCGGGTCGAAGTCCTCCTCGTCTCCGCGGTTGCCGTCGGAGTCGACGGTGAGGCGGGCGACGATCTCTTCGAAGGAGCCGCCGTCATCGGGGTTCCAGTCCAGGTCCTCGAGGTCGGCGGGCGTGAGCCCGGCGTCGGCGAGCATCTGCTCGTTGTAGAAGATCGCCACCGTGTCGAAGTCCTTCGGCATGCCGTACCAGCCGCCGTCCTCGCCGACCCAGAGGTCCGCCAGACCGTCGTGGAACTCCTCGGCGTCCACCGCCGCGGTGGCCTCCAGCGCGTCGAGGTCCAGCAGCAGCTCCCGCTGCACGTACTCCGGGTACCGGGAGAGATGATCGGTGAACACGTCCGGGGCGGTGCCGGCGACGAAGCCGGCGGTGAGCTTCATCCAGTAGTCGTCGAAGCCGTACTGGCTGATCCTGACCTCGATGTCCGGGTTCTCCTCCTCGAAGGCGTCGACGCAGTGCTGATACGGCAGCAGCTGGTTCGCGTCCCAGAGCCAGTAGTCCAGGGCGACGGTGTCCTCACCCAGGGCGATCCCGCATCCGGTGGCGGAGGTCGCCGCCAACGCGGCCAGCCCCAGTCCGACGCCGCGGCGTGCGGCACGTGACGAATGTGCGCGTCTCATCTGTGGTCTCCTCATTTGATCCCGCTGAAGCCGATGGAGCTGACGATCCGTCGGGCGAAGAGCATGAACAGCAGCAGCATGGGCAGAGCGGCGACCAGCGTCGCGGCCATCAGTCCGGCCCAGTCCGGCCCGGTCTGCGGGCTCTGCTCCGTGAAGTTGCCCAGTGCGACGGTGAGCACGCGGGAGGCGTCCGTGTAGGAGACCATCAGCGGCCACAGGTAGTCGTTCCAGGCGGTGATGTAGGTCAGGATCGACACGGTCGCGATGGGCCCCGCCGTCATCGGGATGATCAGGGTGAAGAACACCCGGACCCTCCCGGCGCCGTCGATCAGCGCCGCCTCCTCCACCTCGGTGGGGACGTTCATGAAGAACTGTCGGAGGAAGAAGATCGCGAACGGCGTCATGAACATGCTCGGGAGCATGATGCCCAGGAGGGTGTCGATCAGCCCCAGCTCGCGGACCAGGAGGAAGTTCGGCAGCAGGGTGAAGATGACCGGAACCATCAGGGAGAGGAGGAACAGCCCGAAGACGACGTCCCGGCCCTTCCACTGCAGCCGGGAGAACGCGTAGGCGGCCATGGCGGAGAAGAAGACCTGGCACACGGTGATCCCGGTGGCGACCAGGACGGTATTGACCAGGTAGCGCCAGAAGTCGATCGAGGCGCCGGAGCCGCCCTCCGCGATGGCCTGCTCGGTCTCCTGAAGTCCGAAGACCCGCTGGAAGCCTCCCAGGTTGGCGTCGGCCGGCATCAGGGAGACGGCTTCGGCATAGAGCGCGGAGTTGCTGGACAGTGCGGTGCGCAGCATCCAGAAGAAGGGGAACAGTGTGATGATCAGCAGGATGATCATCACTGTCCAAGCCAGGACGCGTCCTGGAGAGAGCCGGCGTCGGGATGTGCCTGACGGCGGCCGTGCGGCGGGGCGCGCCTCCTCGGCGCCGCGGGCGGTGGCGGTGGCTGCGGTGCTCATGATCGTCCCCTTCCTCAGTTCAGGTCCGTCTGGCCGGCCCGGGTCACCCGGTACTGCAGGACGGTGACCACCATGAGGATCACCAGCATCGCCACGCTCAGCGCGGCGGCGTACCCGAAGTTGAACTGGCCGAAGGCGTTGTCATAGATGTAGAGCTGCAGCACGCGGGAGGCGTCGACGGGGCCGCCGCCGGTGGTGACCGCCACGGTGTCGAAGACCTGGAACGAGCCGATCACCGAGATGATCAGCACCAGCCCCAGGATGGGCCGCAGAAGCGGCAGGGTGATGGTGAAGAACTGACGGATCTCGGAGGCGCCGTCCACGCGCGCGGCCTCGTAGAGGTTGCCGGGGATGGCCTGCAGACCGGCGAACAGCAGCAGGGCGGTGTATCCCATGTGGCGCCACACGTTGACCAGCGCGATCGTGGGGATCACCCAAGCCTCGGTGGTGAAGAAGCCGACCCGGCCCACGCCCAGCCATTCCAGGAAATGGTTCCCGATGCCGAGTTGGAAGTCCAGGATCCACAGGAACACCAGGGCGGCGACCACGTTGGAGACCAGGAACGGCGTCAGCACCAGCGAGCGCAGCACGATCGAGCGGCTCAGACGCTGCATCAGCACCGCCAGCACCAGGGCGACCACGGTCTGGATCCCAATGTTGATGACCACGTACAGCAGGGTCACCCGCACCGCGTTCCAGAAGACGGGGTCGGAGATCATCTCTTGGTAGTTGGCCAGTCCGACGAACCGGGCCGGGGTCAGGATGTCCCAGGAGGTGAAGCTCAGCCAGATGCCGCGGACCAGGGGCCAGAAGTAGAAGAGCAGTAGGCCGACCAGGGCGGGCAGGATGAACAGCAGGGCGAGCCGGGTGTCATCCCGGCGGCCGACGGCGCGTTTCGGTCGGAGTCGGTGGGCGCCGGACGACGTCGGGGCCGGGGCAGGGTTCTCGACAGCACTCATCACGGGTCTCCCTCAGGTCTCCGGACGCCGTTCAGCGGCCGGGTCCGTCGCCGAAGTGCGGGATGTCCATCCGGGTGCCGCCGTCGCGGGCGGAGGCGTGGGCCACGATGCCGGGGGCGGTGAACTTCGCCGCCAGCCAGGCGTTGACCGGGGGGAGCTCTCCGGTGACCACGGCGCGGACGAAGTCGTCCGCGAGGAAGTGGTGCGCGCCCTCGTGACCGTTCGGCGCGCCCTCGAAGGTGTGGGGCAGACGCGACCGGTCATGGACGGGCGCGGTGCCGGAGGTGAAGGCCGCACGCAGCGCGGGGTCGACGTCGCTCAGGTCCGTGTCCCCGCTGCTGTCCCGCACCGGCAGGAAGTCTGCGGAGATGTCGCGGGACTCGGTCTTGTCGTTCCACACCGTCTGGTGGGCGAGCTGCTCGAAGCTGGCCTCGGTGCCGAAGAACCGGAAACGGGATTCGCGGATGTGGCAGGGGTAGCCGACCCGACGCATCTCATTGGTGCGCAGGCAGCCTCCGTCCGAGAGCTCGAAGAGGGCCGTGGCATTGGAGACGTCGTTGTCGAACATGCTCACCTCGCGGTCGAAGACCCCGTCGTTCCGGCGGTCCTTCACCCCCAGGCAGCTCACGCTGACGGCGTGGGCGGGGAGGGCGCCGAGGACCCCGCCGAGCGCGTGGGTGGGGTAGAGCATGGGCGGGTAGCTCGCGGTGGCCTTCCAGTTCTCGCCGCCGCTGTACTGATAGGCCGCGTAGAAGCCGAGGTCCATGTCGTGGACGTAGTCTCCTTCGGAGTAGAAGACCTGGCCGAGCTCGTCGGAGCGGATCTTCTCCCTCATATACACGGTGGCGGGGTTGTAGTAGCTGGTCTCGCCCATCATGTAGGTGAGTCCGGTGCGCTCCACGGCGGCGATGATCTGTTCGATCTCGGTGAGCTCCACGGCCATGGGGACGGCGGAGTACACGTGCTTGCCGGCCTCCAGGGCGGCCAGGACGAGCGGGCCGTGGGTCCAGCGCTGGGTGAAGATGGCCACGGCGTCGACGTCGGAGGCCAGCATCTCCTCGAAGCTGCCCACCACGGTGGCGCCGTCGTAGTGGGCTGCGAGCTGTTCGGCGCGTTCGGGCTGCAGGTCCGTGACGGAGAGCTGGGAGACGTTCGGGTGGAGGTCCCAGAGGGTGGCGAAGCTCTTGGAGAACTGGCCGGCGCCGACGACGCCGATGCTCAGGCTCCCGGCCTCGGGGGCGAGGGGAGAGGTGGGCTCAAGGGGCAGCTGGTTCATCAGGGGGTCCTTCCGTCGCGACGAGGTGGGTGGGTATTTGTCAGGATGTCTGAGAGATCGAACATGCCTCAACATTTGCGCTCAACTATCAACGAAAAGGAACGGTGTGTCAAGGCTCACATATCGTCTGATCAGGTGAAACGATTGAATCCATCGATGTAATCATGAACAGGCCACATTTCCGCAGATGCCCGCGGTGACCAGAGAGCGGACGAGTGGGGTGGAATGCCTCAGGGGCGGCCGATCAGTAGGATCGGCCGCCCCTGAGGGGGATGCATCAGTGTTGAGTTGTGTGGGATCGACGATGTGAGGATGTCGCGGTGCCGGTGACCGCTTCAGCGCGCGGCCAGCTCGGCGACCTCCTCCGCGTCGAGTCCTCCGTGAAAGACCTTCAGCTCGTCGATCGCACCGTGGAACGGTGTGTCCCACCAGTTCACGCCGAGGGCGAAGACGCCGTCAGAGGTGGTGAACACCTCGGGGAAGCCGTCACCCGAGTGCACGAGGTCGCCGTCGAGGTGGACCTGTGCCTCGCCCTCGGACACCGAGACGGCGATGTGGGTCCACTCGTGCACAGGCAGCTGGGTGCCTGTATCACCGAGGTAAGGGGCCTGGGAACCCGACCACAGCGCAGTGTTCGATCCGGCGTCCGGACCGGCGTCGGGGACCAGGCTGACCCAGGCGGTGTCCGAGCGGGCGCCGAAGAAGGTCGTCGTGTAGGTGCTCACCGAGTCAGGGCGCACCCAGAAGCTGACCGCGTAGTCCGTGTCAGCGATCAGCCCGTCCGGCAGGCGGACCCCGGAGGTGCCGTCCAAGGCGAGCGCTTCTCCCGCGACGCCGTCGGTGAACTCGGCCGAACCGTCCTCGTGGAGGTCGTCGATCCGCTCACCGGTGAGCACGCCGTCGGCCAGGCTCGGAGAGGCGCTGGCGGGGCTGAGGTCGCCGTCGAAGGCGTAGTGAGCTACGAGCCCCGGTTCGGGACGGGCCGGCACCATGATCTCGAAGCTCGCCGACTCCTGCCGTTCGCCGAGGCTGACCTCGGCGGTCACGGTGACGTGTGCGTCCTCCTCTCCTGGGCCGGGGCGGGTGACCTGCCCGTCGGCGCCGATGACCGCCTCGTCGCTGCTGGACCAGGAGATCGTCGTCCCGCGGGTGCCGTGCTCCGGGAGATCCAGGTCCGACAGCGCCTCGTCGACGCCGTGCAGCGGCAGATCCGCGACGACGGCGGCCAGGGCGTCGTCGTCGCTCATCGGCTGCAGCTGGCTGCCCCACAGGGAGACGCCTTCCGAGGAGACGACGCTGAAGGTCAGCGCCCAGTCCTCGGCCGTGGCGTCCCATTGGTGGCTGAAGACGCCGGTGAAGATCTGGCCGTCGACGGTCAGTTCGGCGCCATGCTGTCCGGTCAGCTTCCAGCGGCCCGAGATCTCCCCGGAGATCCGGCCGTCCTGTTCCAGGGTGATGTCCACCGCCTCGGTGATCTCGTCGCTGATCGCTCGGCCGTGGTCGATGAGTCGGTAGTCGCCGACTACGTCGGGTCGGTGCACCTTCTGCGCCTCAGCCCCGGCGTAGCGATGGGGTGCCACCACGGGCCACCCGTCGGCAGTGAGGTGCATCTCATGGACGCGCACCTGGTGACGCTCGCCCTGGCCCGGGAATCGGGAGTGGAAGATCAAGTGCATCCGCCCGGTCTCCGGATCCAGATGGTGCGTGGTGTGGCCGGGGGAGACGTAGCCGACCCCGTCACCCTCGCCGGGGTCTCCCAGCTCCCGCTGGAAGAGGAAGTTGCCCATCAGTTTGGTGCCGTAGGGCTCGATGCTCTCGTCGTCGAAGATCGGCAGGTCAGGGTCGGCGGCCACCTCCCGCATATCGTGGCCCGCGGCGTCGTAGAACGGGCCGGCGGGGCTCTCGGCGCGTGCCACCCGCACGTTGTATCCGCCGAAGGAGTCGAGGCCGCCGAAGGTGGTGAACAGGTAGTAGTGGCCCGAGTCCGGGTCGTACATCATGTCGGGAGCCTCGATGCGGCTGTGATGGCCGCCCATCAGGTGCGTGCCGTACCCCTGATCCGGCTCCGGCAGGCCGGTGCTCTCGTCGAGCTCCAGGACGAAGATGCCGCCGGAATAGGAGCCGTAGACCATCCAGAGCTCGCCGTCCTCGTCGTAGAAGACGGCAGGGTCCACCACGTTCGGGTGGACGGTCGGGTCGTACGGGGTGCCGTCTTCGCTGGGCCCCTCGTCCTCGCGGTGCCCGGAGCGCAGGATGATGCCCTGATCCACATAGGGGCCCTCCACCTGCTCGGCGATCGCCACCCCCATGGCGGATCGTGGCGAATCTCCTCGGCACGCGTTGTAGTACATCGCGAACCGCCCGTCCGGCAGCTCGATCACATCCGGAGCCCAGAGCGTGTCCGTCTCGGCCCAGGCGAGGGCGTCAGCGAGCTCCTCGGTCACGTCGTCGAACAGCGGGTTCTCGGGGGTGACGTGGTTCGCCTGCTGCTCCCAGTCGACGAAGTCGGTGGTGCTCGCCGCGGCCAAGTGTGAGCCGAACACCCAGTGCTCGCCGCCAGCCGTGACCAGCGCGGGATCATGCACCTCCACCTCGGTGAACGTCGGCGGTTCGGGCAGGTCTGGGCCCGGCGGGCCCGGCGGGCCCGGCGGAGCGTGGGGTGCGGAGGACGCGGTGGGCGTCAGAGTCAGGGTCAGGGCCGCGGCGAGCATGGTCGCCGCGGTGGCCCGGGGGATGCTCCGGATGGTCACGGGGTTCTCCTCAGGGGTCGAGCGGTTGGGCAGGGTGCGACGACGGCGCAGCCGGTGACGCCGCCATCGCGTCGACGCCGCATCGCCGAGGCGGTGATGCAACGTTGTAATGTGATCGAGGTTACAACGTTGGACATCTGTGTCAAGGGTGAGGGGTGCACCCGCCGTCCGCTCCGGAGCCCGGGCGGGAGCGAGCTGCACCCTTCGCATGTGAACCCTGCGGTGATGCCGACCGAGGGAGGGTGTCAGCGGGCGGCGAGCACCTCAGATTCGAGTCGGGCATAGCTGGTCTCCATGCCGTCCACCATGCCGGTGCCCAGCACCGTGTCCCGCAGCTCCCGGTCCGGATAGGTGATGACCAGGCTCAGCAGTGTGCCGCCGTCGACCGGGGTCAGGGTGAGCTCGTTGGTCGTGCCGGGGCCGTCCATGCCGATCATCTGCTCGGAGGTCACCTCCCGATGGGGAGGCTGGGCCTCCAGCAGCTCCCCGGTGAAGCCGAAGCGCTGCTGACCGTCCTCCGACTCCCATTCGTAGCGATAGGTGTCTCCGGGCTCCTCGGCGACCTCGCAGACCGGCATGGTCCACCCGTCGGGGCCCAGCAGCCAGCGCTGCAGCAGGTCCGGGCGACGGTGAGCCTCGGAGACGTCCTCCAGGGACCCGGAGATCACCCGGCTGACGCGCACCTGGGTGTCGTTGAGCAGCTGGGAGCGGGCGGGCCGAGGTGGCGTGCGGTCGCCCGCATCGTCGAGGACCTCCTCGATCTGGCTCATCGCGGAGACGGTGCCTTCCTCCATGCCCATCCTCAGCAGCTCGTCCAGATCCTCGGCGGAGGTGAACACCGCACGGACGACCAGGCGGGATCCGTGGGCCGTCTCCTCGAAGGTGAATCTCATGCGGGTGGTGGGCATGTCCTGGGCCGGCTGGCCGTCAGGGCCGGCGAATCCGTCCAGGACTTCGAAGGCGTGCGGGGGCTCTACGTCGAGGAACTCCCACCATCCGCCGGCGCTCTCGCCGTCGGGACCGGTCATCACGTAGTGGGAGCGCCCGCCGGGGAACATGTCATGGCGGGTGAAGGTGGCGGGCCATTCGCGCGGCCCCCAGAACCGCTCGAGCTGCCGGGGGTCTGCGTAGGCATCCCAGAGGCGGCGGACCGGCACGGGGAAATCGGCGGTGATGGTCATCGTCAGGGCGTCGAGGTCCTTCTCGACTGCGGTGATGGGCATGGTGCTGCCTTTCAGGCGGGCTCAGTCGTCGGCGAGCAGCTGGTCGAGCCGGTCGATCCGGTCTCGCCAGAGCTGTTCGTACTGCCGCAGCAGGGACTGGGCGTGGCGGATGGTGTCGGGGCGGGCGCGGACCCGGCGCTCCCGGCCGTGGGCCGTCTTGTCCACGAGACCGGCAGAGACCAGGGTGCTGACGTGCTTCTGGACGGCGGCGAAGGACATGTCATAGGTCTCCGCCAGCGATGAGATGGATTCCTCCTCGATGAGTGTGCGGCGGATGATGTCGCGCCGCGTGGCATCCGCCAGGGCGCGGAAGATCCGATCGACGACCTCCGACGAGGGTGGTTCGGCGTCGAGGGCGACCGTGTCGTGAAATACAACCATCAGGTTGCACGTTAGGCGGTAGGGGTGGGTCCGTCAAGAGGTGTTCGCCTCGGGATCCGATGAGAAGGGGGATGAGAGGGAGTGGCCGTCCGGCGCTCGCTTTCTGGCTCGGCCGCCGTCGCCGTAGACTGTCGGGGTGACTCCCGAAGAACTCTCCGCAGCAGTGACCCGTGTGCTCTCCGAGGCCGTCGAGGCCGGCGAGCTGGCCATCGAGATCCCTGAGACGATCATCATCGAGCGACCCAAGAACAGGGAGCACGGCGACTGGGCCTCCACGGTGGCGCTGCAGCTGGCCAAGAAGGCCGGCATGGCGCCGAGGCAGCTCGCCGAGCTTCTGGCCGCCCGCCTGAGGGAGACCGACGGCGTGGCGGCGGTGGACATCGCCGGTCCCGGGTTCATCAACATCACCCTCGACGCCGCCGCGGCCGGAGAGCTGGCCCGCACCATCGTGGAGACCGGAGACGGTTTCGGCCACAACGAGGCGCTGGCCGGGCACGTGATCAACATGGAGTTCGTCTCCGCCAACCCCACGGGCCCGCTGCACCTCGGCCACACCCGGTGGGCCGCCCTGGGCGATGCCCTGGCCCGCCTGCTGCGGGCTTCCGGCGCCGACGTCACCAGCGAGTACTACATCAACGACGCCGGCAATCAGATGAACGTCTTCGCCTCCTCCGTCCTCGCCCGAGTCCACGGCGAGGACGTGCCCGAGGGCGGCTATCCCGGGGAGTACACCCGGGAGCTCGCCGAGGAGGCGCTGGCCGCGCGCGCCGACCTCCGCGACCTGCCGCGGGAGGATGCGCTGCCCGTCGTCCGGGAGCTCGCCTATCAGGCGCAGCTCGGGCAGATCAAGGACACGCTTGCCGAGTTCGGCGTGCATTTCGACGTCTACTACTCCGAGCAGTCGCTGCACGACGAGGGTCGGATCGCGGCCGCGGTGGACACCCTCAGGGCCCAGGGGCACATCGAGGACCGTGACGGCGCGGTCTGGCTGCGCACCACCGACTTCGGGGACGACAAGGACCGGGTCCTCTTCAAGGCCGACGGCGAGCCCACCTACTTCGCCGCCGACGCGGCCTACTACCTCTCCAAGCGGGAGCGCGGCTTCGAGGAGAAGATCTACCTCCTCGGCGCAGACCACCACGGGTATGTGGCCCGGCTGAAGGCCATCGCCGCCTGTGCGGGAGACGACCCCGAGCGCAACATCGAGATCCTGATCGGTCAGCTGATGAGCGTCAAGGGCGCGAAGCTGTCCAAGCGCGCGGGCAACATCATCGAGCTCGCCGACCTCATCTCCTGGCTCGGCGCTGACGCCCTGCGCTATACGCTGGCCCGGTACCCGGCCGACTCGCCGATCGACATCGACCCGGAGCTGCTGCGCTCGAAGTCCAATGACAATCCCGTCTTCTACGTCCAGTACGCGCACGCCAGGGCGTGTGCGGCGGCCCGCAACGCGGTCGAGGCCGGAGTGGGACGCGACGGCTTCGACGCGTCCCTGCTGACCCATGCCACCGAGGAGGAGCTGCTCGCGCACTTGGGCCGGTTCCCCTCCGTGGTGGCTCGGGCCGCCGAGATGCGGGAGCCGCACCGTGTGGCCCGCCATCTGGAGACGGTGGCCGCGGCGTACCACTCCTGGTACGCGACATGCCGCATGGTGCCCCGCGCTGGCGAGGAGATCACAGACACCAACCGCACGAGGTTGTGGCTCAACGACGCCACCGTGCAGGTGCTGCGCAACGGGCTCGCCCTACTCGGGGTCTCCGCGCCGGAGAGGATGTGAGACCCATGACCGAGACAGTCGCCGGGCCCCACCCGCTGGCCCCGGAGTGGCTCCGGCCGCTCACCGACAGCGCTGCGCTGGAGGACAAGCTGTTCCCGGCTGACGCTCATCGGGACGACCAGGGGCGTCTCGTCCTCGGTGGAGTCGACGTCGAGACGCTGGCGGCACAGCACGGGACGCCGCTGTATGTGATCAGCGAAGACGATTTCCGGAGCCGCGCCCGGGCCTTCGTCGAGGCCTTCTCCGAGGCGTTCGCCCCGGAGACCGACGTGGACGTGTTCTATGCGGGCAAGGCCTTTCTGAGCACGCACGCGGCACGCTGGGCTGCCGAGGAGGGCCTGTGCGTGGACACTGCCTCCGGTGGTGAGCTCGCCGTGGCGCTGGCCGCCGAGGTCGAGCCCGCCCGCATCGGCCTGCACGGCAACAACAAGTCCGATGCCGAGATCGTCCGCGCACTGAAGGCCGGCATCGGCCGGATCATCGCTGATTCGCTCGACGAACTGGCGAGGATCGATCAGCTGGCGAGGTCCGCCGGCGTCACCGCCCCGGTGATGCTGCGGCTCACCCCCGGGGTGCACGCCTCGACCCATGAGTACATCGCCACCGCGCATGAGGACCAGAAGTTCGGACTCTCGCTGACCCCGTCCTCCGACGCCGACACCGACCAGGAGAACCCCTACGCCGGCTCGCCGGCCTGGTCCGCAGTCGAGCACGCCCTGGCGGCCGAGCACATCGAGCTGCGCGGACTGCACTGCCACATCGGCTCGCAGATCTTCGAGCCGGAGGGCTTCGAGGTGGCAGCCGCCAAGCTCATCGGCCTGCTCGGTCGGGTGCGGGCCCGGCACGGGGTCGAGCTGCCGGAGCTCGATCTCGGCGGAGGCCATGGCATCGCCTACACCGAGGCCGACTCCCCGCGGCACCCCCGGCAGATCGCCCAGGCCCTGGCCGGTGCGGTACGCACCGCCTGCGACGCCGAGGGGATCGAGGTGCCACGGATCTCCATCGAGCCGGGCCGGGCGATCGTCGGTCCTGCCGGGGTGACCCTGTACCGGGTGGGCGTGCAGAAGGACGTCCAAGTGGACGGGCCTTCCGGCCAGACGCTGTCCCGTCGGTATGTGGCCGTGGACGGCGGGATGAGCGACAACGCCCGTGGGGTGCTCTACGACGCCGACTATTCCGCCGTGCTGGCGGGTCGGAAGGTGACCGGGAACCATGTGCTGTCTCGCATAGTGGGCAAACACTGCGAATCCGGAGACATCGTCGTGCGGGACGTATACTTGCCGACGACGACGGCGCGGGACGACCTCCTCGCGGTCCCCGCGACCGGTGCCTACTGTCATTCGCTCTCGAGCAACTACAACCTCCTGGCCCGTCCCGCTGTGGTCGCGGTGAAGGACGGGGCCTCCCGGGTGCTCATCCGCCGCGAGACCGAGGAGCAGATGCTCCGCCGCGACACCGGCTTCGCCGCGCAGGACTGAGTCCGATCGGCCCAGCAGGCAGGTCGACTCGGCGCTCGAGGCGACGGCAGCCCCAGACGACCTGACCACGACCGCACACAGAACGGGGTGACCATGGCCAGCGCTGCAGAACCGCTGACGATCGGCCTGCTCGGAGCAGGGAACGTCGGTGCCCAGGTGGCACGGACTCTGGTGGAGGAGCGAGAGCTCATCAGCGCTCGCGTGGGAACCCCCGTCCGGCTGATCGGGGTCGCCGTGCGCGACGTCGAGGCGCCCCGTGACTGGCGGATCCCCGGGGAGCTGCTCACCACCGACGCTGAGTCGCTGGTGGACCAGGCTGACCTGGTCATCGAACTGCTGGGCGGGCTGGAACCGGCCGGCAGCCTGATCGAGCGGGCGCTGCGCCGCGGAGCCGCCGTCGTCACGGGGAACAAGGCCCTGCTGGCCACCCGCGGCGGGGAGCTCTCCGCCGTGGCGGCCGAGACCGGCGCTCCGCTGCACTTCGAAGCCTCGGTGGGCGGGGCCATCCCGATCCTGCGTCCCATCCAGGAGTCCCTCTCGGGCGACCGCATCACCAAGGTGATGGGCATCGTCAACGGGACCACCAACTACATCCTGGACCAGATGGACACCACCGGTGCGGCGTTCGACGATGCGCTCACCGAGGCTCAGCGACTGGGCTACGCCGAAGCCGATCCGACCGCTGACGTCGAAGGCCATGACGCCGCCGCCAAGGCCGCGATCCTGGGCACGCTGGCCTTCCACGCCCCGTTCACCATCGATGACGTCCACTGTGAGGGCATCACGGCCGTCTCTGCGGCGGACATCGAGGCCGCCGCCGCCTCCGGCTACGTCATCAAGCTGCTCGCGATCGCCGAGATCTTCGACGGGGAGGGCGCCGTGCTGCGGGTCCACCCGACTCTGCTGCCACGCACCCATCCGCTGGCCAGTGTGCGGGGGGCGTTCAACGCGGTCTTCGTCGTGGCCGAGAACGCCGGGGAGCTCATGTTCTACGGCCAGGGCGCCGGCGGTGTGCCCACCTCGTCTGCCGTGCTCGGGGACCTCGTCTCCGCCGCGCGGCTTCTGCGTCACGGCACCACGGCCCTGGAGCCCTCCGAGCCGACCGAGACCGTGTCGGCGCTGCCCATCGAGAAGGCCCGGACCCAGTACTACATCGACATGGAGGTGGCAGACGAGGAGGGCGTGATCGCGGAGATCGCGCGGGTCTTCGCCGACCACCACGTCTCCATCGAGGCCATGCGCCAGCCGGGCATCGTCTCCGTCGACGGGGAGGTCGACACCGAGCAGGACAACGGCGCTGTGCTGCAGGTGGTCACGCACCCCGCCCAGGAGAAGTCCCTGGCTCAGACCGTGGCCACGCTGAAGGCCCTCGACGTCGTGCGTGCCGTCACCTCGGTGCTGCGCGTCGAGATCGAGCAGTAGCACCTGGGCCGCCCCACCGCGGGCCGCCTGCCCACCCGATAGAACCGCAGGAACAGGAGAGCAACGCTGTGGCGCATCAGTGGCGCGGAGTGATCCGCGAATACGCCGACCGGCTTCCGGTCGACGACGACACCCGCATCATCACCCTGGGGGAGGGCGGCACTCCGCTGGTGCATGCGCCCGCGCTCTCCGAACTGATCGACGGCGACGTGCACCTCAAGGTCGAAGGCATGAACCCCACCGGGTCCTTCAAGGACCGCGGCATGACGATGGCGATCACCGCGGCCGTCGCCCAGGGCGCACAGGCGGTGGTCTGCGCGTCGACCGGCAACACCTCGGCCTCGGCCGCGGCCTACGCCACGCAGGCCGGTCTGACCTGTGCCGTGCTCGTCCCCGCCGGCAAGATCGCCATGGGGAAGCTGAGCCAGGCCGTGGCCCACGGCGCCGAGCTGATCCAGATCGACGGCAACTTCGACGGCTGCCTGGACATCGCCCGCAAGCTTGCCGAGGCCTATCCGGTCTTCCTGGTGAACTCCGTGAACCCCGCGCGCATCGAAGGGCAGAAGACCGGGGCCTTCGAAGTCGTCGATGCTCTCGGTGACGCCCCTGACCTGCACCTTCTGCCCGTGGGCAACGCCGGCAACATCACGGCGTACTGGAAGGGCTATCAGGAGTACGCCGCCACCTGGACCAATCCGCATCAGGGCCAGGCCGCCCAGCCGCTGAGCCCTCGGGCCACGCGCACGCCCGCCATGTGGGGGTTCCAGGCGGCCGGCGCTGCGCCGATCGTGGCGGGCCACCCCATCACCGAGCCGGACACTGTGGCCACCGCGATCCGCATCGGCAACCCGGCCTCCTGGGAGAAGGCCGAAGCCGCCCGCGAGGAGTCGGGCGGCGTGATCGAGTCGGTCACGGACGAGGAGATCCTCGCCGCCCATCGGTGGCTCTCTTCCAAGGAGGGCGTCTTCGTGGAGCCGGCCTCGGCGGCCGGTGTCGCCGGGCTGATCCGCAAGCATGCCGCCGGTGAGGTGCCCTCGGGTCTCTCGGTGGTCATCACGGTGACCGGGCATGGGCTGAAGGATCCTGACTGGGCGTTGAAGAACGCCGACGGCAGCGACGTGGAGCCGACGAGGCTGCCGCAGGACGTGGAGACCGTGGCTCGCCAGCTGGGCCTGTGAGCGGCGTCGGCGGCGGAATGCAGGATCCGCGGGAACCGACCGGCGACGACCGCGGCAGGCCTGACGCGCGACTGACAGAGCAGGAGAACATGGGCATCACATTGGGCCAGGGCTTCGGCGCCGAGGAGGCGCTCACCGGCGAGTCACGGTCAGCACAGCACCCGGGGTCGCCGGCGGCCCCGTTGACGGCGCCGCTGACGGCGCCGCGCAGCTTCCGCCTGCGTGTGCCCGCGACCTCCGCCAACCTGGGGCCCGGCTATGACTGCATGGGGCTCGCGCTCGATCTGCACGACATCATCGACGTCGTCGCGACTCCGCGCCGGGACGGGGACCGCCCGCAGGTCACCGTCAGTGTGGAGGGTGAGGGCGCGGCGACGCTGCCCCGCGACGCCACCCACCTGGTCGTTTCGCTCATCGAGAGGATCATGGCCCGACACGGCGTCGGGATGCCCGACCTCGAGGTGCGTGCGCACAACCACATTCCGCACAGTCGCGGCCTGGGCTCCTCGGCGGCGGCGGTGGCCTCCGCCGTCATCATCGCCGACGAGCTGCTCCCGGACGGGCTCACTGATGAGGAGAAGCTGCAGATCGGCTCCCGCGTCGAGGGGCACCCGGACAACTATGTGCCCGCCCTGCGCGGAGGAGTGGCCCTGTCCTGGCAGGAGGGGGACCGGTTCCACACCGTACCTCTGATCCCGCACGAGGAGCTGCGCACCGTCCTGGCCGTGCCCGACGTCGAACAGTCGACCGCCGAGGCCCGGGGTGTGCTGCCGGAGGTCGTGCTGCATGCCGATGCCGCGGCGAACTCCGCCCGCACCGGACTGCTGGTCCATGCGCTCACCTCCGCTCCAGAGCTGCTGCTCGCGGCCACCTGCGACCGTCTGCACCAGGAGCAGCGGCGTGCCGCCTTCGCACCGTCCATGGCCCTGGTGGACTCGCTCCGGGAGGCCGGTCACGCCGCCGTGATCTCCGGAGCCGGGCCCTCGGTGCTGGTGCTGGCGGCCGGGGACTCTGCGGCGCGCGCGGCCCGGTCGCACATCGCGGACCATGCCGCCAGGACGGACGACATGTGGACCCCGGCGATCCTGCCGATCAGCCGCGCAGGTGCTACAGTGGAGGAGTACCCGCGGTGATCACCGCGGTGTGCCCCACGGCAGCAGGCCATGCGACGATCGGTCGCATGCGGCTCTCCCGTGCACGGCGCCCCGCATCGTCACCAGGCCATCATCACCGGTCCTGGAGACGATCACCGCACTTCTTCCGCGCGAGTCGCCTTCTTCTCTGTGCGCATCATGTCCGGACTCCGGGTTTCGGCTCGGAGTGGGACGCGTCTCGCGATGTCATCATGACGTTCCGAAGATCCCAGAGAGGGTCTCTCTCGACTGTGGACGTGCGGAAGAGGACGAACAGACCGACGGCCATCTGACGAGCCGTTGAAGACACGATGCAGGACGACGACGTCGGAACGCGCCCCGAGCAGAGCTGATCTGCCCCGGTTCGCTCCGCGCCGCTCCTGCCTGACGAGGGGGAAGGAATCCTTCGTGACAGACACCACCGCTGAGACCACTCAGGCTCAGGGAGCCGAGACCGCCGTGACCGGCGGCTCGACACAGACCACCGCCGCAGCGGCCGAGGGATCGGCGCCCGCGGAGAAGAAGACGACCCGTCGTCGGGCCACGGCCCCTAAGGCGGCCCCCAAGACGGCGGACCAGGCTCCGGACCAGGCTCCGGCCTCCGGCGACGACGGCAAGGGAGGCGGGCTGGCCGGTCTGAAGCTCGCCCAGCTGCAGGCGCTGGCCCAGCAGCTCGGCATCACGGGCAGCTCGCGGATGCGCAAATCCGCGCTGGTCGAGGCGATCTCGGCCCATCAGCGCGGCGGCGCCGTCGCCGACCGGGAGGATCGCGCCAAGAAGGACGCCGGCAAGGACACAGACAAGAGCTCCGGCAAGAGCTCCGGCAAGAGCTCCGAGAAGCCTGCCGAGAAGGGCGCTGGCCAGGACACGGCCCAGGGCTCGGAGAAGGGCTCGGAGAAGTCTGAGAAGCAGGGTGGCCGCGGCGGACGCAACGGCCGTGCCGACTCGGATGCCCGCGGCAGCTCGAAGTCCCAGGACAAGGGCCAGGACAACGGCCTGGACAAGGCTCAGGCGAAGGGCCAGGGTACCGACGCGCAGGACCAGCAGAAGCAGGACCAGCAGAAGGGCCGCGGGCGACGCGGCGACGACCAGTCCCAGAAGGGCGGTCAGGACGGCCAACGTGACCGCCAGAAGGGCGGCCGGGACGGCCAGAAGGACGGTCAGCGCGACCAGAAGGACGGTCAGCGCGACCAGAAGGACGGTCAGCGCGGCGGTCAGAAGTCCCAGGACGAAGGGCGCGGCGGCCGCGATGGTGGTCGCGACGGCGGCCGTGACGGCCGCGATGGCGACGGCGGTCGGCGCAACCGTCGCAACCGCAACCGCAACGAGCGCGGGAACCGTCGCCGCGGACGGGGCAACCCGGAGGTCGATGACACCGAGGTCACCGAGGATGACGTCCTGGTGCCGGTCGCCGGCATCCTGGACGTCCTGGACAACTACGCGTTCATCCGGACCTCCGGCTACCTGCCGGGCCAGAACGACGTCTATGTCTCGCTGGCGCAGGTCAAGCGGTACAACCTGCGCAAGGGTGACGCCGTGCACGGCAGCATCCGGGCGCCGCGGGAGGGCGAGAACCAGAACAAGCGTCAGAAGTTCAACGCGCTGGTGAAGCTGGAGGCGGTCAACGGCCGTCCCGCGGAGGCGAACACCGACCGCGTCGACTTCACCAAGCTGGTGCCCCTGTACCCGCAGGAGCGGCTGCGCCTGGAGGGCGACCCGAAGCTGGTCGGTCCCCGGGTGATCGACCTGATCGCCCCCATCGGCAAGGGCCAGCGCGGCCTCATCGTCTCCCCGCCCAAGGCCGGCAAGACGATGATCCTGCAGTCCCTGGCCAAGGCGATCAAGACGAACAACCCTGAGGTCCACCTCATGATGGTGCTCGTCGACGAGCGCCCCGAGGAGGTCACCGATATGCAGCGCACGGTCGACGGCGAGGTCATCGCCTCGACCTTCGACCGTCCGGCCGACGATCACACCACCGTCGCGGAGCTCGCCATCGAGCGTGCCAAGCGGCTCGTGGAGCTGGGCAAGGACGTCGTCGTGCTGCTGGATTCGATGACCCGTCTGGGCCGCGCCTACAACACCGCGGCCCCGGCGTCCGGCCGGATCCTCTCCGGCGGTGTGGACGCCAACGCCCTCTACCCGCCGAAGCGCTTCTTCGGTGCGGCGCGCAACATCGAGAACGGCGGATCCCTCACGATCCTCGCGACCGCCTTGGTCGAGACCGGATCCAAGATGGACGAGGTCATCTTCGAGGAGTTCAAGGGCACCGGCAACATGGAGCTGCGCCTGTCGCGGTACCTGGCCGACCGCCGCATCTTCCCGGCCGTGGACGTCAACGCGTCCTCGACCCGCCGCGAGGAGAACCTGCTCTCTCCCGACGAGATCAAGATCATGTGGAAGCTGCGCCGTGTCCTCTCGGGCCTGGAGCAGCAGCAGGGCCTGGAGCTGCTGATCAACAAGCTCAAGGAGACCGGTTCGAACGCCGAGTTCCTCATGCTGGCCAACAAGACCACGCTGGGGGACAAGAACAAGAAGGACTAGCGTCCCGACGTCGAACGACGGCGCCGGGAGAGGGCGCGCAGCCCTCTCCCGGCG
>NZ_JBQYEY010000035.1:0-32072 GCF_052656005.1 Nesterenkonia sp. K-15-9-6
GCCTCTGGACCCGCAAAGGCTGGGCCGGAAGGGGATGACACGCCCGGGCCATACACACATTCTGGCCAATAACCCCCATTCTTGCAGAGGATCGGCTTCGCAGCTGGACGCACGAGAGCCCCGGCGAGGTGGTCCTCGCCGGGGCTCTCGTGATCGGTCGGGATGACAGGATTTGAACCTGCGACCCCACGACCCCCAGTCGTGTGCGCTACCAAACTGCGCCACATCCCGATTCGTCGTGGCCGTTCCAGCCACCAGAAGAGTCTACAACAACTCAGGGCCGGATGCCGCATCGGCAGCGGGTGTCTCGGCCCTCACTTCTTCTTGCGCCGCTTCTCCCGCACGCGCATGGAGATCTCGATCGGGGTGCCCGTGAAGTCGAAGGTCTCCCGCAACCGACGCATGATGAACCGCCGGTATCCGGGGTCCAGGAAGCCGGTGGTGAACAGCACGAACTTCGGCGGCCGGCTCGAGGGCTGGGTGCCGAAGAGGATGCGCGGCTGCTTGCCGCCGCGCACCGGATGCGGGTGGGCCGCCACGAGCTCACCGAGGAAGGCGTTGAGCCGCCCGGTGGGGATCCGCTGCCCCCAGTTCGTCAGCGACGTCTCCAGCGCCGGCGCCAGTCTGTCCTTGTGCCAGCCCGTCTGCGCCGAGACGTTGACCCGCGGAGCCCAGGAGACATGCCCCAGATCCCGCTGGATCTCCCGCTCCAGGTAATACCGACGCTCGTCGTCGAGCAGGTCCCACTTGTTGTAGGCGATCACCAGCGCCCGGCCGGAGTCCACCGCCAGCTGCACGATGCGCACGTCCTGCTCAGAGATCGGTTCGTCCACCGCCAGGAGCACGACGGCGACCTCCGCCTTGTCCAGGGCGCGCTGGGTGCGCAGCATCGCATAGTACTCCGAGCCCTGCGCCATGTGCTGACGACGTCGGATGCCCGCCGTGTCCACAAATCGCCAGGTCTCGCCGCCCAGCTCCACCAGCTCGTCCACGGGGTCTCGGGTGGTGCCGGCGACGTCGTCGACGACCACACGCTCGGATCCGGCGAGCTTGTTCAGCAGGGAGGACTTCCCCACATTCGGCCGCCCCACCAGTGCCACACGGCGCGGCCCGCCCAGCGGCACCAGTCCCCCGTGCTGGGCGGTGTCCGGCAGAGCCTTCACCGCGGCGTCGAGCAGGTCACCGGTGCCGGTGCCGTGCAGCGCCGAGACCGGGTACGGCTCGCCCAGACCCAGGTTCCACAGGGCGTAGACCTCGGCCATCTGGGCCTCGGAGTCCACCTTGTTGGCGGCCAGCAGGACGGGCTTCTTCTTGCGGCGCAGCATCCGCACCACGGCCTCGTCCACCGCCGTGGCACCCACCAGTCCGTCGACGACGAAGAGCACGGCGTCCGCCTCGTCCACGGCGACCTCCGCCTGGTCGGCCACCTGCCGGTGGATCCCCCGGGCGTCCTGCTCCCAGCCGCCGGTGTCCACGATCGTGAAGTCCTTGCCGTTCCATTCGGCGTCGTAGGAGACCCGGTCCCGGGTCACCCCGGGAACATCCTCTACGACAGCCTGCTTGGAGCGGATGATTCTGTTCACCAGGGTGGACTTGCCCACGTTCGGGCGCCCCACGATCGCCAGCACCGGGGGCGCGGGCACGAAGGGCATCGCCTCCTCGCCGAAGTCCGCATCGCTGAGCAGCGCCGAGTCCTCGTCGTCGAGCTCGTAGTCCTGCAGGCCCGCGCGCAGCGCAGCGGCCCGGGCCTCCGCCTCCTCGTCGGTGATCGCGGCGAGCCGCTCGGCCAGGCGGTCGTCCTCGACAGCGGGAGCAAACTCCTCGGCGCCCTGGAGGGTCTCGTCATCGTGTCGGGCCATTGCTGCTCCTGGTGGTGGGGGTTCCGCCGGGGCGGAGTTCTCTGATGAATGTGTGCGGCACGGGGCCACATCGGACGGGCGTCGGGTCGACGCCGGCGGGGCGAGAGGTCAGCGGACCGACTTCACACGGGAGACCAGGGCCTCCACGGTCTCCTCGAAGGTCAGGTCCGAGGAGTCGAGCACGGCGACGCCGTCGGCGGCCTCGGTGAAGTTCACCGCCGTGGAGTCCCGGGCATCCCGGGCGAGCACCTGACGCTGCAGCGCCTCGGCGGACTGGCCCCCGCCCATCTGCAGCCCTCGGCGCGCCAGCCGGACCTCCGCGGAGGCGGTCAGCAGCACCCGCACCTGAGCGTCCGGGGCCACCACGGTGGTGATGTCCCGGCCTTCGGCCACGACGAATCCCGCCTGATCGATGATCCGGCGCTGGGCGGCCACCAGCAGGGCTCGGGCCGCCCGGTTGGTGGAGATCTCCGAGACGCTCTCGGAGATCCGCGCCTCCCGGATGCTCTGCGTGACGTCGCACTGACCCACTGTGACGGTCTGATGGTCCGGGTCGGTGGAGATCGTCAGCGGCAGCTCCTCCACAGCGACGGCGACGGCGGCTTCGTCGTCGAGGTCCACGCCGCGGTCCAGGCAGTACCAGGTGGCCGCCCGGTACATGGCGCCGGTGTCCAGGTAGGCCGCCCCCAGGTGCCGGGCGGCGGCCCGACACACGCTGGACTTGCCGGATCCGGAGGGGCCGTCCACCGCGATGATGAGACGCCGCCCCTGCGCGTGAGGATCTGATGCACCGGTGACGGTGCGATCGGCCGCGCCTGCCGTCATGACTGGACCACCTTCCATCCGAAGTGGGTGAGCGCCTCGGCCAGCTCATCACGGCGGCCGGGCAGCACGGACAGCTCCACCATACCCACCTGATGGCCGGCGGAGTGGTCCATGCGCATGTCTTCCACATTGACCCCGACCTTCGCCACATCGTTGAGCACCGCGGCGATCTGACCTGGACGGTCGTCGACGATGACGATGAGTCGGGCGAACGACTGCGGAGGCGCCCCGTGCTTGCCGGGCACCCGGGCCCGCCCCGAGTTGCCCTCGGAGATCAGCTGGGCGATGTCCGCCTGGCCGCCCGGGGCACGGGGGTCCTCGAGCGTGCGGATCAGACGCGCGACGTCGTCGCGCAGCCCGTGCAGGATCTCCACCACCGGGGCGGCGTTGGAGGAGAGGATCTGCACCCACAGATTCGGGTCCGAGGCGGCGATCCGCGTCACGTCCCGCAGACCGTTGCCCGCCAGTGCCAGCGCCGAGGTGGGAGCATCCTGCAGCCGGGAGGCCACCAGGGAGGCCGCGATCTGCGGCAGATGCGAGATCAGGGCGACCGAGTCGTCATGTTCCTGCGGGTCCATGTAGTGGACGGTCGCGCCGCAGCGGCGGGCGACCTCCTCCGCCCAGGCCACGGCCGCCTGCGTGGGCACCTGCTCCCCGGTCGCCGGATCCTGGGCCGGAGTGATGACCCACGGCATCGAGGTGAACAGCTCGCCACGAGCCGCCACAGGACCGGACTGCTCGCGTCCGGCCATCGGATGGGTGCCCACATAGCGGGTCAGGTCAACCGGTGTCACCTCGTGGGCACGGCCGTCGGCCAGCTCGCGCAGCGCGCGCAGGATCTCAGCCTTCACGGAGGCGACGTCGAGGACCACGGCCTGCGGAAACTCCACCAGAGCGTCGGCGACCTCCTCGGCGACGACCTCGGGCGGAGCCGCGATCACCACGATCTCGGGGTCGGGATCCCCGACCTCTCGGATGGACCCGGCCCCGATGTCCCGAGCGATCGCCTCGGCGGTGCCGGACGGGTCGGAGAGCTGCACCTCGTGCCCATCTGCGCGCAGGCCGATGCCGATGCTGGCACCGAGCAGGCCGGTGCCGCGGATCAGCACGCGCGGGGTCTCCCGACCGGCGTCGGGTGTCGTGCTCAGGGGGTTCACCGATGTCCTCCTCGCCCGCGATGGCCGGCACCACGGTGCGTCCGGCTCGTCGGGGCCTGCTGCGTCGTCGAGTCCTGCTGATCCTGCGTGCCTTTCGACGTCCCCTGCCCGGAGGGCGGCGGCGCGCTGGTCAGGTCCATCAGATGCCCCAGCTCCCGGGCACCCAGGTCCCGCACCGTGCCCTGGGGCTGGTCGCCGATGGTGATCTCCCCGATGGCGGTGCGCACCAGGCGCGTCACCGGGTGTCCCACCTGTTCGAAGATGCGGCGGACGATCCGGTTCCGCCCGGAGTGCAGCGTGACCTCCACCATGCTGCGCCCCTGGGCGCTGGCGATCTCCCGGAACGCGTCCACCGCGATGGGACCATCTTCGAGCGCGATCCCCTCGGTGAGGGTGCGTCCCAGCGAGCGGGGCACCTTGCCCCGGACCTCCACGAGGTACGTCTTGGGGACCTCGTAGGAGGGGTGGGTCAGCCGATGGGCAAGCTCGCCGTCGTTGGTGAGCAGCAGCAGCCCTTCGGTCTCCCGGTCCAGGCGTCCCACATGCACCAGCCGCGCCGCCTTCATGGAGGCGTCGAGGTGGTCTTCGATGCAGGGCCTTCCCTGGGGGTCGGTCATGGTGGTCACCACACCGGCAGGTTTGTTGAACATCACATAGCGATGCGTCACATCGAGGCTGAGGCGCACTCCGTCCACGTGGATGGTGGCCTTCTCCGGCAGCACCCGCACACCCGGCTCGACGACGACCCGCCCGTCGACCTCCACACGCCCTTCGGCGATGAGGTCCTCACACACGCGACGAGAGGCGACGCCGGCCTGCGCGAGCACCTTCTGCAGGCGCACACCGTCAGGGTCATGCACCGCAGCGAAGTTCTCCTCCGCCTCGCTCAGGCGCGGCTTGGCGCGCCGGGGCTCCGAGGAGATGAGCCGCTGGGGATCCTCACCGGCGAAGGGCCCGCCGGACTCCCCCGCCCGGGGTGTGCGAGGGGCCCGCGCCGCGCGCGGCTCTCTGGGCGCCCGACGGCGCTTCCCGGAAGAAGTCATGGGCTCCATTCTACGGGCGTGCGCAAACCGGGACGCCCGGCGGTTCAGCCGTCCTCGGCAAGCTCTTCGGCCGCCTCCACACCCGGCAGATGGGGAGACAGCTGAGGCAGCTCTTCCAGGGTGTCCACCCCCAGCTTCTCCAGAAACATGCGCGTGGTGGTGTACAGGGTCGCGCCGGTGACCGGGTCGGTGCCGGCCGTGTCGATCAGGCCCCGGTGGACCAACGTGCGCACCACCCCGTCGACATTGACGCCGCGGATGGCGGCCACCTGCGAGCGCGCCACCGGCTGCCGGTAGGCGATGATCGCCAGGGTCTCCAACGCGGCCTGGGAGAGCCGAGCGGTCTGCCCGCCCAGCACGAAGGCCGAGACCTGGTCCGCGTAGTCCATCCGGGAGTAGTAGCGCCAGCCGCCGGCGACCTCGCGCAGCTCGTAACCCCGACGCCGTCCTCCCTCGTGCCCGTCAGCCTCGGCCCGCAGTTCGTCGAGCAGCCCCACGACCTGGTGTTCGGGGATCTTCACGGCGGCCGCCAGCTCGGCCGGTGTCACCGGCTCCTCCGTGACCATGAGCACCGCCTCCACTGCGGCCAAGAAGTCCTCATGGGCGACGAGCTGAGCGTCGGTGGAGGACTCCAGCGCAGGGTCAGCCTCCCGGACCCCAGGCGCCGTTCCCGGCTCGCTGTGCTGCTCCGGGTCAGCCATCGTGGTGCTCCTCGTCCGTCGGTCTCATGTCCTCATCCCCGGGGCCCGGGCTCTCCGCGGCGCCGTCCGCCGCGTCGTCCCACTCTGCCGCAGCCCGCTGGGCGGCCTCGGTCTCACCCTGCGCCGAGCCGGACCAGGTCACGCTCAGCTCCCCCAGCGGAGAGTCCTGGCTCAGCTCCACGTCGCGGTCCCGGAAGAGCTCCAGCAGTCCCAGGAAGCGCACGACGACGACCAGCCGATTCTCGGCGTCGCGCACCAGCTCAGAGAAGCTCAGCGTGCCGCCCTGCCGCAGCATGCCGGTCATGGTCGCCATCTCATCGCGCACGTTCACCGCGTGGGCGTGGAGATGCTCGAGTCGGACGTCGTCGGGCTCCATGGCGGGCCGGGCGAAGACCTTTTCGGCGATGGCGCGCAGATCCTCCGGCGTGGTGCGCCAGACCAGCTCGGGAAGCAGCCCCGCCAGCTGGGGATCCGTGCCGGGGTGGCGCGGGTGTCGGTCGGCGTTCTCATCGAGCGTGGCCCGCACGTGGGAGGCGATCTCCTTGAACGCCCGGTACTGCAGCAGGCGCGCGAAGAGCAGGTCGCGGGCCTCCAGGGCGGCGATGTCCTCCTCCGACTCCACCTCTCCGCTGGGCAGGAGCTGGGCGGCCTTGAGGTCCAGCAGCGTGGCGGCGATCAGGATGAAGTGGGAGGACTCGTCCAGCGCCTGGGGGCTGAAGGTCCCCTCGGCGGCGCCGGCATCGGCGGAGAGCTTCCGCACATAGGCCACGAACTCGTCGGTCACGGCGGCCAGGGCCACCGTGGTGACGTCCATCTGCCGTTTGGCGATGAGCCCGAGCAGCAGGTCGAAGGGGCCGTCGAAGTTCTCCAGCGAGACGGTGAACCCGCTGGTGCCCTCGAGCTCTGCCGCGCTCTCGACATCCATGCTCGTGACGCCGGACCGGGCGTCCGGCTGCGGGCTGGTCTCGCTCACCGGCTGCTCCGCAGAGGTCAGGGCGCGCCGCCGCGGACCACGAGCTCCCGGGCCAGCTGGCGGTAGGCCTTGGCGCCCTCATGTTTATGGGCGTAGGAGGTGATGGGTTCGGCGGCGACCGTGGCGTCGGGGAACTTGACCGTGCGCTTGATGACCGTCTCGAAGACCTTGTCCCCGAAGGCCTCCACGATCCGGGAGATGACCTCCCGGCTGTGCAGGGTGCGGGTGTCCACCATGGTGGCCAGCACGCCGTCGATCTCCAGGTCCGGGTTGAGCCGGTCCTGGACCTTCTCGATGGTGTCCACCAGCAGTGCCACGGCGCGCAGCGCGAAGAACTCGGCCACCAGCGGGATGATGACCCCGTGCGCGGCGGTCAGGGCGTTGACGGTCAGCAGCCCCAGGGACGGCTGGCAGTCGATGATGATGACGTCGTAGTCGTCCCGCACCTGGCGCAGGGCCCGTTCGAGGACCTGCTCGCGGGCGACTTCGTTGACCAGTTGGACCTCCGCGGCGGAGAGGTCGATGTTGGCCGGCAGCAGGTCCACTCCGGGCACGTGGGTGGTGAGGATGGCGTCCCGTGCGGTGACCTCACGCTCCATGATCACGTTGTACACGGAGGTCTCCAGCTCGTGCGGGCTCGTGCCGAGACCGGCGGAGAGGGCGCCCTGCGGGTCGAAGTCGACCATGAGCACCCGACGCCCGTACTCGGCGAGCGCGGCGCCCAGGTTGATCGCCGAAGTGGTCTTGCCGACCCCGCCCTTCTGGTTCACCATCGCGATGGTGCGGGCCGGCCCGGTGCCCTCGAGAGGACTCGGGACGGGGAACTCATGCTTGGGACGGCCGGTGGGGCCGATGATCGCCTCACCGTGGATGGTGAAGAGCTCGGTCGGCTGGTCGTTGCTCACTGACTCCCTCGCTTCTCCGTCACGCCGTCGTCTGGTCGGTCGCACCGTCGGGGCCCTGTCCGGGGGCGTGGTCGGCTCGACAACCCGACCAGACTACCCCTGCGGCGGCGTCGACCACACGCCGACTGTTCATCCCGAGATTGAAGGACGACCCTCACCGGCTCCGCGAGCCATGCCTCACCGACTGCGACGCAGCACCGGGACGAGCTCGTCGAGCACCGCCCGGTCCTCGATCGTGGAGGGCACCTGAGGCTCCTCGCCGTCGGCGATCTGCCGCATCGTTCTGCGCAGGATCTTCCCGGAGCGGGTCTTCGGCAGCCCGGGCACCACGGCGACGTCCTTGAAGTCGGCCACCGGCCCGATGGTCCGCCGCACCAGGTCGGTCAGCTCCTCGCGCAGGAGCTCCGGGTCCCGCTCGTACCCGGTCTTGAGCACCACATAGCCGGCGGCCCGCTGGCCCTTGAGATCGTCGGCCACACCGATGACGGCGCATTCGGCCACCGCAGGGTGCGAGGCGACGGCGGCCTCGATCGCCCCGGTGGAGAGACGGTGACCGGCCACATTGATGACATCGTCGGTCCGGCCCATGACGAACAGGTAGCCGTCCTCGTCGAGGCAGCCGGAGTCCCCCGTGGCGTAGAAGCCGGGGAAGGCCGACAGGTAGGAGTCGATGTAGCGCTGGTCGTCCCCCCACAGGGTGGGCAGCGTGCCCGGAGGCATCGGCAGACGCAGGGCGATGTTGCCCTCCTCCCCCGGTGGCAGCTCCTGCCCGTCAGCGCCGAGGATGACGACGTCGTAGCCCGCCATGGGCAGGGTCGCCGAGCCCTCTTTGATCGGCAGGGGCTCGATGCCGACGGGGTTCGCCGCGATGGGCCATCCCGTCTCGGTCTGCCACCAGTTGTCGATCACCGGGACTCCGAGGGCCTCTCCGATCCACCGCTGCGTGTCCGGATCGAGCCGCTCGCCGGCGGCGAAGAGGTGCTGCAGCGAGGAGATGTCATGGGCGCCCACCAGAGCTGCCTCCGGGTCCGCCTTGCGGATGGCGCGCAGCGCCGTCGGTGCGGTGAACAGCGCGGAGATCCGGTGCTCCTCCACCATCCGCCAGAAGGCCCCGGCGTCGGGCGTCCCCACCGGCTTGCCCTCGTAGAGCACCGTGGTGGCGCCGACCAGCAGAGGACCGTAGACGATGTAGGAGTGCCCCACCACCCACCCGACGTCGGAGGCGGTCAGCATGGTCTGCCCGGGGCCGACGTCGAAGACAGCGGACATGGACCAGCTCAGCGCCACCGCCGTGCCGCCCTGATCCCGGACCACCCCCTTGGGGCGTCCCGTCGTCCCGGAGGTGTAGAGGATGTACAGCGGGTCGGTGGCGGCCACGGGAACAGGTCCCGCCGAGGTCGCCTGGGCCGAGAGCCGCTCCCAGTCCTGCCAGCGGGCGGTCGAGTCCCCCGCGACGTCCGCCATGCTGTGGGAGAACCCGTCCCGGTGCTGGACGACGACCTCACGGACCGGATGCTGCGCCAGGCTGATCGCCTCCGCCACAGTGGGCAGGTACTCCACCCGCCGGGACGGCTCGATCCCGCCGCTGGCGGTGAGCACGACGTCGGCGGAGGAGTCGTCGATGCGGGACGCCAGCTCCTGAGCTGCGAACCCGCCGAAGACCACCGAATGGACTGCCCCGAGCCGGGCGCAGGCGAGCATCGCGATGGGAGCCTGCGGGATCATCGGCAGATAGATGATCACCCGGTCTCCGGCACCGACGCCGAGACCGGCGAGCATCCCGGCGGCTCGGGCCACCTCCTCGGTGAGCTCCGCATAGGTGTAGCGGCGCACCGTGCCGGTGACCGCCGAATCGTGGATCAGGGCGACCTGGTCGCCGCGGCCCGCCTCCAGGTGGCGGTCCAGGCAGTTGCGGCTCAGATTGAGCCTGCCGTCGGGGAACCAGCGGTGGATCGGTGCCGCCGAATCGTCCAGAGCCTGGTCCGGCATCCGGTCCCAGTCGACACACCGGGCCGCGTGCAGCCAGAAGTCCTCGCGGTCGCGCAGCGATCGACGGTGGACATCCCGATAACCGCCCGGCACTGTGCGCTCAGCTCCCATGGTGCTCCTCCTGATCCATGATCCGTCATCTGCTCGATTCCCCGCCCGGCGCTGCGTGGCACCCTGCCAGACTATGACGCCGATCACATCTTGTGAAGGCCTGTGTATACACAAGTGCGCGGCATCGTCGAATCGACCGTGAATCATCGCCCTGAACCGCCATCTGTGTATACACTTCCGGTATGCGTGCCAGTGACCGTGCTTACCGACGCCTGCGCGAGGAGATCCTCGACGGCGCCCTCGCCCCGGGGACGGTCCTCGGCGAGGTCGAGCAGTCCGAGCGCCTCGGAGTCTCTCGCACCCCGGTGCGGGAGGCGCTGTCCCGGCTCACCGCCGACGGCCTGGCGGACCAGGCCCAGGGCCGGGGCACCGTGGTCAGCTCCGTCTCCCTGGGCGACGTCGATCTGCTCTTCGAACTGCGCCTGCCGCTGGAGATGCAGGCCGCTCGGCTGGCGGCCCAACGCGGCGACCCGGAGCGCTTCACCGCACTGGCCCGGCGGTTCGCCCAGGCCGAGGAGGCGCTGAGCTCCGCCGCCGGCGCCGTTCCCGAGGACCAGGAGGCGCGCTACTACGACCTCGCCGAGGAGCTCGACGACGCCGTCGCGGAGGCCGTGGACAACCCCTACCTCACGGGCATGCTGCGCAGTCTGCGCGTCCATCTCGTCCGAGTGCGTCGCCTGGCCCGGGACGAACCCGCCCGCCTGACCGAGTCCGCCCGCGAGCACCGGAGCGTGTGCAGCGCCATCGCCTCCGGCGACCCCGACACCGCCGGGGCCGCCATGCTCATCCACCTGCGGCGCAGCCTGGCCTACATCACCGGCCGGGCCGCGTCCCCCGCCGAGTCACCCCAGACCTGAGAATCACCCATCGGAGAGGAACGTCAGCCCATGATCACCCACAGCGTGCGCGTCTACCGCAGCGAGGAGAACCTGCCCCGCGAGGACCAGCTGGCCTGGAAGATCGCGCAGGTCGCCGTCGACCCGGTGTCCGTGGATCCGGAGGTCACCGACATGGTGATCAATCGCATCATCGACAACGCCTCGGTCGCGGTCGCCTCCCTGAACCGGGCCCCCATCGTCGCCGCCCGTTCCCAGGCCCTCGACCAGCCCGTCTCCGCCAACGGTGCAGGGGCCTCCGTCTTCGGCATCACGGAGCGGACCAGCCCCGAATGGGCGGCCTGGGCCAACGGCGTCGCCGTGCGTGAGCTGGACTATCACGACACGTTCCTGGCGGCCGACTATTCGCACCCGGGCGACAACATCCCGCCCATCCTGGCTGTGGCCCAGCACACGGGGCGCTCCGGCCCCGAGCTGATCCGCGGCATCGCCACCGGCTACGAGATCCAAGTCGACCTGGTCAAGGCCATCTGCCTGCACCAGCACAAGATCGACCACGTCGCCCACCTCGGCCCCTCCGCGGCCGCCGGCATCGGCACCCTGCTGCGCCTCGACGCCGAGACGATCTTCCAGGCCGTCGGCCAAGCTCTGCACACCACCACCGCCACGCGTCAGTCCCGCAAGGGCGAGATCTCCACCTGGAAGGCCCACGCCCCCGCCTTCGCCGGGAAGATGGCCGTCGAAGCCGTGGACCGGGCCATGCGCGGCCAGACCTCGCCGGTGCCGATCTACGAAGGCGAGGACGGCGTCATCGCCTGGATGCTGGACGGCCCGGAGGCCCGCTACGAGGTGCCGCTGCCCGCCACCGGCGAGGCCAAGCGCGCCATCCTCGACACCTACACGAAGGAACACTCGGCCGAGTACCAGGCCCAGGCCTGGATCGACCTGGCCCGGAAGCTGCACCAGCAGCACCCCGAGGCCACAGACCCGAACGCCGTCGAGTCCATCCTGATCCGCACCAGCCACCACACCCACTACGTGATCGGCTCGGGCGCCAACGACCCGCAGAAGTACGACCCCACCGCCTCCCGCGAGACGCTGGACCATTCGATCCCCTACATCTTCACCGTCGCGCTGCAGGACGGGGCCTGGCACCACGTGGACTCCTATGCCCCTGAGCGCGCAGGCCGTGAGGACACGGTGGCGCTCTGGCACAAGGTCACCACGGAGGAGGACCCGGAGTGGACCCGCCGCTACCACTCCCTGGACATCGCGGAGAAGGCCTTCGGCGGGTCCGTGGAGATCCGGCTGACCGACGGGCGCACCATCACCGATGAGATCGCCGTCGCCGACGCCCACCCGCTGGGCGCCCGCCCCTTCGCCCGGGAGCAGTACATCGACAAGTTCCGCACCCTGGCCGCGGGCGTCATCGCCGACGACGAGATCGAGCGCTTCCTGGACGTCGTCCAGCGACTCGAATCGCTGCCCGCCGGCGAGCTCCACCAGCTCAACCTCCAGGCCGCCGACGGAGTCATCGACCCCACCGACGCGCCGAAGGGGATCCTCTGAGATGCTGTACTCCACCACCACTGCGCAGCAGAAGCGCCGTGCCCTGCGCGAGATGCTCGCCCCGGGAGCGGCCCGGCAGTTCCCCGGCACCTTCACCCCTCTGTCGGCCCCGCTGATCGAGGAGAAGGGGTTCGACGGCGTCTACATCTCCGGGGCCGTGCTCGCCAACGAACTGGGCCTGCCCGACGTCGGGCTGACCACGCTCACCGACGTGGCCCACCGGGCCGGGCAGATCGCCCGCGCCACGAACCTGCCGGCCCTGGTCGATGCCGACACCGGCTTCGGCGAACCGATGAACGTCGCCCGCACCGTCCAGGAGCTCGAGGACGCCGGACTGGCCGGCTGCCACATCGAGGACCAGTTCAACCCGAAACGCTGCGGTCACCTGGACGGCAAGAACATGGTGGACCTGCAGACCGCGACCCGCCGGATCGCCGCCGCCGCCCAAGGACGTCGGGACGAGGACTTCCTCATCATGGCGCGCACCGACCTGCGCGCGGTCGAAGGGCTCGACGCCGCCATCGACCGTGCCAAGGCGCTGATCGACGCCGGAGCCGACGCCATCTTCCCCGAGGCGATGAAGGACCTCAGCGAATTCGAGGCCGTCTGCGCCGCCGTCGACGTCCCGGTGCTGGCCAACATGACCGAGTTCGGCAAGTCCGCGCTGTTCACCCGGCAGCAGCTCGCCGACGCCGGCGTGGCGATGATCATCTACCCGGTCACCTCGCTGCGCGCGGCGATGGGCGCGATCGAACGCACGCTGGACACCCTGGCCGCCCACGGCACCCAGGAGCCCGCCGTGGCGGAGATGATGACCCGCGCCCGGCTCTACGAGCTGGTCGACTACGAGGCGTACAACACCTTCGACACCGGCATCTTCAACTTCGAGGTGCCGGACGTACACTCCCCGAGCGGCACCGACCACTGAGCGGGACCCACCACTGACCTGAGGAGGTCACCGATGTCCGAGAACCACGACGCCGAGCAGATCCGCAAGGGACTGGCAGGCGTGGTCGCCGACCACACCGCCATCTCCAAGGTCAACCCGGAGACCAACTCGCTGCTCTACCGCGGCTACCCCGTCCAGCAGCTGGCCGCTCAGCTCTCCTTCGAGGAGGTGGCCCTGCTGCTGTGGACCGGTGAGCTGCCCACGGAAGCTGAACGGGACGAGTTCCTCGCCTTCGAACGTTCGCACCGCGCCCTGGACCCCCAGGTCAAGGCCGCCGTCGACCTGCTGCCCACCGACTGTCACCCGATGGACGTGGGCCGCACCGCGGTCTCCGTGCTGGGTGCGCGCCACCCGCAGGCCGAGGACTCCTCCCCCGAAGTGGAGCTGGCCAAGGCCAAGGCGCTCTTTGCGGCGTTCCCCGCAGTGGTCGCCTATGACCAGCGCCGCCGTCGGGGTCTGGCCGCCGTAGAGCCGCGTGACGACCTGGACTACTCCCAGAACTTCCTGTGGATGACCTTCGGACAGGAGCAGGCGCCCGAGGTGGTCGACGCGTTCCGGGTCTCGATGGTGCTCTATGCCGAGCACTCCTTCAACGCCTCCACCTTCACCGCCCGGGTGGTCACCTCCACCCTGGCGGACCTGCACTCGGCGGTCACCGCGGCGATCGGCGCCCTCAAGGGCCCCCTGCACGGGGGAGCCAACGAGGCCGTGATGCACACCTTCGAGGAGATCGGCATCGACACCGCCGAGACGCAGGCCGACGCCGCGGTGCGCGCGAAGGCCTGGATGGAGCAGGCGCTCGCCGAGAAGCGCAAGGTCATGGGCTTCGGCCACCGGGTGTACAAGAACGGCGACTCACGGGTCCCCACCATGAAGAAGGCCCTGGACGCCATGGTCGCGCACTACGGCCGCGGTGAGCTGATGGGCCTCTATGACGGGCTCGAGGCGGCGATGGACGAGGCCAAGGGCATCAAACCCAACCTCGACTACCCGGCGGGCCCCACCTACCACCTCATGGGCTTCGACACCGAGATGTTCACTCCGCTGTTCATCGCCTCCCGCATCACCGGCTGGACGGCCCACATCATGGAGCAGCGAGCCTCCAATGCGCTGATCCGCCCGCTGAGCGCCTACAACGGACCCGCTGAGCGGAGCCTGTGAGGCTCCGTTCAGCGGGTCGGTGAGACGAATGGGGCCGGCGGGCAGGCCAGGCAGGGACTGCCCCCGCTGCCCTGATCAGCGCAGCGGGGAGCCCAGGGCCTGGTCTGCGGCGGCCAGGATGTCGCCGTCGCGGACCAGGTCCACCACCTCATCGATCTCCGGGGCCAGGTACCGGTCGGTGTCCGGGCCGGCGACCCGGGAACGCACGGCCCGGCGCACCGCGGTGATCGCCGGGGCGGTGCGGGCCTGGTCCACTCCGCCGTCGCGCATGTCGAGGCCACGGGCCGCGGTGAGGATCTCCACCGCCAGCACCCGGATGATCCCGTCGACGGCGCGGCGCAGCTTCAGCCCGGCCGCCCAGCCCATCGAGACGTGGTCCTCCTGCATCGCCGAGCTGGGGATGGAGTCCGCCGAGGCGGGCACGGCGAGCCGCTTGAGCTCGGAGACGATGCCGGCCTGCGTGTACTGGGCGATCATGTGTCCCGAGTCCACACCGGGGTCATGGGCGAGGAAGGCGTTGAGGCCGTGACTGCGGGAGGAGTCCAGCATCCGGTCGGTGCGCCGCTCCGACATCGAGGCGCAGTCCGCCACGGCGATGGCCAGGAAGTCCAGGACGTACCCCACCGGGGCCCCGTGGAAGTTGCCGTTGGACTCCACACGGCCGTCCACCGTGACCACCGGGTTGTCGATCGCGGAGGCCAGCTCATAGCCCGCCACGGCTTCGGCGTGGGCGAGCGTGGAACGTACCGCGCCGTGGACCTGGGGCGCGCAGCGCAGCGAGTAGGCGTCCTGGACCCGGGTGTGACGGTGCTCGCCGCCTCGGGTCTCGGCGATGAGGTCCGAGTCCGCGAGCAGGCGCCGCAGGTTCGAGGCGGCGTCAGCCTGCCCGGGCTGTGGGCGCAGCGCGTGGAGGTCCTCGGCGAAGACGGAGTCGGTGCCGCGCAGCGCCTCGATGGTCATCGCCGTGGCGATGTCTGCGGTACACACCAGCCGCCGCAGATCGGCGGCGGCCATGAGCAGCATGCCCAGCATGCCGTCGGTGCCGTTGATCAGCGCCAGGCCCTCCTTCTCCTGCAGCTCGATCGGCTCGATTCCGGCCGCGGCGAGCGCCTCACCGGCCGGACGACGCACGCCGTCGGCGTCGAAGACCTCTCCCTCCCCCATCACGGCCAATGCGCAGTGCGACAGCGGCGCGAGGTCACCCGAGCAGCCCAGTGAGCCGTACTCGCCGACCACAGGAGTGATCCCGGCGTTGAGCAGCGCGGCATAGCGCCGAGCGACCTCCGGGCGGACGCCGGTGCGGCCGGTGGTCATGGTGGCCAGCCGGTTGAGCATCAGCGCACGGACGACCTCGCGGTCCACGGGCGCACCCGAGGAGGCGGCGTGGGAACGCACCAGGGAGCGCTGCAGCTGGCGGCGGCGCTCCGGCGGGATCTGCTTGACCGCGAGCGCGCCGAAGCCGGTGGAGACTCCGTAGTGCGGCAGCGGATCCTCGGCCAGCGTGTCGATCACCGCGCGGGAGAGCCTCATGGCCTCCTCGGCCTGCTCGCTGAGCGCCACCGGGGCACCGTGTCGGGCGACGGCCAGCACCTCTTCCTGCCGCAGCGGGCCCGAGCCCATGGTGACCGTCTGCTCAGCCGCGTGCTGCGCTCCGTCTGCTTGTGTCGTCGACGCTGACGTCATGATCCGAACCTCCAGGTGTTGCCATCTGATGAAAATCGCGTTTCAATAAGTGAAACGCACTCACGCCGTCTTGGCAAGGCCCACCACCCCGGGCCGGAGAAGGAGAGCATCGTGGCAGAACCGTCGACACGCACCGTCAGCCGCGCCCTGGACCTGCTCGCCGCCGTCTGCGACGCCGGCGACGTGTCCTTGGCGGACGCGGCTCGGCGCACCGAGCTCAACTCCTCCACCGCGCTGCGCCTGCTGCGCACCCTGGAGGGCGCCGGCTTCGTCCGCCGCGACGACGACGGCGTCTACCGCCCCGGACTGCGCATCGTCCAGCTCGGCGCCCAAGCGCTGAGTGCGGAATCCCTGGTCTCCCTGGCCGAGGCGCCGCTGCGTCGGCTCGTGGAGGCCACCGGCGAGTCCTGCTACCTGAGCGTGCCTCACCTGCAGGGCACCCGCGGCGAGCATGGGATCTACCTGGCCATGGAGGAGGGCACGCACTCCATCCGCCACACCTCCTGGGTCGGACGGACCGTCCCGCTGGAGGGTACGGCCGTCGGCGCCGCCCTGCGCGGCGACGTCCCTGACGCCGGACCGGAGGCCGGCTACGTCGTCGCCGGCGACGTCGTCGAATCCGACGTCACGGCGATCGCGGCCCCGGTCCGCGTGCCCGCCGCCGACCGGGAGGGCCGCATCGTGGCGGCCCTCTCCGTGGTCGCCCCCTCCTACCGGATGGATGAGACCACCGTGACCGCCTGCGGGCGGCTGCTGGCCGAGGAGGCCCGCAGCATCCTGCACGCCGTCGAGACCGCCGACTCCTGAGCCGTCCAGACCCGAGCCGCCCAGACCCGAGCAGCCCAGACCCGAACCACCGACCGCTGACACCCGCTGACACCCGCCGTCACCGACCACCGAGGATCACCGATGACTACTCACACCACTGACACCACGCACGCCACCGGCACCGCCGCTGACTCCGCCCGGCCGGCCGCCCACACCCGCCACGACCCGTCCCGCAGCATCCGCGCACCGCGCGGCACCGAGCTGACGGCCAAGAGCTGGCAGACGGAGGCCCCGCTGCGGATGCTGATGAACAACCTCGACCCCGAGGTCGCCGAGCATCCCGAGGACCTGGTGGTCTACGGCGGCACCGGACGCGCCGCCCGCGACTGGGAGTCCTACGACGCCATCGTCGCGACGCTGAAGGACCTCGAGGACGACGAGACCCTGCTGGTGCAGTCGGGCAAGCCGGTCGGCGTCTTCCGGACCCACGAGTGGGCGCCCCGTGTCCTGATCGCCAACTCGAACCTGGTCGGCGACTGGGCCACCTGGGAGCAGTTCCGCAAGCTCGACGCCGAGGGCCTGATGATGTACGGCCAGATGACGGCCGGGTCCTGGATCTACATCGGCACCCAGGGCATCCTGCAGGGAACGTACGAGACCTTCGCCGCGGTGGCCACGAAGCGCTTCGGCGGCACGCTGGCCGGCACCCTGACCCTCACCGGAGGATGCGGGGGGATGGGCGGCGCCCAGCCGCTGGCGGTGACCCTCAACGACGGGGCGTGCCTGATCGTCGACGTGAACGAGACCCGCCTGCGCCGCCGGGCCGCCAAGCGCTACCTCGACGAGGTGGAGCTGGACCTGGACCGCGCCCTGGAGAAGGTGCTGGCCGCCAAGGCCGAGGGCCGGGGCCTCTCGGTCGGCTATGTGGGCAACGCCGCCGAGGTGTTCCCCGCCCTGCTGGAGCGGCACCGTGCCGGTGAGTTCACCGTCGACATCGTCACCGACCAGACCAGCGCCCACGACCCGCTGTCCTACCTGCCGGTCGAGCACACCATGGAGGACTGGGAGGCCGCGGCCCAGGCCGATCCGGCCGGGTTCACCGCCAAGGCCCAGGCCTCGATGGCGGCCCATGTCCAGGCCATGGTGGAGTTCCAGGACGCCGGTGCCGAGGTCTTCGACTACGGCAACTCGATCCGTGACGAGGCCCGTCAGGGCGGCTACGACCGGGCCTTCGAGTTCCCCGGCTTCGTGCCGGCCTACATCCGCCCGCTGTTCTGCGAGGGCCTCGGCCCGTTCCGCTGGGTCGCGCTCTCCGGCGACCCGGAGGACATCCGCGTCACCGATGAGGCGCTGAAGGAGCTGTTCCCGGAGAAGGAGCACCTCCACCGCTGGCTGGACGCCGCCGCCGAGCGCGTCGAGTTCGAAGGACTGCCGGCCCGCATCTGCTGGCTCGGCTACGGCGAGCGCCACCAGGCAGGCCTGCTGTTCAACCGGCTCGTCGCCGAGGGCAAGGTGTCCGCGCCGATCGTCATCGGACGCGACCACCTGGACTCCGGATCGGTGGCCTCCCCCTACCGGGAGACCGAGGCCATGGCCGACGGCTCCGACGCGATCGCCGACTGGCCGCTGCTCAACGCCCTGACCGCCACCGGCTCGGGAGCCTCCTGGGTCTCGCTGCACCACGGCGGCGGGGTCGGCATGGGCCGCTCCATCCACGCCGGGCAGGTCTCGCTGGCCGACGGCACCGAGCTGGCCGCCCAGAAGCTCGAGCGGCTGCTCACCAACGATCCCGGCATGGGCGTCATCCGCCACGTCGACGCCGGCTACGACCGCGCCGTCGAGGTCGCCGAGGAGCGCGGTGTGCGCATCCCGATGCACGAGAACCGCTGATCCGGAGCACCGCACCATGGACCCCCGAGACCACTCCAGCGCCCCTGCGGACGGGAGCCAGACGTCCTCCCGCCCGCGGGGCCGCTGGCGGTTCTTCCTCTACAGCGCGGTCGGCGTCGTCATGTTCTTCGTGCCGGTCACGATCGGCGAGTCGACGACGATCCCGCTGGACCACCTGGTCACCGCGCTGCGTGAGGCACTCGGCGGCGCGGCCGCCTATGTCGCGCTGGCGATCATCCTGGCCGGCACCGTCCGTCCCTTCGTCACCGGCCGGTGGCGCCGCTCCCCGGCCCGCACCGTCTTCGCCCTGCTGAACGTCGTCGGCCTGACCACCAGTGTCATGATCGTCAGCGGGGTCGGCCCGGACGTCCTCTTCGCCCCGGAGCTGGGTCCGTTCCTCTACGAGGCGCTGGTGATCCCGGTGGGGCTGCTGGTGCCGGTGGGAGCGATCTTCCTGGCCCTGCTGGTCGGCTACGGCCTCATGGAGTACCTGGGCGTGCTCATGCAGCCGGTGATGCGTCCGCTGTGGCGCACTCCCGGCCGGTCGGCGATCGACGCCGTCGCGTCCTTCGTGGGCAGCTACTCGCTGGGTCTGCTGATCACCAACCGGGTCTACACCTCCGGGCAGTACACGGGACGCGAGGCCGCGATCATCGCCACCGGCTTCTCCACGGTCTCGGCCACCTTCATGGTGGTGGTCGCCCGCACCCTGGACCTGATGCACCTCTGGCTGTGGTACTTCTTCCTGACTCTGGTGGTCACCTACGCAGTCACGGTGATCGTGGTGCGGATCCCTCCGTTGAGCCGCATCCCCGACGACCACTTCCCCGGCGTCGAGCCGCAGCCGGAGGAGCGCATCACCCAGCACCGGATGCGCGCAGCCTGGTCCGCCTCCGGCGAGGCCCTCCAAGCCGCGCCCCCGGTGGTGAGGAACATGTCCCGCAGCTTCCTGGACGGTCTGCTGATGGCCATGCAGATCCTGCCCTCGATCATGTCCATCGGGCTCATCGGGCTGCTGCTGGCCACCTTCACACCCCTGTTCGACTGGCTGGGATATCTGTTCCTCCCGCTGACCTGGGCGCTGCAGCTGCCTGACCCGCAGTTGGCCGCCACCGCCTCGGCCCTGGGCATCGCGGAGATGTTCCTGCCGGCCACGCTGGTGGCGGGACACGAGTCCGAGCTGCTGCGCCTGGTCATCGGCGTCGTCTGCGTCTCCGGGGTGATCTTCTTCTCCGCCCTGGTGCCGTCCATCCTGGCCACCGAGATCCCCGTGAAGATCTGGCACCTCGTGGTCATCTGGGCGCAGCGGGTCCTGCTCACCCTGCTCTTCGCCACTCCCCTGGCCGCACTGATCCTAGGAGTCACATGACTGAGACCGCATCCGCCGTCACCTCCCTGATGGCCGCCATCGCCGACGTCGGCACCGACCCGCGGCGCGGCGGGTACAGCCGCCCCGTCTGGTCCCCCGCGGAGAAGGACCTGCGCGGCTGGTTCCTCCAGGAGGCCCACAGCCGCGGGCTGGACACCGAGGAGGACCGCAACGGCATCCTCTGGGCGTGGTGGGATCTGCCCGCCGGACGCCGCGTCACCTCCTTGGAGGCCTCCCGGCAGGGTGCCCTGGTCACCGGCTCCCACCTGGACTCCGTGCCCGGCGGCGGGGCCTACGACGGCCCGCTCGGGGTCGCCTCCGCCCTGGCCGCCGTGGACGTGCTGCAGGCCCGGGAGGCCGCCGGAGCCCTGGACCGCCGCCGGCCGCTCGCCGTGGCCGTCTTCCCCGAGGAGGAAGGCTCCCGCTTCGGCGTGGCCTGCCTGGGGTCCCGTCTGCTGGCCGGGACCATTCCGGTGGAGCGGGCCCTGGGGCTGCGCGACGCCGCGGGCATCACCTTCGCGGAGGCCGCCCGCGCCGAGGGCCTGGACCCCGCCCACATCGGCCCCGACCCGGCCGCACTCGCCCGGATCGGACAGTTCGTCGAGCTGCATGTGGAGCAGGGCCGAGGACTCAACACCGATGAGCACCTCAGCGCCGGGGCGCCGGCGATCGCCGTGGGCTCCACCATCCTGGGCCATGGACGCTGGCGGATCAGCTTCCACGGCCAGGGCAACCACGCCGGCACCACGCTGATGTCCGATCGCTGCGACCCGATGGTCGCCGCCGCGGAGACCGTGATCGACGTACGACGCCTGGCCCGGGTGCAGCCCGAGGCGCGGGCGACGGTGGGGCGGGTCGAGCCTGTTCCGGGCGGCACCAACGTCATCGCATCCCGCCTGGACCTCTGGCTGGACGTCCGCCACCCGGAGGACGAGGTCACCGCCGCCCTGGTGGAGGACATCTGGCGCCACGCCCAGCAGGCGGCCCTCAGCGAGGGCTGCACGGCCGAGCTGACCGAGGAGTCGCTCTCCGGCACCGTGCACTTCGACCCGCAGCTCGCGGCCTCCCTCACCGAGGCGGTGCGCCGCACCGCGCCCGCCGCTCCTCTGCTGCCCACCGGCGCGGGCCATGACGCCGGCGTGCTCGCCGCGAAGGTGCCCACCGGCATGATCTACGTGCGCAACCCCAGCGGCGTCAGCCACGCCCCGGAGGAGCATGTGGAGGACGGCGACGCCGTGCTGGGAGTCCACGCCCTGGCCGACGCCCTGGAGGATCTGCTGTGAGCGCCACCCACACGCTGCCCGGGCTGGTCAATGCCCATTCCCACGCGTTCCACCGGCTGCTGCGCGGGCGCACCCACGCGGGTCCGCACGGCGCGCCCGGCGACTTCTGGCGGTGGCGGGAGGAGATGTACCGCTCCGCCGAGGCGCTGACCCCGCAGACCATGGAGCAGCTGGCCACCGCCGTCTACGCCGAGATGGCCGCCTCGGGCTGGACCGCCGTCGGCGAGTTCCACTACCTGCACCACCGGCCGGACGGGACCCCCTATGGCGGCGCGGACGCCGAGGGCGAGCACGCCATGGAGCGGGCCCTGGCCCGTGCCGCCCGGCGGGCCGGGATCCGGCTGGTCCTGTTGGACACCTGCTACCTGCGCGGCGGCCTCTCCCCGGCCGGGGAGCCGCTGGCGCTGAGCCCCGTGCAGCAGCGGTACGCCGACGACGGCGTGGCGGGCTGGGCGGCCCGCTGGGAGCGGCTGCACGACGCGCTGGTCCAAGAGGACTGCGGCTCCGAACTCATCACTCTCGGAGCCGCCATCCACTCCCTGCGCGCCGTCGACGCCGACCAGCTCGCCGAGCTCTCCGAGTGGGCCTCCGAGCACCCTGAGGTGCCGCTGCACATCCACCTCTCCGAGCAGCCGGCGGAGAACGCCGCCGTGGAGGCCGAGCACGGGATGAGCCCCACCCGGCTGCTGCAGGAGCACGGCCTGCTCGGCCCCCGCCTGTCCGCCGTCCACGCGACGCATCTCAGCGACGAGGACATCGCGCTGCTGGGCGACGCCGCCGCCACGGTGGTGATGTGTCCGACCACCGAAGCCGACCTGGGCGACGGGATCGGCCCGGCCCACGAGCTCGCCGAGGCCGGGGCGGTCATCGCCCTGGGCTCGGACCAGCACGCCGTGGTGGACCCCCTGCTGGAGATGCGGGCGCTGGAGCATGGTGAACGGCTGCGCAGCGGCCAGCGGGGACGGTTCAGCCCGAGCCAGCTGGTGGAGGCGGCCACCGGCGCCGGGCGCCGCAGCCTGGGGCTGCTGAGCGTCGCCGAGACCGAGGACGCCGTGCTCCTCGACGCCGCCTCCGTCCGCACCGCCGGCGGTGACCCGGCCCAGAGCCCGCTGACCGCCACAGCCGCCGATGTGCTCTCGGTCCGCGTCGCCGGCACCGAGATCGCCCGCGAAGGCCACCACATGAAGCTCGGCGACCCGGCAGATCTCTACCGGGCCCTGTTCGCCGACCACCCCGAGCTGAGGAGCTTCCGATGACGAGCACCCCTGCCAGCGCCTCCCCTGCCAGCATGGTGATCACCGGAATCGGTGAGCTCACCACAGTCGACGCGGAGCACCGGGTCCTCCACGACGCCGCCGTCGTGATCGACGACGGCCGGATCGCCTGGATCGGGCCCTCCGCCCAGGCGCCCGCCGCCGACACCTCCTACGATGCGGAGGGCCGGGCGGTGCTGCCCGGCTGGGTCGACTCGCACACGCATCTGGTCTTCGCCGGCGACCGGGGCGCGGAGTTCGAGGCCCGTATGGCCGGCCAACAGTACTCCGCCGGAGGCATCGGGGTCACCATGTCCGCGACTCGCGAGACCGACGACGCCGTCCTGGCGTCCCTGCTGGCCGCGCGTGTGGGCGACGCCCGCCGCGGAGGCACCACCTTCCTGGAGACCAAGACCGGCTACGGCCTGAGCGTCGAGGAGGAGCAGCGGCACGCCCGGCTGGCCGAGCAGGCCGCCGACGTCGTGACCTTCCTGGGCGCGCACTTGGTCCCGCCGGGGGCGGATGCGGACGAGTACCTGGACCTGGTGTGCGGACCCATGCTGGAGGCGGTGGCCGAGCATGTGCAGTGGGCCGACGTGTTCTGCGAGCGTGGAGCCTTCGATGTCGACGCCTCGCGGCGCGTGCTGCAGGCCTGCCGCGACGCCGGTCTGGGACTGCGCGTGCACGGGAACCAGCTCGGCCCGGGCCCCGGGGTGAAGCTGGCCGTGGAGATGGGTGCCGCCAGCGTGGACCACGTCAACCACCTCGACGACGCCGACGTGGCGGCTCTGGCCGACTCCGAGACGGTGGCGACCTGCCTGCCGGCCTGTGACCTCTCCACCCGGCAGCCTCTGGCGCCGGGGCGCCGGCTCCTCGATGCCGGCGCAGAAGTCGCTCTCGCCTCGAACTGCAACCCGGGCACCAGCTACACCACGGCGATGGGCTTCTGCGTCGCCACCGCCGTGCTGCAGATGGAGCTCACCCTGAAGGAGGCGCTCCGAGCGGCGACCATGGGCGGGGCACGTGCCCTGCGGGTCGAGGACGAGGTCGGGTCCGTGGAGGTCGGCAAGCGGGCCGACCTGCACGTGCTGGACGCGCCGGCGGCGATCCATCTGGCCTACCGGCCGGGGATGCCGCTGACCCATGCGGTGTTCAAGGACGGCCGCCGCGAGGTCTGAGCCGCCCGGCGGGCGCTCACAGGGCCCGAGGGTGGGCGGAGACGTAGCTCTCTTGCAGCGCCTCCGCGGTGACCTTGGTGTAGATCTGCGTGGTGGTCACCGAGGCGTGGCCCAGCATCTCCTGGACCAGGCGGATGCCGGCCCCGCCCTCCAGCATGTGGGTCGCGCAGGAGTGCCGCAACGTGTGGGGTGAGACGTCGGTCTCCAGGCCCGCCGCCCGGGCGTGCTGCTGCAGCACGGTCCAGGCGGACTGGCGGGAGAGCCGGCCGCCCCGCTGGTTGAGGAACAGGCCCGGTGAGCCGGGCCGGCGCGTGGCGGATCGGCTCACCGCCTCGGCCAGCGCGGGGCGTCCCGCGGTCAGATAGTCGGCCAGCGCCCGCTGGGCGAAGCTGCCGACCGGCACGATCCGCTGCTTGTCGCCCTTGCCGGTGACCCGGACCACGACGAGCCCGTCCTGGGACCGGTGCTCAGAGTCCTGGTGAGCAGAGTCCCGGAGCTCCACCAGGTCGTCCACGTCGAGGCTGACGGCTTCGGTGATGCGGGTGCCGGTGGCGTAGAGGAACTCCAGCAGGGCCCTGTCCCGCAGTCCGAGCGGCGTGCTCGTGTCCGGAGCCTCCAGCAGACGGCGCACCTGGTCGATGGTCAGTGCCTTGGGCAGAGACTGCCGCGGCTTCGGGGCGGCAACCTGCGCCGCCGGGTCCCCGGCGGTGCGCCCCTCCGCGGCCCACCACCTGTGCAGACCCCGCACCGAGGCCAGCGCCCGGGCCATGGAGCTCGCCGCCAGCGGCGCGCCGCCGTCGTCGCCGGTGCTGAGCGCACGCAGGTAGGAGGCGACGGTGTCCTCCCCCACCTGGTGGGGCGCGGTGATCCCCTGCTCCAGCAGGTGAGCTCCGTATCGCAGCAGGTCCCGGCGGTAGGAAGCCAGGGTGTTCGCCGCCGAGCCGCGCTCGATGCGCAGGTGGGTCAGGTAGTCCTGGATCTCTCGCCCCACCGGGCTCTCCGGCACCGCCTCGCGCAGGCGGCGATGGCGGCGCCGGAGCTCCTGGTCCTCCACCGTGGCGGCGGGCGCCGGATCAGGCGCGACGGTCCAGGCCGGCCTTGATCAGACCGGCGAACAGCGGGTGGGCGTCGGTGGGACGGGACTTCAGCTCCGGATGCGCCTGCGTGGAGACGTAGTAGGGGTGCTGGTCCCGGGGCAGTTCCACGAACTCGACCAGACGGCCGTCTGGGGAGGTGCCGGAGAACACCAGTCCCGCCTCGGCCAGCTGCTCACGGTAGGCGTTGTTCACCTCGTAGCGGTGGCGGTGACGCTCGGAGATCGCCGTGGCGCCGTAGGTCTCGGCCACCACGCTGTCCTCGGCGAGGACGGCGTCGTAGGCGCCCAGCCGCATGGTGCCGCCCAAGTCGCCGTCGCCGGAGACGATGTCCTTCTGCTCGGCCATGGTCGCGATCACCGGGTAGGCGGTGTCCGGGTCGAACTCGGTGGAGTTCGCCTCCGTCATGCCCACCACGTTGCGCGCGTACTCCATGACCATGGTCTGCAGGCCCAGGCACAGCCCCAGGGCGGGGATGCCGTGCTCCCGGGCGTGCCGGAAGGCCCCGATCTTGCCGTCGAGGCCGCGGACTCCGAACCCGCCGGGCACGCAGATCGCGTCCACGCCCTCCAGCGCCTTGGCCGCGCCCTCCTCGGAGGCACACAGGTCCGAGGCCACCCAGCGGATCTTGGTCTTGGCCCGGTGGGCGAAGCCTCCGGCGCGCAGCGCCTCGGTGACTGAGAGGTAGGCGTCCGGCAGATCGATGTACTTGCCGACCAGCGCGACCTCGACCTCGTGGTCGGGGTGGTGGACGACGTCCAGCAGGCGGTTCCACTTGGACCAGTCGACATCTTTGAACTTCAGGTCCAGCTTCTGCACCACGTAGGCGTCGATGGCCTGCTTGTGGAGGATCCGGGGGATGTCGTAGATGCTGGGCGCGTCGGGACAGTTGATGACGGCGTCCTCGTCGACGTCGCACATCCGGGAGATCTTGCCCCGCACGTCCTGAGGAAGCTCCCCGGCCGAGCGCAGCACGATGCCGTCGGGCTGGATGCCGAGGCTGCGCAGCGCCGCCACCGAATGCTGGGTCGGCTTGGTCTTCAGCTCCTGGCTCGGACCGATGTAGGGAACCAGGGAGACGTGGAGGAAGAAGACGTTCTCCCGCCCGACGTCCTGCCGCACCTGACGGGCCGCCTCCAGGAACGGCTGGGACTCGATGTCACCGACTGTTCCGCCGATCTCAGTGATGATGACATCCGGGGCGTCCCGCTCGCCGTCGGCCTCGGCCGGCAGACGCATGCGGCGCTTGATCTCATCGGTGATGTGCGGGATCACCTGGACGGTGTCGCCGAGGTAGTCGCCGCGACGCTCACGCTCGATCACCGAGGAGTAGATCTGCCCGGTGGTGACGTTGTTCAGGCCGTCGAGGTTCTCATCCAGGAAGCGCTCGTAGTGGCCGATGTCCAGATCCGTCTCGGCGCCGTCTTCGGTGACGAAGACCTCGCCGTGCTGGAAGGGGTTCATCGTGCCCGGGTCCACGTTCAGGTACGGATCGAGCTTCTGCATGACGACCGAGAGGCCGCGGGCCCGGAGCAGATGCCCCAGGGAGGAGGCGGTGAGCCCCTTGCCGAGAGAGGAGACGACGCCACCGGTCACGAAGATCTGACGGGGGGTCTGGGGACTGGACTGGTTCCGAGAACTGTTTCGATGCACCACGGAGTTCAAGACTATCAGCACCGGTCCACCGGCAGTACCCCGCCGCGGCACCGGCAGGTGCGACGTCGGCCACTCGCCTCCTCCCAGCTCCGGGTGCGCGAGCGGAGACCTCAGACTCCGGAGGCCGCCTCGAGCAGCTCGCGGGCGTGGGCACGGGCGGAGTCGGAGTCCTCCTGGCCCGCGAGCATGCGGGCCAGCTCGCTGACCCGCTCCTGTTCGTCGAGGGTCCAGACGTCGGTGGCGGTGAACCCGCCGCTCCCGGAGCCGTCCCCCACCGAGGACTTGAAGACCCGCACATGATGCTGGGCGAAGGCGGCGACCTGCGGCAGATGGGTGACGACGATGACCTGCACATGGCGGGCCAGCATCGCGAGGCGACGTCCGATCTGCACCGCGGCCTTGCCGCCGACCCCGGCGTCGACCTCGTCGAAGATGAACGTGCCGGCCGAATCGTGGGCCGCCAGCACCACTTCGAGGGCGAGCATCACGCGGGAGAGCTCACCTCCGGAGGCGCCCTTGCCCAACGGCAGAGGGTCCGCGCCGGCGTGCGGAGCCAGCAGCATGGTCACAGCGTCCGCCCCATGAGGGCCCAGCTCCTCGGTCTCGGTGACCTCCACGACCATGCGCGAATGCGGCATCGCCAGGGCGGCGAGCTCCTCTCCGACCGCCTCGGCCAGACGACGCCCGGCCTCGGCGCGGCGGCGTCGCAGCTCGGCGGCGTCGGTACGCAGTCCCTCCTCGAGACGCTCGATCTCCGCAGAGAGCGTCTCGAGGCGGTCGGTGTCTGACTGCAGGGTCCCCAGGCGTCGCCGGGACTCCTCGGCCCAAGCCAGGACCGCGTCGACGTCGGGGCCGTACAGCCGTACCAGGCGGTCGAGGTCGGCTCGTCGCTGGTGCACCTCCGCCAGGCGCTCGGGGCCCGATTCGTCGAGTCCGGCGGCATAGATGCCCAGCTGGGAGGCGGCGTCGTTGAGCAGTCCCGAGACCGAGCTGATCTGCTCAGCGATCGCGGCCAGTTCCTCATCCTGGTCCTGCACGGGGCCCAGCGCGGTCGAGGCCGCTTCGACCAGCTCGACGGCGTGCGGGGCGTCTCCGACGGCCTCCGCCGCGTCCGGGCCGGCGAGCGCCTGCTGCGCGGACCGGGCCGCCTCACGCAGCCCCTCGACGTTCTCCAGCTTCAGGGACTCGGCCTTGAGCCGGTCGTCCTCCCCCGGCTGAGGGTCCACCTCATCGATCTGTTCGAGCGCCTGCTGCAGCTGCTCGGCCTCCAGCCGACGTTCCCGCTCGTGGGTGGTGATCTCCTCCAGCTCTGCGCGCCGGGCCTGGTAGGCCTCGTAGCGGGCCCGGTAGTCGCGGGCCAGTGCGGCGAACTCCTCGCCGGCGTAGCTGTCCAGCGCCCGGCGCTGGGCGGCGGCGGACTTCAGGCGGAGCTGGTCGGTCTGCCCGTGGACGGTGACCAGAGATGAGCCGATCTCGCCGAGCAGGGAGACCGGCACGCTGCGCCCGGAGACGCTGGCCCGGCTCCGGCCCTTGGCGCTGACCGCGCGCCCCAGCAGAAGCGTGGACCTCGGCGTGGCGTCCGGCGTCGTCGGCGCCTCCGCGGCCTCCTCGTCGTCGAACCACGCGCCGGCCTCACGCGCAAGCTCCACGGCCCGATGGTCCGCCTGCACCTGCAGCTCGGCGTCGACGGCGGCGCGCGGCGCGCCGCTGCGCACAGCAGCGGCCTCCGCCCGGGCGCCCAGGAGCAGCCCCAGGGCCGTGACGACCATCGTCTTGCCGGCGCCGGTCTCGCCCGTCACCACGTTCAGGCCGGGGTGGAGCTCGAGTTCGGCGCGTTCGATGACGCCGAGGTCGGTGATGGTGACGTGGTCGATCACGAGGTGGGTCCCTCCTCGAGGTGTCGGGCTCCTGTGGTCATCTCTCCCCCCATGGGGTGATCGGTGGGGTGGTCCGGGCCCTGGACGGTGTTCGCCGCATCCACGGGTCCCCTCCAGCCGGAGGTGGGCAGGTTGAACTTGTCCACGAGCCGCTCGGAGAACGGTGTCTGCTTGACCCGGGCGAGCAGGACGGGCTCGGCGGATCGGGTCACCTCGACACGGGAGCCGGCCGGCAGCTCGGTGGCGCGGCGTCCGTCGCACCAGAGCACCCCCTGCTCCTCCTCGCGCTGCAGGACCTCGACGGCCAGCACGGATTCCGGTGCGACGACGAGCGGCCGGGCGAACAGGGCATGGGCGGAGATCGGGACCATCACCAGGGCCTCCACCTCGGGCCAGACCACGGGGCCGCCCGCGGAGAAGGCGTAGGCGGTGGAGCCGGTCGGGGTGGCCATCACGACGCCATCGCATCCGAAGGCGGAGATGGGGCGGCCGTCGACTTCTACGACCAGGTCCACCATGCGTTCCCGCGCGTGCTTCTCCACGCTGGCCTCGTTCAGCGCCCAGGTGCTGCCGATATGGTCGCCGGACTGCCAGACCTGCACATCGATCGCCATGCGACGCTCGACGGTGTAGTCCTGCTCGACCACCCACTGGACGGAGGCGTCGAGCTCGGTGCGCTCGGATTCGGCGAGGAACCCGACATGACCCAGGTTGATGCCCATCAGCGGCAGGTCCGCGCCGCGGACGAGCTCGGCGGCCCTCAGGATAGAGCCGTCGCCGCCCAGGACCATGCCGACCTCGCAGCGCGACAGCGGCACATCGGTGTCGGCGACGGCGATCGGGACGTCCCGCAGCCGGTCTCCGACGAGGTGTCCCAGCGAGGCGATGTCCCGCTCGAGCATGACGGGGGTGAGTCCTGCCTGATGGAGACGCTCCGCCACCGCGGCGGCGGCGTCGACGGCGTCGTGGCGACCGGTGTGGGCGAGCACGAGGATCTCCCGGCTTCCGTGCGCCTCCGTCATAGGGCCTCCTCCAGAGTTCGTTCGCCGTGGTGCTGGTCCGTGCCACCCGGTCCCAGGCCGGTGCCGGTCAGTCGCGGTAGTCGACCTGGTCCAGCCTAGCGGCACTCGCCGGGCCGCTGCTGGCCCCGGTCGACGTCTCGGAGCGTCTCAGGTGCAGGAAGAACTCGAGGTTGCCGTCCTGTCCGGGCAGCTGGGACCGGTGGGCGGAGAGCAGGTGCAGTCCGTGCTCCTCGGCCGAGCCGACGACGGCGGTCACCGCCTCCCGGCGCAGCTCCGGGCTGGTGACCACGCCGGTGCGGGCGAGTCTCTCGCGGCCCACTTCGAACTGGGGCTTGACCATCAGCAGCAGATCGCCCCCGGCACGAGCCTGTCCGGCCAGTGGGGCCATGACCAGTCGCAGGGAGATGAAGGACAGGTCCGCGACGATGAGGGCGAAGGGTTCGCCGAGCTGCCCAGGGCTCAGGCCACGCAGATTCAGACCCTCATGGTTCTCCACACGGGGATCCTCCCGCAGTGCGGGCGCCAGCTGGTCATGGCCGACATCGACGGCGACCACCCGCCGGGCTCCCTGCGCCAGCAGCACCTGGGTGAATCCGCCGGTGGAGGATCCGGCGTCCAGGCATCGACGCCCCTGCACAGCGATCTCCGGACAGGCGGTGAGAGCCCCGAGCAGCTTATGAGCCGCCCGGCTCACCCAGGGGTCGTCCTCGGTGACCTCCACTCGTTGGGAGGTGCGCACCGTCGTCGCCGCCTTGGACACTGCGCGACCGTCCACGCGCACGGAACCGGCACGGATGAGCTGCCCGGCCCGGCTGCGGCTCGTCGCCAGGCCGCGGGAGACGAGAGCTCGGTCCAGTCGCTCGGAGCTCATGGGGCGTCACCGTCCATCGAAGCTCAGTGCCGCCCCGTGGCCTCGAGGCGCTCCGACAGCTGCCGGTGCAGGTGCTCGGCCTCGGTGATGTGGGCGTCGAGCTCGTCGATCTCCATGTCGGTCACCGACTCCCCCTGGTGGGGGCTTGCCGGCTCCGGGTGCTGCTCGGTCATGCGGTGGCTCCTGCGAGGTCTTCGGCGAAGAGGTCGGCGAGGGTCTCGAGGATGTGGTCCGGACGGCTGGCGGCTTCGGCCGCCCCGACCGATTCCCGGGTGTCGATGCCGGTCAGCACCAGGGCGGTGGTGAATCTCGCCCGGTTGCCGCCGAGGATGTCGGTGTCCAGCCGATCGCCGATGACCAGAGGGGCCTGCAGACCGAGAGCCTGGGCGGCCTGCACGAACATCACGGGCTCCGGCTTGCCCGCGGCGGTCGGGATGGTCCCGGTGGCACGGCCGACTGCTTCTATCAGCGCGCCGTTCCCCGGTGCGATGCCGTGCTCCCGCGGAATGGTCAGGTCACAGTTGGTGGCGAACCAGCGGGCGCCGTCGTTGACCGCATAGGCGGCCTCTGCCAGGTCGATCCAGCGCAGCTGGGGGTCGAAGCCCTGGATGACGGCGGCAGGCCGGTCGGCGGCGGAGTCCACGACCTGGAACCCTCCGTCTTCGACCAGCTGACGCAGATACCGACTCCCGGTCACCAGCACCCGGGCGCCCCGCGGGATCTCCCGTGCCATCAGGCTCACTCCGGCAGGAGCCGAACCGAAGACCTCGTGGGGGGAGGCGGGCATGCCGAGATCAGTGAGATGGCCGGCGACCTCCTCTGCCGAACGGGAGGCGTTGTTGGTGACGAACGCGCACGGGATCTCCCGACGCCGCAGCTCGGCCAGAGCTTCGACCGCTCCGTCCACGGCTCCGGCACCCGCATAGAGGACGCCGTCGAGGTCGAAGAGGACGCCATCATGGTGGTCGATCACGGCGCGCGTCATCCCTGGTCCTCACCCGCTCGAGGCCTGGGGGCACCGCCCATCACGTCCTTGACCTTGGGCAGCTCTGCAGGTTCGTCGTCGAAGTCCATGATCTCCGGAGACTCGAAGGCGCCTGCGCCGAGGGCCCTCTCCGCGACGAATGCCTGGCGGCGCCACTGCTCCGCCTCCTCGCCGCGGCCGACAGCCTCCAGGGCATCGGCGTAGACGGTGAAGAGACGGGGTGAGAAGCTGAACGCGCGATCGCGCTGCAGCTCGGGGACTTCAAGCGCGGTCACGGCTGAGGCGTGGTCGCCCAGATCTGTGTGGGCCCCGGCGACGACGATGGCCAGCTCCGCGCGGACCGCACCGGTGAGTCGCTGGGCCTCGGGGCTCTCCCCCAGCTCCACAGCCTTCTGCGGTCGACCGAGCCCGCGTTCGCAGTCCGCTTGGACCGGGAGGTGGGACTGGTCGCCGCTGATCCGCCGGTAGGTGCGCAACTCACGCAGCGCCTCGGAGAAGTCGCCCGCCGCGTAGGCGGTCAGCGCCACAGCCTCGCGCACGACGGCGAGTCGGCCGCCGCGCCGCGACGCCGCCAACGCGTGCTCCTGGGCCAATGCCGGGTCCACGTCGATGAGGCGTCCGGCCATCACGAGATGCTTGGCCACCCAGGTGCGGTTGGTGTCATTGAGCGTGCCCAGCTGGGAGGCCGCCTCCCGGTCCAGCTCCTTGCCCGTGACGTCCTCATCGATCTCCGGTGACCGCGGACGGTCCTCACGGTTGGAGCGGCGCAGGTCTCCCCTGGAACGGGAGGCACCGGCGCTACGCTCCTCGGGACGGTCAGGGCGGCTGCGACGCGGGCCGCGACGGTCGTCATATCGAGAGTTCACTGATCCAGGATACCTTCCGTGCCGAAGGATGACGGGAGTGAGCGCCTGTCAGCGCTGAGGGCAGACGCAACAAGAGCCGGGTCGAAGAATCAACAGTGATCCTTCAACCCGGCTCTCGTCCTAAGTGGTGTCCGGCGGTGACCTACTCTCCCACACACTCCCGTGTGCAGTACCATCGGCGCTGTGGGTCTTAGCTTCC
>NZ_JBQYEY010000036.1:0-22808 GCF_052656005.1 Nesterenkonia sp. K-15-9-6
TTTGCCTAGCGCTCCGCGTCCCGCCCGGCCCCCCCCACCCCCCCCCCCCCCCCCCCGCCACCGGGGGCCCCCGTTCCGGACCATGGTCCGGAACGGGGCCTCCGTGCTGCGACGATGTGGCCGACCGAGATCGCCGTTCAGCTGTCGCAGTCCTTGCAGATGAACATCCCGTTCTCCTCGCGGGACACCTGGGACCGGTGGCGGACCAGGAAGCATTCGCCGCATGTGAACTCGTCAGACTGGGCGGGCAGCACCCGCACCTGCAGCTCCTCGTCGGAGAGGTCAGCGCCGGGGAGCTCGAACCCTTCGGCCGCCTCCGCCTCGTCTTCGTCCACGACGGCGGACTGGCGATTGGTCTGCTGATTCTTCAGTTCCTCGATGGAGTCTTCGTTGACGTCGTCGTCGTTCTTGCGCGGCGCATCGTAGTCGGTTGCCATGAGGGTCGCTCCACACTCCGAAAGTCGAATTCGAATCGCTCGGACACCAGCCTCCACCGGTCCCCCAAGCGCGATTTGTCGCACAGATTGTGTCGCATCGAGCCAGCTCCGCCAAATCGGCGGCGACACATTGAGCCGAGGGCGGACGACGGGCCGGCTCGGGGCCCCGAAACCGTCGCTGAGGCGGCGAGCCGGGGCCGCCCGGAGTCGGCGCCACGCAGCTCCTCACGGGCTCCGCGACCCCAAGGTTCAAGTTCCGCTGAACCGGGAGCGGGAGCTCCACGCCCTCCCCGCGCTACAGTGACCCCTGGACCAGTCCACCCGGAGGGCGGCGCGGCGCCGACCGCACCCGTCCCGAAGACTACTGCCGGCCACAGGCGGGAGGAAGCACAGATGCAGCAGCTGCGGATCATGGGCGTGACCGAGGACGACTCCGACGAACTGCTCGTCCTCGCCGACGACCAGGGTCAGGAGTTCGCCCTGCCCGTGGACGACGCGCTGCGCGCGGCCGTGGGACGGAAGTCCACCCGCCCGCCGCACCTCACGACGCGGGCCGAGGGCGCCCGGGCGCCCATGACGGTGCGGGAGGTGCAGGCCCGGCTCCGTGCAGGGGCCACCGTGGAGCAGATGGTCGCAGAGTCAGGCCTCGACCCGGCCCGAGTGGAACGCTACGCAGGGCCCGTCCAGGCCGAGCGCGCCTATGTCGCCGAACTGGCCCGCAGCACGGCGATCGCCCCGCCGTCCTCGGCCGAACAGCACCGGATCGCGTTCGGTGACGCCCCCGCCACCCTCGAAGCGATGGCGCTGGTCCGCCTGCGGTCCCTCGGCGTCGACCTGACCTCCCTGGCGTGGGACGCCTGGCGACGCCAGGACGGCAGCTGGCAGGTCGTCTGCTGGTTCTCCCCCGATGACGAAGCCGCCGCCCGCGCTCGTGTCGACGCCGAACCGCCCGCTGAATGGGTCTTCTCTCCGGAGTCTCGCCATCTGCGAGCGGTCGGTCCCTGGGCCCAGACGCTGAGCAGCCTCCCTCCGGAGACCGGCGCCCGCCGCGGTCCGCGGCGACTGACCGCAGTGGACGCCCCCTTCGACGTCGAGTCCGTGGCGGACTCGGCGGCGCAGCGATCGGATCGTGGCACCGGCAGGCCGGCGGCGACGACGCCGGCCCCGGTGCCCGCAGACCAGCAGGACACCTCGCCGCTGCCTTCCCGCTCTCCGGACGCCCCGGCAGGCCCCACGGGCGAAGGCGACGAGCATCAGGACCTCCTCGACGTCCTGCGCGCTCGGCGGGGTCGTCGGTTGGGCGCGGACGAGGACGCCGATGACAGGCTCGCCCTCATGCTCACGCGCGACGAACAGCCCAGCGGCCAGGACACGCCCCGACTGCGCGCGGTCGAGTCGGCGCAGACCGGTCAGGGGGAGGACGATCAGCAGGCTCCCCGCGACGATGAGCGCACGGAGTCCCCCGACATAGACAGCCCCGACGGCACCGACGCCTGGGGGTTCAGCTATGCCGACAGCGAGTCACCGGTCGACGTCGACTCCTCCGGTCCGGACCACGCGGCGGCGCAGGGCGCGCCCGACACCGCAGAGGGGGCCGGCGCCCCGGCGAAGGAGCCGACCCCCGGCGAGGATCCGGCATCGGCCGGATCCGCACAGAGCGACGACGACGCCGCCACCCGCCAGCGGGACGCCGGCAGCACCGAAGACGCCGCGCCCGCCCACGCCCCGAAGCCGAAGCGCTCCGGCTCCCGCCGCCCCAGCATGCCTCGCTGGGACGACATCCTCTTCGGCTCGAAGGGCGACTGACGACCGGCAGACGGTCGCACAGGGATCGGTCGCACAGGGATCCGTCGCACGTCCCCACGGGACTCAGCCGAAGGCGCGCCCGGTCAGCGAGAGCAGCGGGACCTTGACCTCCACGTCGGTCAGCGATCCGTGCTGGCCCACCATGGTCAGTGGATCCGGGCCCGTCCGGGCCACGTGATAGAGCGCGATCGGACCGTGCACGGCCACCAGGAGATCACCGATGCGGGGACGCACCCGGTCCTCCACGGGACCGAACCATCCCGCGTCCACCGCCTCGTCGCGCGTGGCGATCCACGCCTGGTCGCCGAAGCGCTCCTCCCACGCCTCATGCACCTGGCGGCGCACGGCGGCGGAAGCATGCTGATCGAAGTACAGATGCACGAACCGCGGCTCGCCGCCGGTGTGCCGGACGCCGCGCAGCAGCGCCTCCTCTGCGCTGAAGTCCAGCCGGCCCTCCGGGGCGATGTCCAGCATGCCGTGGTCTGCGGTCAGCAGCACCGAGAGCTGGTCGCCGAACCTCTCACGCAGCCGCGTGACGAACGTCTCGGCCTCCCGGTCCAGGCTCTCCAGCGCGCGCACCCACTCGGGTGAGTCCACCCCGTATCGGTGCCCGGTCTTGTCCAGTTCGTCCACGTAGAGATACATCAGCAGCGGCTGCGGAGACCCCTGGCGCACTCCCCCGGTGGCGGGACGATGACTGGTGATCGCATCAGCCGCCAACCGGAACCGCGCGTCCAGATGGGTGGCCCCGAGGAACTCACCTCCGGAGAGCACGGCCTGCGTCAGGGCGGAGTCGGCGAATTTGGGACGCGAGACGGTCAGCACCCGAGCGCCCGCACGCTCAGCGCGCCGCAGCACCGGCTCGTGGGGCTGCCAACGGGCCGGATCCACCGCGGGATCCCACCCGCCGAGCATGTTGACCACCCGGTCCAGCCACGGCGCGAGGACGTCGTAGCCGACCAGGCCGTGACGGCCCGGGGGTTCTCCCGTGCCCAAAGAGGCGATGGAGGCGGCGGTCGTCGCGGGGGCGGCGGCGTCCAGCACCCGTCCGGTGGCGCTGCTCCGCCATGCAGAGGCGAGGAACCGGGCGTGCCCGCTGTGCCGGGCGATGAGCTCGTCCCCCAGCCCGTCGACCATGAGGACCACGGTGAGGCTCGCCTCGGGCAGCCCGAGCCTGTCGAGGAATCCGTCAAGGCCGAGCGACGCCGCCGCCGAGGGCATCACGTGACGGATGTGGGCACCGTCATAGGCCGGGGCGAGGGCGGCCAGCTCACGGGCACGAGCGGTCATCAGGGTCTTCCTTCCGGAGTGGGCGGTGCGCTGCCGCGTCACCAGAGGGTCGGGTGCGGGAGGACGACGGTCAGCGGGCGTGACGCACACAGGCTCGACGCAGCGCCCGGACGAAGCTGCGGGCCTCCTCCACGGCGGTGTCTCCTTCGGCGGTGGCGGCGATGCGGAGCACGATGTCCTCGGGCACGACGGTGCCGTCGTCGCCGTGGTCAGCCATGCAGTCCGGGTCTCCGCAGTGCACCGGCGCCGTCTCGAAGCGCGCGCCGCCGGTCCAGTTCATGTTCAGCGTCACCTCCGCCAGTCCCCGCTCCGGACGGAAGCTCTCCGGGCGTCGGTGCACCTCGGAGAGGATCACCGAACGGATTCGGCTGACGGGGACGACCTCCGTGGAGATGCGCGCCACCGTGTCGGTCCGACCGGCGGTCCCGGCGTCGTCGGCCTCCACGTCGTGGTCGTCCAGATGGGCGACGACGATCACGTCCTCGGCCAGCGCCAGCACGGTGATGTGCCGGTGCACCTCCTCCATGTCGAAGTGGGTGTCCACATGGACGATCTGGTGCGTAGGCTCGCGGCCGTCCAGGGCGTCGGTCACCGTATGGTGCACAAGCGTGGGGTAGAAGCCGCCGCGCTCGATCGCCGCGCGCAGCGAGAGTGTCGAAGAGGGCGCGGAGTCGTCATGGCTGAAGGTCATGGAAACCATGCTAGCCCTCCCTCGATTCGCTAGCCCGGTTCACCTGCTGGATAATGGAGCGGTGCCAGGAAACGCGACTTTTCACCACCGCAACGCCGCCCTGCTGTCTGTGGCCGAGGTCCAAGCCCCGGTCCCTCTGACCTCCAAGGACATCGACCGCCGCCTGGCCGACGCCCTGAAGCGGCTGAAGCTCCCCCAGGGCCTCCTGCAGCGGGTCGCAGGCGTGAAGACCCGCCGCAACTGGGAGAAGGCGGGAGACGTGCGCGCCGGCACTGTGGAGGCCGGGCGTCGGGCCCTCCAGGCCGCCGGCGTCCCCGCAGCCGACGTCTCGGTGATGATCAACACCTCGGTGACCCGCGAGCATCTCGAGCCCTCCGTCGCCGTGGGAGTCCACCACGACCTGGGTCTGCCCAGCTCCGCGATGAACTTCGACATCACCAACGCCTGCCTGGGCTTCGTCAATGCGATGACCCTGGCCAGCTCCATGATCGACGCCGGGCAGGCGACCTATGTGCTGATCGTCAACGGCGAGGACGCCAAGAAGGTCCAGGACGCGACCGTGGAGCGCATCAGCAGCCTCGAATCGATGGTCAGCCGCGAGGACTTCATGTCGGAGTTCGCGTCCCTGACCCTGGGCTCCGGCGCGGCGGCGGCGGTCGTGGGCCCTGCCGACCGGCACCCCGAGGGGCACCGGATCGTCGGTGGTGTGACTCGGGCCGCGACCCAGCACCACGGCCTGTGCGTCGGTGACCATCGCGGCATGTTCACTGACTCCCGCGGCCTGCTCGACGGCGGCCTCGAGCTCGTCATGGATGCCTGGCAGGACGCCAAGGAGCACTTCGACTGGGATGCCATGGACGCCTACGTGACCCACCAGGTGTCGTCACTGCACACCGCGTCGATCATCAAGGCCGCCAAGCTCGACAAGAAGCGCGTCCCGGTGACCTATCCCGAGCTGGGCAACGTGGGGCCCGCCTCGCTGCCGATCACCCTGGCTCGAGAGTCCGCCTCCCTGTCCTCCGGTTCCCGGGTGCTCTGCATGGGCGTCGGCTCCGGACTCAACACGGCGATGCTGGAGATCATCTGGTGAGGGCTCCCCGGATCCGACACCGCCCGCTGCCCGCAGCACCCGCCCAGCTGCCGCCGAAGGGGCTGCCGGGGCTCGATCCTGCCTGGTCACGGCTGGTGGCGGCCAGGACCGTCGACGGCACCCGTACCTTCCACGTCCTGGACACCGGCCCGATCCTGGCTGCCCGGGGCATCCCCGTGCGGGGCACGATCCTGGCCGTCCACGGCAACCCGACCTGGTCCTACCTGTGGCGAGGGCTCGTCGCGGAGTCGCTGCGACAGGCAGAGGCCGACACCGCCGGCGGGTGGCGCATCATCGCGCCCGACCAGCTGGACATGGGCTACTCCGAGCGCCTGTGCCACGCCGGCGCCCCGCGCACCCTGACGGGCGCGGATCCGGACGAATGCGGATATCGCCGGATGGCGCAGCGGCTCGACGACCTGGACGCCCTGATGGACGCCCTCGACGTCGACACGGCCCTTCCTCTGGTGACGCTGGGCCACGACTGGGGCGGCGTCATCTCCCTGGGCTGGGCCACGCGCCATCCCTACGACGTCGACGCCGCCGCGACGCTGAACACCGCAGTGGACCATCCGGTGGACGAGCCCGTGCCGGCCGCGCTCCGCGCGGCCACCGCACCGGGCCTGCTGAGCGCCTCCACCGTGGAGACCCGAGGGTTCCTCGGGGTCACGCTGTCCCTGGCGGAAGGGCGCCTCGACCGTGAGGTCCATGCCGCCTACTCGGCCCCGTACCGGAGCCGCGATCGGCGCGGGGGCATCGGCGGGTTCGTGGCGGACATCCCCGCCTCCGCAGACCACGTCTCCCGCGGGACGCTGGAGGAGGTCTCCTCGGCCCTGACCCGATGGGACAAGCCCACGCTGCTGCTCTGGGGGCCGAAGGACCCGGTCTTCCAAGAACGTCATCTGGCGGATCTGCAGGAGCGCATCCCCCATGCCGACCTGCACCGCTTCGAGGGTGCCGGCCACCTGGTGGCGGAGGACCGAGACATCGCAGCACCGCTGCTGACCTGGCTCGGCGGCATGGACCGGCGCGACGGACGTCTCCGTCCGGAGGACTCGACCCGCCGCTCCCCCGCCCCGGCCGCTGCGGTGCACGGTCTGCACGCTCAGCTTGAGGAGATGACGGCGAGCTGGCGGCGGAATTCCCCCGCAGTGGTGGACATGACCTCCCAGGACCCGAGGGCGCTCAGCTGGCAGGAGCTCTCCTCGCAGATCGACGCGCTCGCTCGCGGGCTCAGCGAACTCGGCGTCTCCCGGGGCGACAGGGTGTCCCTGCTGGTCCCGCCCGGCAACGACCTGACCGTGGTGCTCTACGCCTGCCTGCGCATCGGGGCGGTGGCCGTCGTCGCCGACGCAGGCCTCGGCGTGAGGGGCATGACGCGGGCCGCCCGCAGCGCGCGGCCGGACTGGATCATCGGCGCCACCCCCGGCCTGGCCCTGGCCCGGACCTTCGGCTGGCCCGGTCGGCGGATCAGCGTCCAGGCGCTCTCCCACCGTCAGGCACGCCTGCTCGGCACCGTGGCCTCGGTGGAGCGGCTGCTGCGCAGCCACGTGGGAGCCTCTCCGGACGTCCCCCACCCGGCCCCCGAGGACGAGGCGGCGGTGCTGTTCACCTCCGGCTCCACCGGACCGGCCAAGGGCGTGGTGTACACCCACGGACGGCTCGCCGCCCTCGTGGCGCTGCTGCGGCGCCAGTTCAACGTGACGCCCGGCTCGTCGCTGATCGCCGGTTTCGCGCCGTTCGCGCTGCTCGGCCCGGCCATCGGAGCCACCTCGGTGACCCCGGACATGTCGGTGACACGGCCTGCCACGCTCACCGCTGACGCCGTCGCTCAGGCGGCGATGACGGGTGAGGCCACGATGTTCTTCGGCTCCCCCGCGGCGCTGCGCAACGTCGTGGCGACCGCACCCGAGCTCCAGGCGGACCAGCGAGCCGCCCTGGGACGGATCTCACTGGTCCTCTCGGCCGGGGCACCGGTCCATCCGGATCTGCTGGACGCCGTCCAGGAGCTCTTCCCCTCCGCAGAGATCCATACGCCCTATGGCATGACCGAGGGGCTCCTGCAGGCGGACATCGACCGTGACGGAGTGCATGAGGCGATGGCCACCGGACAGAGCGGAGTATGCGTGGGCCAGCCTGTGGCGGGCGTGCGGCTGGCCCTGGCGCCGCTCGATCCCGCAGGCCGTCCGGCGGAGGAGCTCACCGTGCTGGACGACCCCGTCCAGCCCGCCGCCGTCGGCGTCCTCTCCGAGATCGTCGTCTCAGCCGCGCATCTGAAGGCCGGCTACGACCGGCTCTGGCAGACGGACCGGGCCAGCAGTCGGGACACCGCCGAAGGCCTTCTGTGGCACCGCACCCACGACGTCGGCCATGTCGACTCCTCAGGGCGCCTGTGGATCGAGGGGCGCCTGCAGCACGTGATCACCACCCCCGATGGTCCGGTGGGCCCCGGCACGGTGGAGACCCCGGTGGACGCCCTCGACGAGGTGACCCGCAGCGCCGCCGTCGGCGTCGGGCCGTCCGGCACCCAGGCCGTCGTCGTCATCGTGGAGCCGGACGGTCCGGACCGGCCCCTGCGTACCGGTCGGTCCCCGCTGGCCTCGCCGGAGTTCGCCTCCGCAGTGCGCCATGCCGCCGGTGACGTCCCGGTCTCGGCCGTGCTCGTCCTCGACGAACTGCCCACCGACATCCGCCACAATTCGAAGATCGACCGCACCCGTCTAGCCCTCTGGGCCGAGAAGGCTCTGACCGGGAGGAGGCCCGGCACTCCGTGAGTGAGACCACCCCCTCAGCTCCGCGTCCCGCCGAGATCCTGCCCGGCTCCCGGGTCCTGCTCACCGGCGCCTCCGGGCTGCTCGGCGGAAGCGTCGCCCGACGACTGGCGCAGGACGGCTATGAGGTGACCACCCTGCAGCGCAGCGCCTCGGGACTCGACGAGGTCCGTGACGTGCGTGGCTCGCTGACCGACCACGCCCTGGTGGCCCAGGCGATGGCCGGTCAGGACGCCGTCATCCACATGGCGGCCAAGGTGTCGGTCTCGGGCCGCCGCCAAGACTTCGTCGACGTCAACATCCACGGCACCGAGAACATCCTCGACGCGGCCGAGGCCGCCGGCGTGGAGCATCTGCTGCATGTCTCGTCTCCGTCGGTCGCCCATGCCGGCACCTCCCTGGTCGGGGAAGGCGCCGGAGACCCCGACCCGACCGCGGTCCTCGGTCACTATGCCCGCACCAAAGCTGAGGCCGAGCTGCTGGTCCAGGCGCGTGCGGCGGCGGGCATGAAGGTGCTGGTCATCCGTCCGCACCTGATCTGGGGCCCCGGGGACGGCCAGCTGACCCGCCGCGTGGTCGACCGCGCCCGCTCCGGCCGTCTGCCGCTGTTGGGCTCGGGCGCGGCCCTGGTGGACACCCTCTACATCGACAACGCGGTGGACGCCTTCGCCGCCGGGCTGCGTCGGCTGCCTCAGATCCACGGCCGCCGACTGGTGCTGACCAACGGCGAACCGCGACCGATCGGCGAGCTCCTGATGGGCATCGCGGAGGCGGGCGGCGCGCGTCGTCCGCGGCTCCGCGTGGCCCCGGCGGTGGCGAAGGCGGCCGGACTGGCCGTGGAGAAGATCTGGGGCCTGGCGGAACGGGTCGCCGGTGACCTCGACGACGAACCTCCGATGACGAAGTTCCTGGCGGAGCAGCTCTCCACCGCCCACTGGTTCGACCAGCGGGAGACCCGGGCGGCCCTCGACTGGACCCCGGCGATCAGCATCGACGACGGCCTGGCCCTCCTGGCGGAGCACGTCCGCCGCACCGGCGGAGTCTGAGCCCACCGGCGCGGCCTCCGACTCAGGAGCTCGCGCTGGAACACCGCGCAGGAACGCCGCGCTGGAACACCCCGCAGGGTCACCCCACCGGAGTCTCCATCCGCAGGGCCGCCACCAGGCTGCGGTACAGCTGGGAGCTGGTCAGCAGCTGCCCGTGGGTGCCCTCATCGACGATGCGCCCTCCGTCCATCACGAGGATGCGGTCCGCGTCGACCACGGTCGAGAGCCGGTGGGCGATGGTCACGACGGCGGCATGGCGGGCGTGCGTGGCGATGGTCTCCTGCACGGCGGCCTCCGTGACGCCGTCGACCTGAGCGGTGGCCTCGTCGAGCAGCAGCACCGCCGGATCCACCAGCAGCGCCCGGGCCAGGGCGATCCGCTGACGCTGCCCTCCAGAGACGTTGGTGTCCGTCAGTGCCGTGTCCAGCCCGTGCGGCAGGCGGGAGACCATGTCCTCGAGCTGCAGCCGCCGCAGCACCTGCTGCAGCTGGTGCTCGTCTGCCTCGGGTGCGGAGAACAGCAGGTTCTCCCGAATCGTCCCGGGCACGACGGGAGTCTCCTGCTCCACGTAGGCGAAGGCCGAGCGCACCAGGGCCGGGCTGAGCTGCCCGTAGGGCGTGCCGCGCAGTCTGAGCTCTCCCTCCTCGGGCTCCAGGAACCGCATCATCAGCGACAGCAGCGTCGTCTTCCCGGCCCCGGAGGGGCCGACGAGCGCCACGTGGCCCGTCGCCGGGACCCGCAGATCGATGCCCTGGACCGCCACCGGACCGTCCTGCGCATAGCGGGCGGTCACTCCTGCCAGCTCCAGCACGGGCCGGGATGCGGTCTCCGAGTCGCTGCTCTCCGTTGCCGCCGGTGCCTCTGGACCGGCGTCTCCAGGTGGTGGCCCTCCCCTGCCCGAGCGGGGGTCCGGGGCTGGGACGCCGAAGTCGTCGTGGCCCGGCCCCGTCACGGCGCCCGAGCCTCGTGCCACTCCCTCCACGACGCGGAGGTCGGCTCGCCGGTCCTCCACGGGCATCGCGTCCACCTGGCTGATCCGTCCGGCGGCGGCCAGGCCGGACTGCAGCGTGGTGAGGTTCTGGGTGAGCTCCATCAGCGGCCCGGTCAGTCCCCAGACATAGAGCAGGAACGCCACGAGCGTGGAGACACCGATGTGGCCTTCGGAGACGCGCCAGGCTCCCAGCGCGAGCACCATGATGAGGGCGCCGTCGAGTCCGACTCCCGCGACCGTCCAGGCTCCCGCCTGGATCTTCACGGAACGCAGGCTGTGCCGTCGGGAGGAGCCCACGTGGCGCATCAGCGACTCGTAGCGGCGTCCTTCGGCCCGCGAGGACTTCACCGTCTTGATGGCCCGCACCGTGCCCTCCAGGTCGGATCCGAGGTCACCCAGGGCGGCCTGGGCCTTCTCCTCCACCGTGGCGATGCGCGGCATGAGCACGGCGAAGATCACCAGCACGACCGCCAGAGCGGCGAGTGTGGTGCCCAGCAGCACCAGGTCCAGGCGCGCCATCAGCAGCAGGGAGCCGAGGATCATGATGGCGCCGTTGATCAGCCCGATGATGGCGGTCGAGGCCGCCTGGTTGAGCAGCACCGTGTCCGAGGTGACCCTGGTGACGAGCTCCCCGGGACTGCGCCGCAGGAGCTCGAAGACGCGGGACCCCAGGTATCGGAGGATCATGCGTCGGCGGGCGTCGTAGACGATGTCCTCGGCCAGCCGCCCCAGGAGGACCCACTGGCACCAGCCAAGACCGGCGCCGAGCAGGAGCAGACCGACCAGCACCAGGACGGGATCCCGCAGCGAGGCGTCCACCGCGAGGCTGTCCAGCACCCATTTGGTGACCATCGGGCTCGCCAGCCCCATGGCCGAGACGGCGAGCGAGAGCAGCAGCCCGAGTCCCAGGACCTTCAGATGCGGTCGCGCGAAGGACCACAGGACCTTCATGCGGACTGAGGACGAGGCCTCGGGCTCGACCGACGCCTCCACTGTTGATTCATTCATGACACCTAGTGAGACATAAGTGTCGCACTTTCGTCAATACTTGTGGCACATCAGGGCTGTTCACTCCTGTACGCTGGGTCCCATGCAGGAGATCGACAGCGCCGCGTCCCCAGCCCCCGGAACCGAGCGGGAGATGGAGGCCGAGGAGGACGCCAGCCCCGCAGAGCCGGGACCGGAAGAGCCGGGACCGGATCGCGCTCACTCCTCATCAGGACCCCTCGCCCCGCCGAGTCCGGCCGCGCAGCGCACCCGCCGGGCCATACTGCTCGCCGCCGTCGAGGTCCTGTCCGTGAACCCCGGAGCCGCCCTCAGCGATGTGGCGGACACGGCCGGCGTCTCTCGGAGCACCTTGCATCGTCACTTCACGGACCGTGCCGCTCTACGTGCCGCCGTGGACGCTCTGGCGGAGGAGCAATGGACGGAGGCGGTCCGTGTGGCGCGGCTGGACCAGGGATCGGGCTTCGAGGCCTTCCGTCGCCTCTGCGGTGAACTGATCAGCCGCATCGACACCCTGGCCTGGTGGATGGCCTCCGACGAGCCCGATCAGGACACGTCCGGCGACTGCGAGGCGCCCGCTGAATCCGCCGAGGATGCGGAGATCGCCGCGGCGCTGCGCCGTGGGCATCGGGACGGCACCATCGATCCGACCCTCAGCCCCGAATGGGTCAGCAACATCACCTGGGCGACGCTCTACGCCATCCGCTTCATCCCGGCCCAGGGCGGGATGAGCCCCTTCGAGGCGCGCCAGCAGGGCCTGCGGACCCTCCTGAAGTCCGTCGCCGCCGACCCCTCGGCCGTCTGAACCGGGGCCCTCACCACCGGCTGATGGCTCGGCGCGCCGAGTCGGTGCGCTGCTGCGGATTGGCGATGTCGATGGTCGCATGCAGGATGCTGACGCCTTCCTCCGCGACCAGCAGGGGCGCGATCTCCAGCGCGGCGACCTGGGGGTGGTTGTCCTTGAGCATGGCCACCCGCTGCAGGGTCTCCTCCACCGCAGTGATGTCCACCGGCGGCAGACCACGATGCCCCGTGAGCTTCTGCGCGGCACGCGGCCGACGGACCAGAGATCTGAGATCTTTGTCGGTCAGCGGCGGGACGGCATGGGCCCAGTCGTCCAGGAGGTCCACTGCGTCACCGGAGATCCCGAAGGACACCACGGGACCCATGAGCGGATCCTCCAGGGCCCGGACCCTGCACCCCTGTCCGATGGGGGCCATCGCCTGGACCTCGAGGCCCGGTGCGCCGAGACCCTCCAGCTGAGCACGCATGTCCGCCACGGTGCGGCGCAGCATGTCGGCGTCGCTGATGTTGAGCCGCACGCCCCCGAGATCCAGGCGGTGCCGCAGCGAGTCAGTGGTGGCCTTGACCGCCACCGGCCAGCCGAGCCGTTCCGCGGCCGCGACCGCCTCCTCCGGCGTCGTGAAAGGGACCGACGGCATCACTGAGAGCCCATAGTGACCCAGCAGCTCCGCGGCCTGTTCGGCCTCGAGCCGATGCAGGGCGGTCCCGGAGACGGATTCCGCGAGCCAGCCCTCGAGGAGCTCGTCGACGGTGCGCGAGACGGTGGAGCCTTCCAGACCGGAAGGCGTCCAGGGCTCGCCGATCCCCTCCTGCCGCCATCGCTGGTAGCGCACGATCTTGCCCAGAGCGGCCACCGAGCGGGCGGGTGAGGAATAGACGGGGACGCCCTGCTGCAGCGCGCCGGTCTCCATGACCGGCGCGGCGGCGGCCAGGTGGTTCAGCGGCACATCGTCCTCCAGGACCCCGATGAGCGAGACGACCACGGGCTTGGGATGCTGCCGAGCGGTGTCGAGGATCACCCGGGAATGATCCTGGTGCTCGCCGGCGACGGTCGGCTGGAGGCACAGCGCGACGGCGTCCACCTCCTCGGCTCCCAGCAGCGCGTCGAGCGCCTTCCGCAGCTTATCCTCCGCCTCACGTCGGGTCCCGTCGAGGTCAAGCCCCGACTCCGTCCGTACGGCCTGAAGCCCGTGGGACTGGGCGGCGTCCGCCAGCACCCGGCCCATCGAGGCGGAGTTCGACAGGATGCCCAGACGCGGCCCGGCGGGAAGCGGCTGGCTGGCCAGGATCTGCAGCACGTCCATGAGCGAATCATGGTTGCCGACCTGGATGACGCCGGAGTGCTCGAGCATGGAGTCCACGGCCCCCCGCGGAGTCAGCGTGGTGCGCACGTCATGGCCGGGCGGCAGCCGACGGCCTGTGACGTCGGATGTGGCGACGACCACCGGCTTCGTCAGCGACAGCCGCCGGGCGATGCGAGAGAACTTGCGGGGGTTCCCGAAGCTCTCCAGGTAGATCCCGACAGCTCGCGTCGCCTCGTCGTCCTCGAAGCGCTGCATGGCGTCGTTCCCGGAGAGGTCCGCGCGGTTGCCCGCCGAGATCACCGAGGACAGCCCGACCTGCCGTCGATGGGCCGCGGCGTACAGCGACACTCCGATCGAGGCCGACTGGCTGAAGAGCCCGACCCCGCCGCGCAAGGGCATCGTCGGGGACAGGGAGGCGTTGAGCGAGATGTCGGGGTCGGTGTTGATCAGGCCCACAGAGGCCGGCCCGATCACCCGCATCCCCCACCCGCGGGCCAGCCGAACGAGCTCCCGCTGATCGAGGACGGCGCCGGATGCCCGAGACCCTCCGGCGCCCTCGGCCTCGAGCCCCGCGGTCACCACCAGCAGTCCCTTGACCCCGTGCCGACCGCAGTCCGCCACCACCTCGGCCAGCCGCTCCGGAGGCACCGCCACGACCGCCAGATCGACGTCCTGCTTGATGTGCTCCAGCGAGGCGTACGCCTCCGTGCCGCCGACCTCGAAGGCGTCCGGGTTCACGGCGTGGACGCCTCCGGTGAACCGCCCCTCTACGAGGTTGTGCACCAGGTGATACCCCACCGAGCCGTACTCGCGGGAGGCGCCGATGACCGCCACCTGGGACGGCGTCAGCAGCTCGGCGACGCTGCGGGACTCGGCGCGATGCTCCCGCGCCTCCATCACGGCGCGGGACTTCTCCGTCGGGTCGATGGGGAACTCGAGGACGACCACGCCGTCTTCGAACCGCCGCTGCACCTCATAGCCGGCCTCGGAGAAGACGGCCAACATCTTGCGGTTCTCCGGCAGGACCTCCGCGGAGAACCGCTCCAGGCTACGCTCCCGGCCGGCTGCCGCCAGATGCTCCAGAAGGATCGACCCCAGACCTCTGCCCTGATGGGCGTCGGAGATGTGGAACGAGACCTCGGCCTCCCGGGTGCCGTCGATGCGGTCGTAGCCGCCGACGCCGATGATCTCCTGATCGCCGGACGGGCTGGCCAGCAGGATCACCATCGCCACCCGGTCGACGTGGTCCACCTGGGTGAAGCGTCGCAGCTCCTTCTCCGTCAGTGAGGACTTGTAGGTGAAGTACCGCAGATAGATGGACGACTCCGACTGGGCCGCATGCATGCGCTGCAGCCGCTCGGCATCGTCAGCCCCGATCGGGCGCAGGTGGGCCGCGGCGCCGTCCCGCAGGACGACATCTGCCTCCCAGTGGCCCGGATATCCGCCGGTTTCTGCTGGTTCACCCATAGGATCAAGACTACGAGAACTTCCGGCCGGCAGGCATGGACCGCTCTGACGGACGCCTGCGCAGGCCCTGCCGACCCTCACGACCCCGACGAAGGACACCTTCCGCGCCCATGGCCCGCCGTTCGACTTCCAGCTCCCCGCGCTCCGGCCCCGAGCAGCCCCCGGTGACCCCGGAGGACCACATCGTCGACATCGACGTCTCGGCGGAGATGGAGACCTCGTTCCTGGAGTACGCCTATTCGGTGATCTACTCGCGGGCTCTGCCGGACGCCCGCGACGGACTGAAGCCGGTGCAGCGGCGGATCCTGTACATGATGTCCCAGATGGGGCTGCGCCCCGAGAAGGGCCATGTGAAGTCCGCCCGCGTGGTGGGCGAGGTGATGGGAAAGCTGCACCCCCATGGGGACGCCGCCATCTACGACGCCCTGGTCCGCATGGCCCAGTCCTTCTCGCTGCGACTGCCCCTGGTGGACGGCCACGGCAACTTCGGGTCCCTCGACGACGGCCCGGCGGCTCCCCGCTACACCGAAGCCCGTATGACGGCGGCCGCGGTGTCGATGACCACCGATCTGGACGAGGACGTCGTCGACTTCGAGCCGAACTATGACAATCAGCTGACCCAGCCTTCGGTGCTGCCCAGCGCCTTCCCCAACCTGCTGGTCAACGGCGCCTCGGGGATCGCCGTGGGCATGGCGACGAACATGGCTCCGCACAACCTGCGTGAGGTGGTCGCGGGGGCGCGGCATCTGATCATGTACCCCGAGGCCACGCTCGAGGACATCATGGTCCACATCCCCGGCCCTGACCTTCCCTCGGGCGGTCGGATCGTGGGACTGGACGGCATCCGGGACGCCTACCGCACAGGTCGCGGCTCCTTCAAGACCCGCGCGACGGTCTCCATCGAGCAGGTCTCTCCGCGCAAGACGGGGATCGTCGTCACGGAGCTGCCCTACATGGTGGGTCCGGAGAAGATCATCGAGAAGATCAAGGACGCGGTCCAGTCCAAGCGCCTGGCCGGCATCTCCGACGTCCTGGACCTGACCGACCGCAAGCACGGCCTGCGGATGATCATCGAGCTCAAGGCCGGGTTCAACCCCCAGGCGGTGCTGGCGCAGCTGTACAAGCTCACCCCGATGGAGGACTCCTTCGGGATCAACAACGTGGCCCTGGTGGACGGCCAGCCGCGCACACTGGGCCTGCTGGAGATGCTCCAGGTCTACGTGGACCACCGCATCTCCGTGGTGCGTCGGCGCACGGCCTATCGACTGGCGAAGCGCCAGGACCGCCTCCATCTGGTGGAGGGCCTGCTGATCGCGATCCTCGACATCGACGAGGTCATCCAGATCATCCGCGCCGCCGAGGACACCGGCACCGCCCGAGAGCGCCTGATGACGATCTTCGACCTCACCCAGCCGCAGGCTGAGCACATCCTGGAGCTTCGGCTGCGGCAGCTGACCCGCTACTCGACGCTGGAGCTGGAGCAGGAGAAGCAGCGCCTCGAGGAGGAGATCGCCGAGCTTCAGGCGATCCTGGACTCCGAGCAGCGGCTGCGGGAGGCGGTGGCCGACGAGCTGGCCCAGGTGGCCGAGGCCCACGGCGACGACCGCCGTACCCAGCTGGTGGAGTCCGAGACCCTGGAGGCCCCGGCTCCCGCGGCGAAGGTGGCCTCGCCCGATGAGGCGGTCACCGCCATGCAGATCGCCGACTCCCCGTGCTGGGCTCTGCTGTCGACCTCGGGGCAGCTGGCCCGCACCACGGACCGCTCCGGACTGGTCCATCCGACTCGTCGCGGGCGTCATGACGCGCTGACGTCCATGGTCCCCACCTCAGCCCGTGGGGAGATCGGCGCCATCACCTCGGCAGGACGGATGATCCGGGTGCCGGTGGTGGACATGCCCGCCGTGGACGTCGCCTCCGGCACGGTGAATCTCAACCAGGGTGTCAAGGTCAAGGATTTCCTGGCGCTGGAGCGCAAAGAGGACCTGATCGCCTTCGTGCCCCTGGACGAGGTCGTCGCCCTCGGGACGGCCGCGGGGCGGGTCAAACGGGTCAACCCGGACTATCCGCTGAACCGGGACGAGTGGGAGGTCGTCGCGCTGAAGGGCAAGGACCGCGTCGTCGGCGCCCAGGCGGCCCCTGCTGATGACGACCAGCTGGTGTTCATCACTGCGGGGGCGCAGATGCTGCACTACGACGCCGCACTGGTGCGTCCCCAGGGCAGGACCGCCGCCGGGATGGCAGGGATCAAGGTCGCCGACGGCGATGAGGTCATCAGCTTCACGGTCGTGCCCGGCGCGGGAGTGCCGGACGAGGACGGGCAGGTCGCGGAGGACCTGGCGGGCTGGACCCCGGTGGTGGTGACCGTCGCCGCCGGACAGGAGCCGCTGGAGGGCTTCGAGGACGGCAGCGTGAAGGTGACCGAGTTCTCCGAGTTCCCGGCCAAGGGGCGCGCGACCGCCGGCGTCCGTGCCCATCGTTTTCTCCGCGGCGAAGACCACCTGCGCCTGGCGTGGGCAGGTCTGGGCCCGGCGATGGGCGCGGCGAAGAACGGCTCGGCCCGTGTGCTGCCGGCGGAGACGGCCCGACGCGACGGCTCCGGGATCCCGCTGGAGCGCACGGTCGATGCGGTGGCCTCCAGCCCGGAGGCCCTCACCCGCGTGGCCGGCGCACGCCTGTCGGCCGGCTCCGTGGACGGCGCCGAGGACGGCTCCGTGGACTCCGGGGCCGCCGGGGACTGACGCACGGTGGCGTCTCATCATGTGACACGCCATTACTACAGGTTGTAGAAATCACGGTCCCACCAGGAGTATCGTGGAAAGGCACCCTGCAGCGGGCTGAGCAGACTCGCTCCGCCTGTCAGGACACCCCATCACCGGCAAGGAGATCCACCGCATGGCCACCCTCGGCGACCTCGAGCGTTCAGTCATGAGCCTGCTCTGGGACAGCGCAGAGTCCCTCAGCGCCAATGACGTGCGGGATCGACTGGACGAGGACCTGGCGGTCACCACGGTGCTGACGGTCCTCGCGCGCCTGGAGAAGAAGAACATGGTCACCCGGGAGCGCTCCAGCCGTCCGCACCTCTACGCGGCCGCGGCCAGCCGCGAGGAGCACACGGTGGAGATGCTCAATGAGGTGCTCGGCACCGCCTCCGACCGTGAGGCCGTGCTCGCCCGCTTCATCGGTGGGATCTCCGACTCGGAGGCCACCGCTCTGCGTCGGATCCTCAGGTCCTCCTGAACCGCTCCACCGCGGAGACCTCCTCGTCGCCGTCGTCGCCCCGGTCCGATGTGGACGTGCCCGTAGACTGGTGCTGTGACCTCGCTGGCCCTCTTCCTCGCCGTGCTGGCGTTCCTGCTGGCCGTACCGATCCCCCGGCTGCTCAGCCGGGCCCGTTTCCGCGCACGCTCTCCCTGTGCCGCCATGCTCCTGTGGCAGGCGATCGCTCTGGCCGGGGGTCTCGCGCTCATCGGAGCGCCTCTGGTCTACGGGCTGTCGCCCTTCGGCGGATCGCTCCATGAATCCGTGGCGGAGGTCCTGAAGCTGCTGCGCGCCGCCGACTTCACGGCGCTGGAGGACCTGCATGTGCTCCCCACCCATGTGTTCGCCCTGTGCCTGGCGGTCATGCTGGGCACCCACCTGCTGCTCACGCTGCTGCGCACCTACGTCAGGGTCCTGGGTTCGCGACGCCGGCACCGGGATCTCGTGAGGCTGCTGTCCACACCGCTGGACGAGCGCAGAGGCGCCACCACAGCACCGAATGCGACGGCCGTGGATGAGGCCCATGTCATCGAGGCCGAGGCGCCCTTGGCCTACTGTCTGCCCGGACGCACGCACGCAAGTTCGGTCACGGTGCTCTCCCGCGGGCTGCTCGACCAGCTCTCCGATGCGGAGCTCGCCGCCGTCGTCGCTCACGAGCAGACTCACCTGCACCAACGGCACCATCTGCTCACCATGGCCTTCGACGCCTGGTACCGGGCGCTGCCCTGGCTGCCCACTACCCGCTACGGCCGGGAAGCGGTCCTCGAGCTCACGGAGATGCTCGCCGACGACGGCGCCATGCAGCACCATTCCAGGGACGACCTCCTGCGCTCTCTGGCCCTGAGCACCCCGGAGATGTCCCTGATCGACGACGCGGACGCGGACGGACCTCGCGGCCTGCCAGAGCTCGATGCGGCCCAGGGCGCGACCGCCGGCGCCGGCGCCGCGGTGATCACCACGGAGCGGCTCAAGCGCCTGCTCGTGCCCCCGCCGGCGCTTCCACGCACCGCCCAGGCCGCGATCGCGGCAGCCGCTGCCGGGCTTCTGACGGTGCCCACCGCCCTGCTGCTGGTGATCTGATGCACCGCTTCTCGTCTGCTCGACTTCGCTCGGGCACGGTGCTCTACCGGGAGAGGATGCCGCTGACGGCGATGCCCTGGGTCCTGCTGACCATGGCGGCCGCCCTACTCTACGGCACGTGGAGCGGAGTGGTGGACCGAGCAGAGCCGGTGTGGGTCGCTCTCGGGTGGGCGGCCCTGACCGCGGGAGCCATCGGGGTCCTGTTCCTGTCCATCTGGGCACTTCCGGTGATCGGCGAGGGCAAGCGGGTCCAGGTCGACGAGACCGGGGAGATTCCTGAGGCTCTGCTGATCGAGGATCTCCGGGCCGTCCGCCGGGGCAGCCGACGTCCCTGCTGGGCCGTGCAGGCGCCGCGCACCGACAACCTGCATGAGTCGCTGCGCACCGCCCGGCGCCAGCACAGGGGCTGCTGAGGGGCTGCCGAAGCGCCCGAACCGGTCAGCGTGAGCCCAGCCGTTCGTCCACCCACGCGTCCTCGACGTCTTCGTCGCTGGCGCGACCGGCCCGCTCCCGACGACGCCGGCGGGCCTCGCGCAGACGCTCCTGACGGGAGACCCCTGAGGACGCCGTCCCGGCTGCCCGTTCCTTCCCGTCCTCCTCTTCGGCGATCACGTCGAGATCCCGATTGCGGGCCGTCAGTCGGGCCGCGTATCCCCAGCCGACGAAGCCGAGCAGCCCGAACGCGTACCACTGCATGGAGTAGGACAGGTGCGGGCCCTCGTCCAGCTCAGGCCGGGCCAGCTGGCGCGGCTGCTGGTCGGGGGCCGGATCCTCTCCGGCCATGAGCCCGTAGGCGCCGGTCACGAGATCGTAGCCGAGCTGCGTCTCGTACTCGTCGAGGTCGATGGAGGCGAGCTGGCCGTCCGGGGCGTCCCGGTCGATGTCCGGCTCGCCCGGCTTCAGCCGCACCGTCACCTCGGCCTCTCCCCGCGGCGGCTCCGGCATATAGGCGGGCCGAGAGGCATCGGTGCTGTCGGTCGGCAGCCAGCCGCGGCTGATCACGACGACGTCGCCGTCGTGGGTGCGGAAGGGCACCACCTGCTCATAGCCGACGGACCCGCTGTGACCGCGGTTGCGCACCAGCCGGACGTGGTCGGAGAGATATTCGCCGCGCAAAGTGGTCACGGTCCATTCGTCGTCGGCCTCCGGAGACCGGTACAGTTCGCGCACCTCGGCATAGGGCACTGGGTCCTCGTCATAGTTGGCGACGACCCTGTTGATGTCCTCCATAGCCTGCTCCCGGCGGTCCAGCTGCCACTGTCCCAGGAACACACAGGCCACAGCGAAGCCCACGCACACGGCCAGCCAGCCCAGCCACGTGGGAGTCAGCAGGAATCGGTACCGGCTCATGTCGCGGACTCCTCAGTGTCGCCGCCGGTCAGGGGCACCGTGCTGCGCCAGAACAGACGCTGGGCCAGGAAGTTCTCCAGCCATGCCCGGTGCTCGTCACAGGCCAGCCAGACCTTCCGTCGCTGCTCGTCGTGGATCTTGGGGTTGTTCCACAGGATCTGCCAGACGGCGGCGGACCGGCACCCCTTGCGGGAGCACTGCGGCGTCTCCGGACCGGAGGCCTCCCCGGCCTGTCCGCCCAGCGAGCTAAGAACGTCCATCGTCTCCTGCATCCCGCACGACTTCACCTTCGATGATCTGCACCTGCCCCTCGGCGCCCCCCTGATGGCCCTCGGCACGGTCAGGGTCCCCTGCCGCGGCCTGATCATCCGCATCTCTTCCGGGGCCCCGGCCGTCCCCCAGCTGCGCCGAGCCGGCAGGCAGACCGCGCATCCCGCCCACCGTCTCGGCATCCCGACTGCGGAAGTACCGGTCCGTGCCCGCATTGGCCACGGTGACCGCGATGTAGGGCAGCACGACAGCCAGCGCGAGGAAGACCCAGGTCATCCAGTTCTGCACGACGACGGCCAGCACGAAGCACACGGCACGGATGCCCATGGAGATCGCGTAGCGCACCATGCGCCCGTGCTGCTCCTCGCTGTGACGCTGGGGAGCATCCGTGATGGACTGGACAGGTTCGTTCACCGCTCCATTCTAGTGCGCGGACCTGGACGCCCACCGGCGATGTGACGAGACGGTCACCGTGTGCCTGACATAGGCTGGTGGGCAGTTGTGACCATTTTGACGACGGGAGACCCATGAGCGGACGCAGCGTACTGATCACCGGAGGCAACCGCGGCATCGGCCGCGCCATCGCCGAGGAGTTCATCGCGGCCGGAGACAAGGTCGCGGTGACAACCCGGACCGGCGAAGCCCCGGAGGGCGCGCTGGGGGTGGCCGCGGACGTCACCGACGCCGCCTCGATCGATGCGGCGTTCACCGCCGTCGAGGAGGCCCACGGACCTGTGGAGGTGCTGGTCGCCAACGCCGGCATCACCCGGGACACCCTGCTGCTGCGGATGTCCGAAGATGACTTCACGGACGTGGTGGACACCAACCTCACCGGAGCATTCCGCGTGCTCAAGCGTGCGTCCAAAGGCATGCTGCGCCTGCGCAAGGGCCGCGTGGTGCTGATCTCCTCCGTGGTCGGCCTCTACGGCTCCCCCGGTCAGATCAACTACGCATCCTCCAAGGCCGGGCTGGTGGGCATGGCACGGTCCCTCACCCGGGAGCTCGGCGGACGGGGCATCACCGCCAACGTGGTGGCGCCCGGGTTCGTGCGCTCGGACATGACCGACGCGCTCGACGAGGACACCCAGAAGAAGTATCTGGAGAACATCCCCGCCGGCCGTTTCGCCGAGACCGACGAAGTCGCTCGGGTGGTGCGCTGGCTGTCCTCCGAGGACGCCGGCTACATCTCCGGCGCGGTGATCCCCGTCGACGGCGGACTCGGTATGGGCCACTGAGCCCCGGTGCTCCGCAGCCGACCCCCGTCACCCAGTACAGAAGGAGACCATTGACCATGACTGAGACCCAGGACCTCGCCGGCACCGGCGCCATCATCACCGGCTCGTCCCGCGGCATCGGTGCGGCCACTGCTCAGCTGATCGCAGCCCGCGGAGCGGGTGTGGTGATCAACTACCGGCAGAAGGCCCCCCGCGCGAAGAAGGTCGTCGCACAGATCGACGAGGCCGGCGGCCGTGCCGTGGCCGTCGGTGCGGACCTCACCGAAGCCGCGGGTGCCAAGAGCCTCGTGGACGCCGCCGTGGAGAACTTCGGCTCCCTGGACCTGCTGATCCTCAACGCCTCCGGCGGCATGGAGTCAGACCGGGGCGAGGACTACGCCCTGAAGCTCAACCGTGACGCCCAGGTCCAGATGCTCCGCGCCGCGCTCGACGTCATGCCTCGCGGTGCCCAGGTGGTCTTCGTGACCAGCCACCAGGCGCACTTCATCAATGAGACCGCCACCATGGACGCCTACGAGCCGGTGGCCCGCTCCAAGCGCGCCGGTGAGGACGCCCTGGTGGCGATGATCCCTGAGCTGGACGAGAAGGGGATCACGCTGACCATCGTCTCCGGGGACATGATCGAAGGCACGATCACCGCGACGCTGCTCGAGCGTGCCGAGCCCGGTGCGATCGACGCCCGCCGGGAAGCCGCCGGCAAGCTGTACTCCGTGGAGGAGTTCGCTGCGGAGATCGCCTCGACGGTGAATCGGGACGGTCTCGCCCAGGGCCACGTGGAGCTCGTCGGAGGCGCGGAGGACTTCCTCAGCCGGCAGGGCTGAGCCTCCACTGCCCCATACTCCGCACCGGGAGACACAGCACAGGGCCGGGGGGGGCCGGGGGTGGGGGGGCCCCGCCCCCACCGGAGCGCCCC
>NZ_JBQYEY010000037.1:0-21440 GCF_052656005.1 Nesterenkonia sp. K-15-9-6
GCATGTGCAGGCCCCTACATCCCCGCTATATCAACGATCCCCGGCCGCGCTGTACACACATTTTGGCCTATAACCCAAGAATGGCCGGCATGGCTGAGGTCGAGGTCGTCGTCGCGCACAGGCAGCGTGCCACCCTGCGCGTGGGGGACGTCTTTCTGAAGATCGACGGGGACCCGGCGCACGCCGAGGTCGAGATCCGGGCGATGGCCAGGGCGCCGATTCCCACCCCACGGATCCTCTGGCATGAGCCGCCGGTGCTCGCCATCGCTGCCGTGCCGGGTGCAGCACTTGGAGTCCTCGGAGAGCCTTCGCCGGCGTCGCGGCAGGCGTGGGCCGCGGCGGGAGCCGCCGTCCGCAGACTGCACGAGGCGCCGTTGCCGCCGTGGCCGGGTCGCCGACTCGAGGACGTGGCGGACCAGCTCGACCGTGAATGTGCATGGCTGCTCGACACTGGTGTGCTGCCTGCCGAGGTGGTCCGGCGGAACCGGGAGATCGCCGAGCCTGCACTGAGACCCCGGAGGCCGGTGTTCATCCACGGTGACCTTCAGCTCACCCACGTCTTCGTCCACGCTGATGAGGTCACCGGCGTCATCGACTGGTCCGAGGCCGCCCCCGGCGACGCCATGTTCGACCTCGCCATCCTGACGCTCGGGCATGAGGAACGTCTCGATGATCTGCTCGTCGGCTACGGCACCGCCGACGTCGACCGTGAGGTGATCCGCGCCTGGTGGTCACTGCGCAGCCTGACGGCGTCGCGCTGGCTCATCGAGCATGGCTTCGATCCGGACGCCCCGGGGTGCGAGTTCGACGTGCTGCGGGCCCGGATGGACGACTCCTGACCCGCAGGTCCCACTCGAAGAGGCGGGCGAGCTGCGAGCGTAGGCGAGACCGGGGCCTCATCCTGGGGACGGAGCCCGCGGCTGGGGGAGATGCCGGGGGATCGGGGCCGGTCCTCTCCGCCTCGGTCCGGCGGGGGCTTCAGCGTGACTGGTCGGCCATCCACTCCCACAGGGAGACCCCGTCATGTGTGGGGTCGTTCTGTGCGGTGTAGATCCAGGAGAAGTGTCCTGGGTAGTCGACGCCGTGGAACGAGACGTCGTCATAAATGCTCAGGATCGAGCTGGGGAGCAGTTCGTGGGCCCATGTGCTGGTCTCCTCCACGGGCACCACGGGGTCATCTGCGGAGTGGATGAACCAGGTGGGGGTGTCTGCGAGCCGGGAGATGTCCTCCTCGTCCACGCGTCGGTCCTCGGCGCCGGTCGTGGTGTAGGCCGGGCAGGTGATCGCGGCCGAGGCGAAGTCCTCTGGGAAGGCCGAGATCAGCACCGTGGCCATGTAGCCGCCTGCTGAGGCGCCCATGACATGGATGCGGTCGGTGTCGATGCGCTCCCGTCCGGCGACCTCGTCGATCAGGTCTCGCAGCTGCTGAGCGTAGTCGGCTGACGGCGTCTCGTACCAGGTGTCCGGGACCTGTGGGGCCAGCACATAGGCGCCGTCGAAGATCTCCTGCGCCTCAGGGGTCGCCGGGCCGACCGCGCCACGGTTCGCCCGCAGCTGCGGCTCATTGTCGTAGAAGCCTCCGTGCCCGCCTTCGCCGTTGCCGTGGAGCCAGACGATCAGGGGCTTCTGGTCCCGGCCGGGGGCAGGGCGGGACAGTCGATAGTTCACTCCCGTCGAGGAGACTCCCGTGTCGAAGGCATCGACCTCCGGACTGACGAGTTCGCCCTGTTCCAGCGCACTGAAGGTCACCTCGCGCCCCGTGCGCAGCCTCAGGGGTTCCTCCTGCTCCACCGTGTAGTCCAGGTCCAGGGTGATGTTGCGACCTGCAGGGTCGAGATACCCCAGCGTGGCCCCGCCTGGGAGGTCGAACGCTGTCTCCAGGTCGAGCTGGATGTCGCCGGACGGGGTCAGCTGCGCGTCGGTCACCGCGCGTTCCTCCGCGTACACGGTCTGCTCCTCGCCCATCAGATCGACGTCGTCGGGATACCGGGCTTCAGCGTGGACGGTGAACGTGGAGGTGGTGAGGGACTCTTCGTCCAGCGGTCTCAGGCGGTGTCCGTCGATCGTCACGGAGGTCACCTGCTCGCCGCCGTCCAGGACATCCGCCTGCAGAGTGAACTGCGCCTGGGGAGAGTGGCCGGGCGGTCCGTCCGGCGGCTCGGCCGCAGCGGGCGAGACGGATAGGGTGGTGATGACCGTCGCTGCCATCAGCGCCGTCGCCCGGGTCTTCATGATGCGCTCCTCATCTGGATGCCGAGACGCCCTTCGGGCGCCGTTCGCACCTTATGATCTGCATCACACAGGATCAATCGCCGTCCAGAAGGTGAGACCAGGGTGATGTCCGTCGTCGACCCCAGGAGCTTTCATGGCCACCTCCGGTTCCCCGTCCGCCAGAACCTTCCACGCCGCCCTGCTGGACATGGACGGAACGCTCGTGGACTCGCGCGCGGTGGTGGAGAAGCTCTGGCTGCGCTGGGCGCGGCGGCATCAGCTCGACCCGGAGCTCGTGCTCCGGACCGTCCACGGCCGGCAGGGGCAGGAGAGCATGGCCATGCTTCTGCCTGGCCGGCCTCAGGAGGAGAATCTGCGGGAGAACCGCGAGATGCTCGCCACTGAGGCGGTCGATACCGACGGGGTCGTCGCGATCGCGGGAGCCTCTGCTCTCCTGGGCGCACTGGAGGGCCTTCCTCATGCGCTGGTGACCTCGGCGGATGCCCGATTGGCGGCCGCCCGAATGGGTGCGGCCGGGCTGCGGATGCCTGATCTGTGGGTCACTGCGGAAGATGTCACGGCCAGCAAGCCCTCGCCGGAGGGCTTCCTGAAGGCGGCGGAGAAGCTGGGAGTCGCCCCGGCGGAGTGTGTGGTCTTCGAAGACTCGCAGGCAGGGGTCGAGGCTGGGGTCGCTGCCGGCATGGCGGTCCTCGGCGTCGGATCTCATGCCGCGGAGTATGAGCCCGCGTGGGCGGTGGAGGACCTGACACAGATCGTGGTGGAGCCGGCGCCGCGACATGATGCCTTCCAGCTGCTTCTGCCCTGACCCAAGCGGAAGTCCGGTGCCCGACTAGAGTGGTGCCCATGGTGGCCACTGCTCAGACTTCCCGTTTTCCGATGGCCGGCGACATCGGCTGGCTCATGAATCGGCTGAACCAGCTGCGGGCCGACCGGCTGCGCACGCTGCTGGAGCCCCTGGGGCTGAGCGCCCGGTCGGCAGCGATGCTGACGGCGGTGGCGAGCCTGCCGCAGCCCGTGGCGCAGTTCGAGGTCTGCCGTGCCCTGGTGCTGGATCAGGCCAGTGTGGCGATCATCGCTGATGCCCTCCAGAAGGACGGGCTCATCGAGCGGGTCAGGGACGCCCGTGACCGACGGCGCTATGCCATCACCCTCACCGAGGCCGGTGCGGAGCTTCAGCGCCGTTGCGCCGACATGTCTCGGGTCGCTGAGGATGAGCTGGTGGCGGGGCTTCCTGACGGTGACATCGACACCCTGCGGGGGCTGCTGACGGAGCTGGCCACACGCCGCGGCATCATCTGACCAGGGCGGATCTGCGTCCTGCCAGTCTCTGGTAGACCGTCTCTTGACCTCGTGACCTGTATCACTTTATAGTCCTAATAGTTTGTAGTACAAACTCTTGGATCATCAGCACCGGATGAGAGGCAGAGCATCATGGGACACAGGGGACACATCATGCGCTGGACGGCAGGGGCCGCCGTCGCGGCGCTGGGGCTGACGGCCTGCGGGGCCGGAGACGACGGCGGCGACGCGGGAGACGGCGGCACCTTGAACTTCGGGGTCGTTCCGTTGGAGACGGCGACCGAGACCCTCGACAACTGGAGCTTCTTCATCGACAAGTTCGAGGAGGAGACCGGCTACCAGATCGAGCTCTTCGAGGCGACGGATCCGGCCGCCGTGATCGAGGCGACCATCGCGGGGGACCTGGACTTCGTCCAGCTGGGGCCGTTCGCCCAGTGGATCGCACGAGACAACGGCGCCCAGCTCGACACCGTGGGCGCGACGGCTCCGGACGAACAGGGTCCGCGCAACGAGGCGGTGGCCGCCGTCCGGGCCGACTCCGGCATCGAGGACATCACGCAGCTCGCCGGAGAGGACATCTGCTTCATCTCACCCGGATCCGCCACCGGCTATCTCTTCGGAGCAGCCGCCTTCCTGAGCGAAGGGATGGATCCGGAACGTGACGTCAACGGCATCTTCGTCGGTGACCACGCCTCGGCGGCCCGGAGCATGTACGACGGCGAATGCGCCGCAGTATTCACCCACCGCGAGTACGCCGAGGTCATCTTCTTCGACGACAACGACGACGTCGAGCCCGGAGCCCTGGACATCATCTGGCGGGACGAGGTGCCGGAAGGTGGAATCTCCGTCTCCACGGAGATCGACGAGGAGCTGCAGACGATGATCACCGAGACCATCCTGGAGCTCAACGGAGATGCCATCTACGAGCGCGGCGAGTGCCCTGACGATCTGCAGGCCGAAGGTGAGACCGGGGACTTCTGCCGGGTCATGGGCCAGTTCTGGGGGATCGTCTCCGAGGACGAGTCCTACTGGGAGCCGATCGCAGAGGTCTGCGAGCTCACCGATGCCCCGGCCTGCCAGAGCTGAAGGAGCGACGATGACGAACAGCTCGAGTGACCTCGCGGTCAGCCTGCGGGGGATCACCAAGGAGTTCAATGACGGTGAGGTTCTGGCGCTGCGCGGGATCGACCTGGACGTCCCGCGGGGTCAGAAGCTGGTGCTGATGGGGCTCTCGGGGTCGGGGAAGTCGACCACGTTGCGGGTGCTGAACCGGCTGCATGATCCGACCTCCGGGGAGATGACGGTGCTCGGTGAGGACCCGATGGCGATGTCGGCCCGTCAGCTGCGCCGGTTCCGACAGCGGGTGGCGTTCGTGTTCCAGCACTTCAACCTGGTGGGTCGGCTGACCGCGCTGGAGAACGTCATGGCCGGAGCGCTGGGCAGACTGCGGGGACCCCGGTACGGGGTGATGACCTATCCCAATGCGATGCGCCATGAGGCCCTGGCTCAGCTGGAGCGGGTCGGGCTCGGGGACCAGGCCTTCCAGAAGGCCGGCACGCTCTCGGGCGGGCAGCAGCAGCGGGTCGGCATCGCGCGGGCACTGTTCCAGAAGCCCGAGCTGGTGCTGGCCGACGAGCCGGTGGCCTCCCTGGATCCGGAGTCGTCTCGGCAGATCATGGAGCTGCTGCTGAAGGTCTGTGAGGAGGACGGGCTGACGGTGATCTGCAGTCTGCACCAGGTGGAGCTGGCCATCGAGTGGGCTGACCGGATGGTGGGCCTGCGCCATGGAGAGATCGTCTTCGACCGGGATGCCTCCCAGATCACGATCGCAGATGCCTCGACCATCTATGCCAGCACTGATCCGGAGGCGGCATGAGTGTGATGGAGACTGTGCGTCCGCGGGTGCTGCGGCCGCCCAAGGACAAGAAGCGACGGCGTCTGCAGCTGGTCGGTCTGGCGGTGATCGCGCTCTTCGGGGTGGCGCTCTGGCAGACCGGGTTCACGCCCTGGAACGTGTGGGGCCGGATGGATTCGGTGGTCAACCTGATCGATCGGATGATGCCGCCCAGTTTCGTCGACTGGCAGCGCTACGTCGTCGCCGTCATCGAGACGCTGTGGATGGTGCTGGCGGGTACGGCCATCGCCCTGGTGCTGGCGGTGCCGGTCTCGGCGCTGGCGGCGCGGAACATCACCACCGGGCCGGTGGCGTACAACATCTGTCGATTCATCATCACCTTGACCCGTGCGGTGCCTTCTCTGGTCTTCGCCCTGATCTTCGTCCGAGCCATCGGTGTGGGGCCCACTGCCGGGGTGTTGGCGATGGGGATCAGCTCGATCGGGATGATCGGGAAGTTCTTCGCGGACCGGATCGAAGAGATCGACATGGGCATCGTGGAGGCCAGTCGGGCCTCCGGCGCCACCCGGATCCAGACCTTCTTCTCGGCGGTGCTGCCGCAGGTGATGACCAACTGGATCTCGCTGTCGCTGTACCGGATCGACATCAACCTGCGCAGCGCGGTGATCCTGGGCTTCGTCGGTGCTGGTGGCATCGGTCTGGAGCTGCAGCGGGTCCAGGGACAGATGGTCTACACCCGGGTGATGGCCATTGCGATCATCATCTTCGTCCTGGTGCTGCTCACGGAGCGGCTCTCCGCGATGGCGCGAGCCGCTGTGCTGGGCCGCGAGGCTCCAGCCAAGGAGAATCCCTTCTCCCTGCGTGCGATGTATCGAGGTCTCACTGCCCGCCGCGCGGGACGCGGCGGCGCTGCGCCCCTCGGCGCTGCTCAGGCTGGTGCCAGGGATGCGGATCTGCAGCGGGCGCGCACACCTGCCTGGCGTCGGCCCAAGGCCGAAGGCCGTATCAGTGTGGGCTGGGACGTCTTCCGGCTGCGGCGCTGGATCATGGGCGTCTCCGCGGTGGTGCTGACGGTCGGCAGCTTCGTGCTGCTGGGCTTCGGCCCGGTGCAGCTCATCGCCGCGATCCAGGACATCGTGCCCTATGTGGTGAGCATGTTCCCGCCGGACTTCGTCACCAACTTCACGCGCCATCTGGATCTGATGCTGGAGACCATCTGGATGGCATTGGCCGCCACCGTGCTGGGGCTGATCATCTCGCTGCCGATCGGGATCCTCGGGGCGAAGAACGCGACCTTCCATCCGATCGCGGAGAAGCTGGCCCGGTTCTCCACCGTCGTGGTCCGGGGCATGCCGGAGCTGATCATCGCGGTGCTGCTGGTGGTCGCCTTCGGGATGGGACCGCTGGCCGGGGTGCTGGCCCTCACCATCGGATCCATCGGACTGGCCGGAAAGCTCATCGCCGACACGATTGAGGACACCGACCTGTCGAAGCAGAACGAAGCTATGCGAGCTGTGGGTTCGAGCTGGCTGCAACGCACAGTGACCTCCACGATCCCGACGGTGATGCCCGGGATCGTCGGGGTCGGGCTCTATATGTTCGACGTCTTCGTCCGAGCGGCCACGGTGATGGGCATCGTCGGAGCCGGCGGCATCGGGCTCGCACTGGATGCCTCGATCAGAGGCCGGCAGATGGATCAGACCCTGGCCCTGATCATCATGATCTTCATCACCGTCTATGCCACGGAGAGATTCTCCGGCTGGCTCAGGAGGCAGATTCTGTGACACATACTCACCACGACGGCGCGACGGACGACTCGCTGGGTCTGGCCCGCATCGCCCGGCGCGCGGCCGAAGCTGTGGCCGATGACATTCGGCAGGCCTTCACTGAGACGGTCGAGGTCGAGCACAAGACCTCGGAGTTCGATCCGGTCACCGAGGTCGACCGATCCTCGGAGCGTCGGATCCGGGAGATCCTGGCGGAGGCGACTCCGCACGCGGCCATCGCCGGAGAGGAGTTCGGTGCCACGGAGCCGACCGATTCCGTCGGTTCTGCGTCCCTGCGGTGGCATATCGATCCCATCGACGGCACCCACAACTTCATCGCGGGGATCCCCTACATCTCCACCTCGGTGGCCGCCGAGGTGGAGGGGGTGATCGTGGCCGGTGCAGTGCATGACCCCTTGCGGCGCGAGACCTTCTGGGCTTCCGACGATCAGGCGTGGGTCGACGACTCCGTGCTGGCCTCGGCGGCCGAGGATCCCGGGCGGCCCGGAGTGCTGACCTCGCAGCCCTTCCAGGGGCTGCGCTCCACCGGGGCCGAGCTCGAAGAGCTTGTGGAGATCTGCCGCAGCTTCGGGATCGTCCGGAATCCGGGGTCGTTCGCCCTGCAGGTCGCTCACGTGGCCGCGGGTCGGGCCAGCGGGGCCTTCGAACTCACCGGTGCGGCACCGTGGGACATCGCTGGGGGGATTGCGGTGGCCCAGGCCACGGGATGCACCCACCTGCGGCTGGGGCAGGCTCCGCCAGGGTTCGGGGACTGGGCCAGCCACTCCTACCTGATCACCCGCGATCCCGCCAGGGCTGCTGAGATCGGCCCCCGCCTGGCCCGTCTCATGGCCCACGGCGAGGTGCCGGAGGTGTTCGCCAAGTTCATGGCGATCTGACTCAAGCAGACACGCTCGGCTCAGGCAGGCTCTGAGGTCCGGTCCCATCACGGGGCCGGGCCTCATCGTCTGCCCGTAGACTGCACTCCATGCTGACGCTCAACGACCGCCGTGTCCTGACTGCCGCACGGGAGGTCACGTCCCGTCTCGGGCCGGGGGACGAGCACACCGTCGGTTCCGCAGCGATCGACATCTCCGGGCGCATCCACACCGGGGTCAACGTCCACCACTTCACCGGTGGCCCCTGCGCGGAGCTCGTGGTGCTGGGCCAGGCCGCCGCAGTGTCCTCTGACCGGCTGATGACCATCACCGCTGTGGGCGATGACGGCCGTGACGTCATCGCGCCCTGCGGACGATGCCGCCAGGTGATGCTCGATCTTCATCCTGACCTCGAGGTGCTGGTGCCGCCGACCGACGCCACCGCAGGGGAGGCGGCGACGCCGGTGTCGATCCGCGACCTGCTGCCACACGGGTACCGGTCGCCGGACGCTGATGCCGGGCGGGTGCTGCGTTTCGCCGGCCAGTACTACGACGATGTCGCCGACGGTCGCAAGACCGTGACCATCCGGCTGGGAGACCCCCAGCGGATCGGCCCGGTGACCATGGTCTTCGAGCAGGCGGAGGTCGCAGGGTTCCAGGTGCTCTCCGGCGTCGTGGAGACCATCGGGCAACGCCGGTTCGGGGAGCTGACCGCCGAGGACGTGCGGCGGGAGAACGCCTCGTCGCTGGAGGCTCTGCGCTCCGGGCTGCGGGGCCACTATCCGCACATCACGGAGGAGGACGTCGTCGACGTCGTCGGCTTCCGCCTCGCCTGATGAGCCGGATCAGGCGGACGTGCTGCGGCGCGCGTCGCCCCAGATGTCGATGCCGGCGTCGACGGCGTGCTGGTCGATCTCGGCCAGCTCCTCGGTGGTGAACGGCGCGCTGCGCAGGGCCTGCAGGTTCTGCTCCAGCTGCTCGACCCTGCTCGCACCGATCACCAGCGAGGTGACCCGCTCGTCTCGCAGAGCCCAGGCCAGTGCCATCTGGGCCAGCGTCTGGCCGCGCCGCTGGGCGATGTCGTAGAGTGCGCGGATCCGAGCCAGGTTCTCTTCGCTGAGGAAGCCGTCCCGGAAGGACGGCTTGGTCGCGGCACGAGAGTCCTCCGGGACGCCGTCGAGGTACTTCTCCGTGAGCATTCCCTGAGCGAGCGCACTGAAGGCGATCACGCCCACGCCCTCCTCCTCGACCGTGTCCAGCAGGCCGTCCTGCTCGATCCACCGGTTGAACATCGAATACGAGGGCTGATGGATCAGCAGGGGAGTGCCCAGCTCCTTCAGGATGGCCGCGGCCCGGCGGGTGTCCTCCGGGGAGTAGGAGGAGATTCCGGCATAGAGGGCCCTGCCGGAGCGGACGGCGGTGTCCAGAGCGGCCATCGTCTCCTCGAGCGGGGTGTCCGCATCCGGGCGATGGGAGTAGAAGATGTCCACATAGTCCAGCCCGAGACGGTCCAACGAGGCATCCAGGCTGGAGAGCAGATACTTCCGGCTGCCTCCCGGCCCGCCATAGGGGCCCGGGTGCATGGTCCAGCCCGCCTTGGTGGAGATGATCAGCTCATCCCGGTAGGGGGCGAGGTCCTCTCTCATGAGCCGACCGAAGTTGATCTCCGCCGAACCCGGAGGGGGACCGTAGTTGTTCGCCAGATCGAAATGCGTGATGCCGGAGTCGACGGCGAAGCGCACGATGTCCCGCTGCCGTTGGAAAGGGACGTCGTCACCGAAGTTGTGCCACAGGCCCAGCGAGAGCGGCGGCAGCACCAGGCCGGAGCGACCGACCCGGCGGTAGTCCAGCCTCGAGTAGCGGTCGTCGGCGGCGAGGTAGGGCCGGTGGCTCATGGGTGCTCCTGTTCGGTCGTCGGGCCGCTGGCAAGCCTACTCCTGCCGGGGCGGGCCGACTACGATCAGTCCATGGTGACGTCACAGAACACAGCAGCGATCGCCCGCGCGACGGGCCGGCCGTGGGACGCCTGGCTCGAGGAGCTCGACGGCGCAGGCGCCCGCGAGATGGACCATCCGCAGATCGCCGGGCTCGCGATCGCCCGCATGCCCGAAAGCCTGGACAACCCCGGCTGGTGGGCCCAGGGAGTGGCGGTGGCCTATGAGCAGCATCATGGGATGCGGGTCCCGGGGCAGACCAGCGACGGGATGTTCCAGGCCTCGGCCAGCAAGACGTTCCGCGGCACGCGGGATGAAGCGTGGGCGGCCTGGACGGAACTCGTCGCCGACCGTGAGGAGTTCAACGGCGTCGGGCTCGCCCAGGCGCCCACGACCTCTGAGACCCCGAAGTGGAGATACTGGCGGGTCTCCTTGGAGGACGGCACCAGGGTGAGTGTGGGCGTCACACCCAAGGGTGACGAGAGGGCAACCGTCGGCCTGGAGCATGCGAAGCTCGGCTCTCCTGAGGAGATCGACCGGTGGAAGCCCTTCTGGAAGGCGCTGCTCGCCGAGCTGTGAGCAGACCCCGGTCACGGATCGGTGCTCAGCTCTCGATCTGCTCCTGGGCGCCGGAGCCGGACCGGGTCACCTGGATGCGCTGCGGAGTCTCTGCGGAGTAGACGCCTGCGACCCTCACGGTCAGCACGCCGGCGTCGTAGTCCGCTGTCACGGAGTCCGAGGGGACCTCCTGCGGCAGAGTCACCGTCCGGGAGAAGCTGCCGTATCGGACCTCGCGCAGTCCTTCTGCCTCGCGCTCGTCACGGCGCTCACCGGAGACGGTGAGGCTGCGTCCGGTCAGCTCCACTGAGACGTCCTTCTCCGGGTCCACCCCGGGAAGGTCCACACGCAGCACCAGGTCCTCGCCGTCGCGGTGGGCGTCGACGGCGGGGACGAAGCCCGTGGCTTGTCCTGATTCCATGCGGGGAGCCGCGAAGGCCGCGGAGTCGAACAGCGGGGTGCGCAGGGACCGGAAGACGTCGTCCATCAGGGACAGCGGTTCCAGGCGGGTCAGACGGGTGGTCATGAGGATCAGCCCCTTTCGATCTGTTGTCTGGTTGACGGCTTGCAGTCAGATCAACAGCTGTCCGGGGCGTCGTATTCCAAAGTTGAGCGTCATATGCTCAGGTTTTCATATCGCCGTGTCGCTGGCCCTCATGGTGCCGCACAGGCACTGCGGATCAGCGCCTCAGCGGCACGTGCGAGGTCAGCTGATGAGGTGTTGGCGCCGAAGGTGAACCGGACGGCGGTCTGTGCCAGGTCCTCCGGCACGCCCATAGCCGTCAGGCTGGGACTCGCCTCCGAGGAGCCGGCGGCGCAGGCGGAACCGGAGGAGCAGAAGATCCCGGCCCGCTCCAGATCCAACAGTACGGATTCTCCACTGCGGCCCGGCAGGACGAAGGAGGCGTGACCGGCCAGCCGCCGGGTGCGGTGACCGGTCAGGCGAGCTCCGGGGACACCCTCCTCGACGGCGGCGATGAAGTCGTCGCGTCGGCGACGCAGCGTCTCGGTGTCCTCTGCGGCGGCGAGCTCCAGCGCGGTGGCCATGCCGACGGCGCCGGCGACGTCCTCCGTGCCGGAGCGTCGGCCGCGCTGCTGGCCGCCGCCGTGGATCAGCGGCTCGAACGGGGTCCGACGCCGCAGCCACAGGACGCCGACGCCTTTCGGGGTGCCGAGCTTGTGTCCGGCCAGGCTCAGGGCCTGCACCCCGAGTTCGCGGACGTCAATGGTCTCGGATCCAGCCGCCTGGACCGCATCGGTGTGGAACGGCGTGCCGGTCTCGGCGGCGACGGCCGCCAGGGAGGCGATGTCCTGGACCGTGCCGACCTCGTTGGAGGCCGTCTGCACGCTGACCAAGGTGGTGTCAGACCGCAGGCGGCGCTGCAGCTCGTCGGGGTCGACGACTCCGGCATCGTCCACAGGCAGAACGTCCACCTCGTAGCCGATCCTCTCCAACCAGGAGGCCGATTCGGCGACCGCTGGGTGTTCCACGGCGGAGATCAGTACGTGCCGGCCTCGGGGAGCCGCCAAGGCGATCCCCTTGACCGCGGCATTGTCAGCCTCGGTCCCGCCCGAGGTGAACAGGATCTCACCCGGCCTGGCGCCCAGGGAGCGTGCCACACGGGCGCGGGCGTCGGTCAGGGCGCGCTCGGCGGCGAGTCCGGGCTCGTGTCGGCTCGAAGGATTGGCGTGCACCCCGGCGAGCAGCGGCCACATGGCCTCCAGGACCTCGCGGCGCACCGGGGCCGAGGCGGCCGCGTCCAGGTAGACCGTGGAGGGCCCGGAGAGCGTCGGCTGCTCCTGCGGCTCGGGGGTCTGTGTCATGGGAGGATCCTTCACCGGGTCGGGTGCTGCGGCGCACTGAGGGTTCAGCGCGACGTCGTGAAGTCGAGTCCGAGGTCCACGGCCGGCACGCCATGGGTCAATGCGCCGACGCTGATGACATCGATGCCGGTGGCGGCCACCTGGCCGATCGTGTCCAGGGTGATGCCTCCGGAGGCCTCGACCACGGCACGGCCGGCGATGATCTCCACTCCGCGGCGCAGCTCCGGGAGGGAGAAGTTGTCCAGCATGATCGTGTCGGCCCCGCCGGCCAGCGCCGGGGCGATCTGGTCGATCCGGTCGACCTCCACCTCGATGTGCACGGTGTGCGGCAGTCGGGTTCGTGCGGCGGAGATCGCCGCGGCGAGGTCGTCCACCAGGGCGAGGTGGTTGTCCTTGGCCATCACGGCGTCGGAGAGGCCTGACCGGTGGTTGTGTCCGCCGCCGCAGCGCACGGCATGACGTTCCAGCGCGCGCAGCCCCGGAGTCGTCTTGCGTGTGTCGGCGATGCGCACCCCCGTGCCAGCCACCGCCTCGACGTAGCGGGCCGTCAGACCAGCGACCGCCGTCATGCGCTGCACAAGGTTCAGAGCCACCCGTTCGGCGGTCAGGATGGGCCGTGCCGGGCCGTGCACCGAGGCGAGCCGCTGGCCGGCGACGAAGGGTGTGCCGTCGTCGTGATGAACCGTGACCTCCACATCCTGGGACAGCGCCGTCATCGCCGCGGCGAACACCGCGCCGCCGCTGAACACGCCGGCCTCGCGGGCGACCAGGTCGGCCTCGGCCTGTGCGTCGGCCGGCACGAATGCCCACGAGGTGAGGTCCCCGAAGGGGGCGTCCTCCTCCAAGGCGCGATGCACCACAGTCTCGATCTGGCTGCGCGTGAGCAGCGGGTCCCCCGCGACGTCGCGGGCAGGGAGCAGGGGGGTCGTCACGGGATCACCTCGGCTTCGCCGCGAGCATGCGGTCCAGGGCGACCTTCGCCTCTGCTGCGACCTCGTCGTCGACGATGATCTGGTTCTCCACCCGGCCGGCGACGAGCTCGTCCAGCACCCAGGCGAGGTACCCCGGGTGGATCCGGTACATGGTCGAGCAGGGGCAGATCACCGGATCCAGGCAGAAGATCGTGCGGTCCGGGTATTCGGCGGCCAGCCGGTTGACCATGTTGATCTCGGTGCCCACCGCGATCGTGTCACCGGGGGACGAGGCGGCGATGAACTTCCTGATCGCGTCGGTGGAACCGGCGGCGTCGGCGGCGTCGACCACCGGCATGGGGCATTCCGGGTGGACGATGACCTGGCAGCCGGGGTGCTCGGCGCGGGCCTGCTCGATCTGGTCCACAGTGAAGCGACGGTGCACTGAGCAGAAGCCGTGCCACAGCAGCACCTTCGCTTCTCGCAGCCCCTCCTCGGTGTTGCCTCCGAGCTCCCGGCGGGGGTTCCACATCGGCATCTGCTCCAGCGGCACCCCCATGGCCTTGGCGGTGTTGCGACCCAGGTGCTGGTCAGGGAAGAACAGCACTCGGTGAGCACGCTCGAATGCCCACTCCAGCACGGTGGCGGCGTTCGACGAGGTGCATACGATGCCGCTGTGGCGGCCGCAGAAGGCCTTCAGCGCCGCCGAGGAGTTCATGTAGGTCACTGGGATCACCGGGAGCTTGCCCTCGGCATCCGGCTGGGGATCCTCGGGGTCGAAGCCGTAGACCTCGGCGATGTCCTCCCAGGCCTCCTCCACGGACTCCTCGTCGGCCATGTCGGCCATGGAGCAGCCGGCCGCGAGGTTGGGCAGGATCACCTGCTGATCGGCCGAGGAGAGGATGTCGGCAGTCTCGGCCATGAAGTGCACGCCGCAGAACACGATCGTCTCCGCCTCCGGCTTGGTCAGTGCCGCGTTGGCCAGCTGGAAGGAGTCTCCGACGAAGTCGGCGTACTGGACGACCTCGTCGCGCTGGTAGAAGTGTCCGAGGATCACGAGCTTCTCGCCGAGGGCCTCCTTCGCCGCGCGGATCCGAGCATGGAGCTGCTCGTCCTCGAGCTCTCGGTACAGCTGCGGCAGCTGACCGGGGCGGACCGTGCGGTCAGGAATCGGGTCGGACTCGGAGGCGCCGGGCCCGTATCCGGGGGCGACGTCGAACTCCCAGGGGCCTCGTGGCAGCGAGTCGTTGCACGACTCCTTGGGCTTGAGCTCGATGCGGTCGTGGACGGACAGGCTCATGGGTTCTCCTCGATGGTGAGCGTGTAGCGGGAGCGGTTGGGGGCCGAGCGGTAGAGCAGCGGCGGCCGGTGGTTCGTGCCGGTCATCCGACGCCCGGTGCTCTCCACCGAGCCCTGGGCCAGCACCTGGCGGCGGAAGTTCGACGGATCCAGGTCTCTGCCGAGGATCGCCTCATAGACCTCGCGGAGCCGGGTCAGCGGGAACTCCTCGGGCAAGAACGCGTGCGCGATGGGGGAGTAGGTGATCTTGGCGCGCAGTCGCTGCAGGGCATAGCGCAGGATGACGCCGTGGTCGAAGGCCAACGGGGCGGTGCCGTCCTCATGGCGGCGCAGGGTCTCATCGGCCGGGAACCACGCGACGTTGTCCCCGTGGTCGGCCTCGGCGTCCTCCTCGGGACGGACCAGGGCCCAGTAGACGATCGAGACCACGCGCTGGTCCGTCTGGCCGGAACGGTCGACGTCGCCGAAGGCGTAGAGCTGTTCGAGGTGCCGGGGCTCCAGGCCCGTGGTGGCCTTCAGCGTCTCCCGGGCCGAGGCGGCCAGGTCGTGATGGTCCTCCAGGGGTCCGCCGGGCAGGGCCCAGCGGCCGCAGAAGGGGTCGCGGATGCGGCGGACCAGCGGCAGCCACAGCGTCAGGCGGTCCTGTGCGGGGCCCGGGCGCAGGGAGAACACGACGGTGGACACGGCCAGTTCCAGGTGCTGGTGGGGCGCCGGTGCCCGGGCCGTCGTCTGGCTCCCTGCGGGACTCGTCACGATGAGCTCACTCCTTCTGGTGTCTGTGACACTATGCTATCCATCATAAAGTCATGTCAACCTGAAGGGTGGCAGAGGAGGTGGCGACGGCGGAGCGGCCCTGGTCCTGCGGGCTCTCGCCTCCGGCTTAGACTGTCGCGGTGACCTCTCCTGCTCGACGCCGCCTCCGCCAGGGGCTGCCCGCCGACCGCCGAGGCCTCGGACGGGTCGGGCGCCCTGTGCGGCGCCTCGTCCCGGGGCTCGCTGTGGCGCTGATGGCCGCCGTGGCCGCCCACCTGCTCGCCGAGCAGATCCCCGGCGTCTCCGGACTGCTGCTGGCCATCCTCCTCGGCATCGGTCTGCGTGGACTGCGCTGGATCCCGCCGACCTTCGAGGCGGGACTGCGCGTCGCCTCCAGGACCGTGCTGCGGCTGGCCATCGTGCTGCTCGGGCTCCAGCTGGTGCTGGGCGACATGCTGGCTCTGGGCTGGGAGGTACTGGTCATCGTCGCCGGCACGGTGGTGGTGACCTTCGTCGGCACAGTGCTGGGAGGTCGGGCGCTGGGCACCCCTCGAGGGGAGTCGACCATGCTCGCCACCGGCACCGCGATCTGCGGCGCCTCTGCGGTCGCCGCGGCCGCAGCTGCTCTGGACCGTGGAGACGGACGGGACAGCCGCGGTCGGCCGGTGGATGCGGCTGCGGCGATCGCGGTGGCCGTGGTGACTCTCTGTGGGACCATCGCCATGCTCGTGCTTCCGCTGCTCGTCACCATGCTCGGGTTGGACGAGCGGTCCGCCGGCATCTGGATCGGAGCCGGTGTCCACGAAGTGGGTCAGGTGGTGGCTGCGGGAGGGATGGTCGGCGCCACGGCGCTCGCGGTCGCCGTCGTGGTCAAGCTGGCTCGAGTGGTGCTGCTGGCGCCGATCATGGTGGGGCTCGGAGTGGTGGCGCGTCGGCGCGATCCGGGCGGGAGCGCGGCACAGCGAGAGGCGGGACGGCGGCGACCGCCGCTGATCCCCGGGTTCGTTCTGGGCTTTCTGGGTGCGGCCGTGCTGGCCTCTGTGGTGGGGATTCCAGAGGGGGTCATGGATCCGGTCCGTGCTGTCACCATGATGCTGATGACGATGGCGATGGTGGGGATCGGTTCCGGGGTGGACCTGCCCGACCTCCTGCGTCGAGGTGGGCCGGCCCTGGCGCTGGGCGTGTTCGGCACGGTCCTTGCCCTGGGTGTCTCGCTGATCGGCGTGGTCGTGCTCCTCTGAACGGCAGGCCCAGAGGTGCCTCGCCGAGGTCGGAGTCTCTCGACTTTCATTCGAAACTGTGTTCGAATGACAGGTATGCGATGGCAGGGTCAGAGGATCGACGGCGACGACGGCGGGGCGCTGCTGCCGCTCAAAGGCCTGGTGCGCATGGTGCGCACCCCAGACTTCGACGGTGTCACGTTTCATGAGATCGCCTGTCGGTCGGCGCTCAACCGCGTGCCGGCAGGTTCGAACATGCCCTTCACCTGGACCATTAATCCCACCCGGGGGTGTCTCCATCGATGCGTCTACTGCTTCGCGCGGAAGACCCATGAGTACTTGGACTTCGACTCCGGCCGGGACTTCGACACCCAGATCGTGGTGAAGACGAACATCGCGGATGTCCTGCGAGCTGAGCTGTCCAAGCCCAGCTGGGGTAGGGAGCACGTCGCGCTGGGAACCAATTCGGATCCCTATATGCGCGCGGAGGGCCGGTATCGGCTCATGCCTGACATCATCGCGGCGCTGGCCGAGTCTGGGACTCCGTTCTCCATTCTGACCAAGGGCCCGCTGCTGAAGCGGGACCTGCCGCTGCTGCGCGAGGCTGCGCAGCAGGTGCCGGTCTCCGTGGCGGTTTCGCTGGCGATGGTGGATCGGGACCTGCAGCAGCGCGTCGAACCGGGCACCCCGGACCCGCGCGCCCGGCTGAGCCTGATCCGCTCCGTGGTCGATGCCGGACTGGAATGCAAGGTGCTGGCGATGCCGATCCTGCCGTGGCTCACCGACTCCGAGGAGCATCTGGATGCGCTGCATGCCGAGCTGGCCGAGGCGGGAGCGGCTGATGTGACCACCGGAGCGCTGCATCTCAGGCCGGGGGCGCGGGAGTGGTTCCTGGACTGGCTCGCTCGGGAGCATCCCCGCCTGGTGCGGCGGTATCGACGGATCTACCGGGGAGGCTCCTATGCCTCCTCCGAGTACAGAACGTGGCTTGCGGCGCGGGCGAAGGAGGCGCGGCGCAGACACGGTGTCGACCGTCGCCGGGACCCCATGTGGCGGGAGCGCGTGTCGCCGGAGCTGCCGGCCGCGGATCTCGGCCCCCGGCAGCCGGCGCTGTTCTGACTGCCGGGGCAGGCGAGTTCTGGCTGACATCTCCGCGCGGCCTGAGCCCGGGGGTGTCACAATGAATCCATGAGCGTCATCAAGATCAATGCGATCACCGTTCCTGAGGACTCCGGCGATGAGTTGGGCGCCCGCTTCGCCGCACGGCATGGCTCCATGGAGGGCACTCCGGGCTTCGAAGGGTTCGAGCTCTTGCAGCCCACCGATGGCCGCACGGTCTGGCTCGTCGTCACCCGCTGGGCATCGGAGGAGGACTTCGACAACTGGCGGAACTCCGAGCATTTCCAGCGTTCGCACGGTCAGGGCGGCTCAGGAGATCGGGACTCCGGTGACCAGGGGGAGCAGAAGCGACCCCCGGTCGGCATGTCCTCGGAGCTGTGGAGCTACCAGATTTCGGTCACCGGCTGAGGGCTGGTAATCTAACTGGGTCAGAACGTCAGCCCGGCTGACCTGGCCCGCGCCTCCTTAGCTCAGGGGATAGAGCGTCTGCCTCCGGAGCAGAAGGCCGCAGGTTCGAATCCTGCAGGGGGCACCCATCGCCGAAGCCCCGGATCACTGGTCACAGTGGTCCGGGGCTTCGGCGTATCCGGGGTCCATCGCGGGCTGCCGCTCCCGGGTGCCCCTTGACGGCGGAGTGTGACGTGAGCTACAACAGATAACGAATGTAGTTCATTTATCGGGGAGTGCCCCCGTTCTCAGGAAGGCAGCGCCCCGTATGGTCGAGCTGATCATCCACAACGCCCGCATCCGCACGATGACGGCGGCTAGCGATGCGGCGATCGTCACCGACACCGCCGTGGCCGTGGCCGGCGGCATGATCCACGCCGTGGGAGGCGATGCGGAGATCCTCTCGCACGCCCGTGACGAGACCCGGATCGTCGATGCGGCCGGGGCGACGCTGACTCCCGGCCTCATCGACTCCCACTGCCATCCCGTCCTGGGGTGCTCCGCGACGGTCGGCATCGACTTCGGGGGCATGGTGGATCTGGAGTCCGTTCGGGCGGCCATCGCCGAGGAGGCTTCCCGGCTCGGGGCCGGAGAGTGGATCCTCGGCTGGAATCTCGACTACAAGGCCTTCGAGACAGCAGGCATCCGCGGGGATCACTTCGACGGCGTCACCGGCGGGCGCCCGTTGGCCGTGCGCTTCTTCGACATGCACACCGGACTGGCCAACAGCGTGGCGATGGAACGTTCCGGCGTCGACGGAACCGAGACGTTCGCCGACGCCAGCGAGGTCGTGGTGGACGAGGACGGTACGCCCACCGGTGAACTCCGGGAGATTCCGGCGTACTCTCTCGTCTTCGACGCGGTGCCCCAGGGGCCAGCTGAGGAGCTGGCCGGCACGGTCCAGACCAAGCTGCTGGAGATGGCGGCCAGCGGGGTCACCGGCGCCACCATCATGGACGGCGATCGGAAGACCCTGACCACGTTGCAGGCGTTGGAGGAGCTTCCCGGTGGCCTGCCCGTCCGCCTGCAGGTCGCTCTGTGGCATCACCCCGGTGACGATGACTCCGCCGTCGCGCAGCGGATCGCGCTGCTGAGCAGCTCCGGCCGCCGCTTCCGCGTGAGCATGATCAAGATGTTCATCGACGGGGTCATCGACGGCGGCACCGCCTGGCTCCACCAGCCCGACACCCACGGGGAGTCCGCCGAGCCGTTCTGGCCCAGCGTCGACCGCTACGCCGAGGTCGCCGAGGCCTACCACCGGGCCGGATTCCAGCTGGCCACGCACTCCTGCGGCGATGCCGGCGTCGCCCACGTCACCGAGGTCTACTCCCGACTCGACCCGTCAGCCGGCTCCGGGGCACCGCATCGGATCGAGCACCTGGAGACGATGACGGACTATGACGTCGATTCCCTTGTGGAGGCCGACGTCGTGGCCTCCATGCAGCCGCTGCACATGCAGTGGCGGGAGGCGCAGGGCACAGACCCGTGGGCGGCCCGGCTGGGGGAGGAACGAGCATCCCGTGCCTGGCGGGTCAAAGACGTCCTCACCGCCGGCGGGCGGATCGCGCTGGGCTCCGACTGGCCGGTGGCCGAGAGCGACGCCCGCCTCGGACTTGCCTGGGCGCGCCTCCGTCGCCGTCCCGGCCACCCCGAGAGTCAGGTCTTCGAGCCTGCTCAGCGGCTCACCGGTGTCGAGGCGCTGCTGGGGTACACCCGGTGGGCCGCCGAAGCCCTCGGACGCGATGACCTCGGCACGATCACCCCCGGGTCTCAGGCGGACCTCGCGCTCTGGGTCGCCGACCCGGTCGAGACCGACCCCGACGAACTCATCGCCACCCCGGTGCTCCTGACCACTGTGGCAGGGGAGATCATCCACCAGACCCAGGAGGTCACATCATGAGCACAGCATCTTCGACGGTCAGCGAGAGTCCCGCGCTGAGACGCAGTCTCGGACTGCCTTACGCCGTCCTGTTCGGTCTGGCCTACATGGTGCCGCTGACGGTCTTCACCACCTACGGCATCGTCAGCACCATCACCTCCGGGCACCTCGCACTGGCCTACATCATCACCTTGACCGCCATGCTGGTCACCGCACTCAGCTACGCCCGGATGGTGAAGGCGCTGCCGGTGGCGGGATCGGCCTACACCTACACCCAGCGCTCCTTCGGGCCCAACCTCGGATTCCTCGTGGGCTGGTCGCTGCTGCTCGACTACCTCTTCCTGCCGATGATCAACTTCATGATCATCGGGCTCTACCTCAACGCGGCGATCCCCGCACTGCCGGCCTGGCTGATCATCGTGGCCACCATCGTGATCGTCACGGCGATGAACGTGCTCGGCATCAAGGTAGCCGCCGGCTTCAACAGCATGCTCGTGGGGATCCAGGTGGTGTTCATCGTGGTCTTCGTGATCATGAGCGTCGTGACCCTCACCGCCCAGGACGCGCCCATCGACCCGCTGGCGCCCTTCGCCAACGAGGAGTTCCAGTTCGCCGCGCTCATCGCCGGCGCCGCGGTGCTGTGCCTCTCGTTCCTCGGGTTCGATGCGGTCTCCACGCTGTCCGAGGAGACCAAAGACCCCACCCGCACCATCCCGCGCGCCATCCTGATCTGCACGTTCAGCGCCGGTCTGATCTTCATCTTCCTCTCCTGGCTGGGGCACCTGGTCTTCCCCGACTGGACGGACTACAGCTCCGTGGACACCGCGGCCACCGATGTGATGGCGCGCGCCGGCGGGGCGTTCCTGGTGGCGTTCTTCACCGCCGCGTTCATCTCCGGCGGGGCGGCCTCCGCGACGGCCTCCCATGTCTCCGTGACCCGCATCCTCTACACGATGGGCCGCGATGGCGCGATGCCCGGCCGAATCTTTGCCGTGCTGCACCCGAAGTTCCGCACGCCGTACCTGGCGGCGCTGGCCGTCGGGGCCGTCTCACTGCTGGCTCTCGTGCTGCCGTTGGAGCTGGCCGCCGCCATGATCAGCTTCGGAGCGCTCATCGCCTTCACCTTCGTCAACCTCTCCGTGATCAAGTACCACGCGGTCGACAGGGGGCGCCGCCACGGCGGTGACCTCATCCGGTTCGTGGTCCTGCCTGCGATCGGCGTGACGCTGTGCCTGTGGCTGTGGACCTCGCTGTCCCCGGACGCCTTCATGGTCGGTCTCGGATGGGTCGGCGTCGGCCTGGTCTGGTTGCTGGTGATCACACGGGGCCTACGCCGGCCGGCGCCCACGATGGACCTGCAGGAGGTGGAGGACTCGGTCGTCCCCAGCAGCTAGGGCGTGTTGCTAAACCCATTGCAGAGTCGCTGCGAGGCAGAGCCCAGCGTGGAAGTTCCGGGCAGTCTTATC
>NZ_JBQYEY010000038.1:0-20537 GCF_052656005.1 Nesterenkonia sp. K-15-9-6
GCCCCTCCCCCTGGTGATCCAGGGGGAGGGGCCGACGTCGTCTGCGGGGTACGTGTGGGAAGGCGGGTCAGGGGACCAGCAGCAGCTTGCCCGTGGTCCTGCGGTTCTCGAGGTCGTCATGGGCACGGCCGGCCTCGGCCAGGGGGTAGCTTCCGCCGATGCTCAGGGTCAGGTCCCCGGAGGTCAGCGCCTTGAAGAGCTCGGAGAACCGCCAGGCGCGCTCCTCGGCGTTGCGGAGGTACCACTGCAGTGATGGGCGGGTCACGAACAGCCCTCCGCGGCGGTTGAGCTCCTGGAGGTCGAAGGGCGGGACCTGGCCGGAGGCCCCGCCGAAGAGCACCAGGGTGCCGCGCACGCCCAGGCTCTCCAGGGAGCCGGTGAAGGTGTCGCGGCCGACGCCGTCGTAGACCACCGAGACGCCTTCGCCCTTGGTGATCTCGCGGACCTCGTCGGCGAAGGTGTCGTAGCTCAGCACGTAGTCCGCGCCGGCGGCCTGGGCGATCTCCGCCTTCTCGGCAGTGGAGGTGGTGGTGATCACCCGGGCGCCCTTGGCCTTGAGCAGCTGGGTGAGGATCTGGCCGACGCCGCCGGCGCCGGCGTGGGTCAGCACGGTCTCGCCCGGCGCCACCCGGTAGGTGGAGTTGATCAGGTAGTGGGCGGTCGCGCCCTGCAGGGGGAGGGCGGCGGCCTGCTCGTCGGAGACCTCGTCGGGGACCGGGACGGCTTTGGCGGCGTCGATCAGGAAATGGGTGGCGTAGGTGCCGGTGGCCGCCTCGCTGGTGGTGACCCGTCGGCCGATCTCCAGGCCCTCGACGGACTCTCCGGCGGCGATGATGGTGCCGGTGCCCTCACCGCCGGGGACGAAGGGGTGCTCCACAGGATAGACCCCGCTGCGCTGGTAGGTCTCGATGAAGTTGACTCCCGCGGCCGCGGTCTCCACCAGCACCTGACCGGGGCCGGGCTCGGGCAGGGAGACCTCCACCGTGCTGAACACTTCAGTTCCGCCGGCCTGCTCGGTGCGCGTCACGCGTGCGGCACTGGGCAGGTCCTCGGGGAAGACGCTCTGTTCGTTCATGCGGGTCAGACTATCGAAGTCGGCTGGACATGAAGAACGAGACGCCGTCCGCACCGTCAATGCATAAATATTGATATGACTGCATACATGTGCGTAGACTGGCGGGCATGACGTACTCGATCGCTGTCTCCGGCGCTTCCGGCTATGCCGGGGGCGAAGTGCTCCGCCTGCTCGCCGGGCATCCCGAAGTCGAGATCGGCGCGGTCACCGCGCACTCCTCGGCCGGCGAGGCCCTCGGCTCCCTGCAGCCCCATCTGCGACCGCTGGCGGAGAAGACCATCGTGGAGACCACGGCCGAGAATCTCGCGGGTCATGACGTCGTCTTCCTCGCCCTGCCGCACGGGGCCAGCGGCGAGATCGCGGCCCAGCTGCCCGAGGACGTCCTCGTCATCGACGCCGCGGCCGACCACCGGCTGGAGTCAGCCGCTGCCTGGGAGGCGTTCTACGGCTCCACTCACCAGGGGACCTGGCCCTATGGCCTGCCGGAGCTTCCCGGGCAGCGCGAGAAGCTGACCGGGGCCCGCCGCATCGCCGTGCCGGGCTGCTATCCCACCACGATCCTTCTCGGCCTGGCTCCGGCCTTCGCCGCAGGCCTGGTCGAGCCGACCGACGTCGTCGTCGTCGCCGCCACCGGGACCTCCGGGGCCGGGAAGTCGCTGAAGCCCCATCTGCTGGGATCCGAGGTCATGGGCGGGATGAGCCCCTACGGAGTGGGCGGCGTGCACCGCCACACCCCGGAGATCGAGCAGGGACTCAGCGCCGTGGCCGGCACTGGGGTGCAGGTCTCGTTCACCCCGACGCTGGCCCCTATGGCCCGCGGCATCCTGGCCACCTCCACCGCTCGGATCGCCGACGGCGCCACGGCCTCGGCCCTGCGGGAGGCCTATGCCGCCCGCTACGACGACGAGCCCTTCGTCCATCTGCTGCCGGAGGGGCAGTGGCCTGCGACGAAGCAGGTGGTCGGGTCCAACCACGTCACCGTCCAGCTCGCCGTCGACGAACGCGCAGGACGGCTGATCGTGGTCTCGGCCAGCGACAACCTCACCAAGGGCACCGCCGGCGGTGCCGTCCAGTCCATGAACCTCGCCCTGGGCCTCGATGAGACCCTCGGGCTGAACCTGTTGGGAGTCTCCCCATGAGCGTCACCGCAGCCGCCGGCTTCACCGCCGCAGGCGTCACCGCCGGTCTGAAGAGCGCCGGACGCGACCTCGCCCTCGTGGTCAACACCGGTCCGCAGCGCCACGCCGCGGCCGTGTTCACGAGCAACCGGGTCGCCGCCGCGCCCGTGCTGTGGTCCCGACAGGCCGTCAGCGACGGCCGGGCGGACGCCGTCGTGCTCAACTCCGGAGGCGCCAACGCCTGCACCGGGCCGGAGGGCTTCGCCGACACCCACCACACCGCTGAACGGGTGGCTCAGGCCCTGGACATCTCCGCCCAGGACGTGCTGGTCTGCTCCACCGGGCTGATCGGGGAGCGGCTGGACATGGACGCTCTGCTGCCCGCCGTGGATGCGGCCGCCGCGGCCCTGACCGATGACGACGGCGCGGCCGCCGCCGCTGCCGAGGCGATCCGCACCACCGACACCGTCTCCAAGACGGCCCAGTCCGGCGGGACCGGCTTCGTCGTCGGCGGCATGGCCAAAGGGGCCGGCATGCTCGCCCCCGGCATGGCCACCATGCTCGCGGTGCTCACCACCGACGCCGTGATCACCCAGCCGGATCTGGACGCCGCACTGCGCGAGGCAGTGCGGGTCAGCTTCAACCGGGCCGACTCGGACGGCTGCATGTCCACCAACGACACCGTGGTCGCCCTGGCCTCCGGCGCACACCCTGAGGCTGACGCCTCCGGCGTGGACCTCAGAGAGTTCCAAGCGGCGCTCACCGAGGTCTGCCGTGACCTCGCCGCGCAGCTCATCGCCGATGCCGAGGGCGCGCATCACGAGATCGCCATCACCACGATCCATGCCGCCAACGAGGACGAGGCTGAGACCGCCGGACGCGCGGTGGCCCGGTCCAACCTCTTCAAGACCGCGATCTTCGGCCGGGACCCCAACTGGGGGCGCATCCTCTCCGCCGTGGGCACCACCGATGTGGCCTTCGACCCGGCCACAATCGACGTCGCCGTCAACGGCGTGTGGATCTGCCGCGGCGGCGGGATCGGGGAGGACCGCTCCCTGGTGGACCTCAGCGGACGCCAGGTGGAGATCACCATCGACCTGAAGTCCGGGGACGCCGAGGCCACCATCCTCACCAACGACCTCACGCACGACTACGTCCACGAGAACAGCGCCTACTCCAGCTGAGCCGATCCACCTGAGGGGAACCCGTGATCGAGAAGACCACCAGCCTGCAGCCCCGCGAGCGGGACCCGCGGGCCGACGCCGGCGCCAAGGCCGCCACGCTCATCGAGGCGCTGCCCTGGATCCAGAAGTTCGCCGGCGAGACCATCGTGATCAAGTACGGCGGCAACGCCATGGTCGACGATGAGCTGCGTCGTGCCTTCGCCGAGGACGTGGTCTTCCTGCGCCACGTGGGGGTCAACCCGGTGGTGGTCCACGGCGGCGGCCCGCAGATCAACGCCATGCTGGAGACCGTCGGCGTGGAGTCCGAGTTCCGGGCCGGCTACCGGGTCACGACGCCGGAGGCCATGGATGTGGTGCGCATGGTGCTGACCGGCCAGGTGGGCCGGGAGCTGATCGGCCTGATCAACAGCCACGGCCCCTATGCGGTGGGCCTCTCGGGGGAGGACGCCGCCCTGCTGCGCGCCCGGCGCAAGACCGCCCACCTCGGCGGGGAGGAGATCGACCTCGGCCTGGTCGGCGAGGTCACCGGGGTCAATCCCGCCGCCGTGGAGGATCTGCTCGCGGCCAAGCGCATCCCGGTGATCTCCACCGTCGCCCCGGAGTTCGACGACGCCGGTCAGCCCACCGGCGAGGTGCTCAACGTCAATGCGGATCTGGCGGCCGCCGCCGTGGCCTCCGCCCTGGGAGCCGCCAAGCTGGTCATGCTCACCGATGTGGAGGGCCTCTACGCTGACTGGCCGGACCGGTCGTCGCTGATCTCCTCGCTGTCCGCCTCCGACCTGCGCGCCATGCTGCCGGAGCTGCAGTCCGGGATGATCCCGAAGATGACCGCCGCACTCACCGCCGTGGACGGCGGGGTCCCGAGGGCTCACATCGTCGACGGCCGCGCCCCCCATTCGATGCTGCTGGAGATCGTCACCACCGAGGGCGTCGGCACCCAGGTGGTCCCGGACGAGGAGGTCACCCCATGACCGCGCCGCATCAGCCGAGCAGCCACCAGCCGAGCGCTCACCGTCCGACCACGGAGGAGCTCACCACCTCCGCCCTGGCCGAGGCGCAGCCCGACCAGGCCCTGCTGGAGCGCTACCAAGAGTCCCTGCTGGGCGTCTTCGGGACCCCGCAGCGGGTCCTGGTGCGCGGCTCCGGAGCCACCGTGTGGGACGCGGACGGACGAGAGTACCTGGACCTGCTGGCCGGGATCGCGGTCAACGCGCTGGGCCACGCCCACCCGCTGATCACCTCCGTGGTGGCCAGCCAGTCGGCCACCCTGGGGCACATCTCCAACTTCTTCACCAGTCCCACCCAGGTCGCCCTGGCCGAGAAGCTTCTGCAGCTGTCTGCGGCACCCGAGGGCTCCAAGGTGTTCTTCACCAACTCCGGCACCGAGTCCAACGAGGCCGCCTTCAAGCTCGCCCGACGGCATGGCGGGGCGGACCGTCCGCGCATCATCGCGCTGGAGGACGGCTTCCACGGTCGCTCCATGGGAGCCCTGGCGCTGACCTGGAAGCCCGCCCATCGGGAACCCTTCGAACCGCTGCCGGACGGCGTCGAGTGGGTGCCCGCCGGTGACGTGGAGGCGCTGCGCCAGGCGGTCGACCCCACGGTGGCCGCCGTCGTCGTCGAAGCCGTCCAGGGAGAGGCCGGGGTCCGCGGGATGCCGGAGGGGTACCTCCAGGCCGTCCGGGAGATCACCCGGGAGGCCGGCGCGCTGATGATCGTCGACGAAGTCCAGACCGGGGTGGGCCGCACCGGGGAGTGGTTCGCGTCCACCGACGCGCGGCCCGACGCCATGACGCTGGCCAAGGGCCTCGGCGGCGGATTCCCCATCGGTGCCATGATCACCTTCGGCGAGCAGGTCAGCGGGCTGCTCTCCGCCGGACAGCACGGCACCACCTTCGGTGGGAACCCGGTGGCGACGGCGGCGGCGCTGGCGACCATCCACGCCCTGGAGTCCGGGGACGTCCTGCAGAACGTGCGTCGGGTCGGCGCGGCGACGGCGGCGGCTCTGGAGCAGCTGGAGCTGGTCACCGAGGTCCGGGCCCATGGCCTGCTGATCGGCTTCGACGTCGACGGCGGCGATCGTGGGGACGACGGCGGCCCCGCCCTCGCCCCAGCGATGGTGTCGGCCGCGCTGGAAGCCGGCTTCATCATCAACGCCCCGGGACCGCACACGCTGCGGCTCGCCCCGCCGCTGACCATCACCGAGACCCAGATGATGCGCTTCGTGGACGCCTTGCCCGGGATCCACCGCGCTGCGAAGGAGACCCTATGACCCGCCACTTCCTCACCGACCTGGACCTCAGCCCGGGGGAGCTGGGCCGGGTCCTGACCCTGGCAGCGGCCATGAAGGCCGCCCCCTACGCGATCACACCGCTGGCGGGACCGCAGACCGCGGCCGTCTACTTCGACAAGACGTCCACCCGGACCCGGATCTCCTTCGCTGCAGGCATCTCCGCCCTCGGTGGGGCGCCGCTGATCATCAATCCGGGGGAGTCCCAGCTGGGCCACAAGGAGTCGATCAGCGACACCGCGAAGGTCCTGGAGCGCATGGTCTCGCTGATCATCTGGCGCACCTATGAGCAGTCCGGTCTGGAGGAGATGGCCGCCCACAGTCGCGTGCCGGTCATCAACGCGCTCTCCGACGACTATCACCCCTGCCAGCTGCTGGCGGACCTGCTCACGGTCCGAGAGCATCTGGGCGAGCTGACGGGGCGCTCCCTGGCGTATCTGGGGGATGCGGCGAACAACATGGCCAACTCGTACCTGCTGGCCGGAGTCAACGCCGGCATGGATGTGCGCATCGCCGGACCCGAGGGATACCTGCCGGCCGAGGAGATCGTCTCCGCCGCCCGCGTGCGGGCCGCGGAGACCGGCGGCTCGGTGACCATCACCACCGAGGCCTCCGAGGCGCTGGCCGGGGCCGACGTCGTGGCCACCGACACCTGGATCTCCATGGGGCAGGAGGACGAGAAGGAGCAGCGGCTGCAGCTCTTCGGCGACTATCGGGTCGATGCGGCCGCGCTGGCGCAGGCGGCCGAGGGCGCGATCGTGCTGCACTGCCTGCCGGCGTATCGGGAGGCTGAGATCAGCGCCGAGGTGATCGACGGCCCGCAGTCGGTGGTCTGGGACGAGGCGGAGAACCGGCTGCACGCGCAGAAGGCCCTCATGGCCTGGCTGCTGGTGGAGTCGGGCCTGGCCGACGAGGAGACGGTGGCGCTGGTGCGTGCCGGCGAGCGTGGCGAGGAGCTGCCGCGACGATGAGCACGCAGAGCACTCCCACCACCAAGACGGCCCGGCATGCCAAGATCCGGGAGCTGATCACCCGTGGCACCGTCAGGTCGCAGGGCGAGCTGGTGGAGCAGCTCGCCGAGGAGGGAGTGCGGGTGACGCAGGGGACGCTGTCCCGGGACCTGGTGGAGATCGGCGCCGCAAGGGTGCGCGGAGCCGACGGGGCGCTCATCTACGCCGTCCCCGCCGAAGGCCATGAGCGTGAGTTCCAGGCGGATCAGACGGAGGCCACCACGCTGGCCCGTCTGGTGGGTCTCTGCCGGGACCTGCTGGTCTCGGCGGAGGCCAGCGCCAACCTGGTCATCCTCAGGACGCCGCCGGGGGCCGCGCAGTTCCTGGCCAGCGCGGTCGACCATGCCGGTCTCCGGGACGTGCTGGGCACCATCGCCGGGGATGACACCATCATGCTGGTCACCGCCGGGCCGCAGAGCGGTCCGGCGCTCGCGGAACGCTTCCGCGCCTTCGCGGAAGGGCGGGACCCTGAAGCGGACGACGCTTCCTGACCCGCGACACTGCATCTCCGCATCGCGGAATATGCTCTCCGTTCTGGATCGTCGCGTGTGATACTGGTCTCGTCGGTCGCTCCGCAGACCCTGGCGGGGGCTCGGCCGACGACCTCGACCAGGAGCACAGGATGACGACGAACCCGATCCGGATCACCGTCAACGCTCGTGAGCGGGTGCAGGCGGCGCCCGCTCGGATGAGCCTGCTGGACTGGCTGCGCGGGCTCGGACTGACCGGCGCGAAGGAGGGCTGCGCCGAGGGAGAGTGCGGCGCCTGCGCCGTGTTGGTGGCCCGTCCCGACGGCGACGCCTCCGTCCGGTGGACTGCGGTCAACTCCTGCCTGCCGCCGGCGGCGGCTCTCGACGGCCAAGAGATCGTCACCGCGGAAGGCCTTGCCGACGGGGCGGACGGCCTCCACCCCGTCCAGCAGGAGATGGCGCAGCGCGGGGGCTCCCAATGCGGTTACTGCACCCCCGGATTCATCTGCTCGATGGCCGCCGAGTTCTACCGGCCTGAGCGGCGGGTCACCGGCGACGACGATGCTGGCGAGGGCGACGACGGTTCGTCCGGCGTCTCCGCGCCCTGCGGCGACTCGCACGGCCCGAACGGCTTCGATCTGCACGCCCTGAGCGGCAACCTGTGCCGCTGCACCGGCTACCGGCCCATCCGGGACGCCGCCTACGCGCTGGGTCGTCCGCACCCTGAAGACCCCCTGGCGCGCCGCCGTGCCTCCGCCGCACCTGCGGCCGCGACGACGTCGGTGGCCGCCGAGGACGGCTGGTTCCTCCGTCCGGCGACCCTGGCGGAGGCCCTGGGCCGGCTCGCCCAGGACCCTGAGACGGTGGTGATCGCCGGCGCCACCGACCTCGGAGTGGAGCGGAACATCCGGCACGCCCGCCCTCACAGCCTGCTGGCGATCGACCATCTGCCCGAACTGCAGGCGATCACCTGGGCGGATGACGCCGTCGAGATCGGAGCGGCCGCGACCCTCTCAGAGATCGAGCGCACCGTCTCCGGCCGCGTCCCGCTGGTGGCCCAGCTGCTCCCGCAGTTCGCCTCCCGGCTGATCAGGAACAGCGCCACCCTCGGCGGCAACCTGGGCACGGCCTCACCCATCGGCGACGCCGCCCCGGCACTGCTCGCCTTGGATGCGGAGCTGGACATGGTCTCGGCCGAGGGGCGGCGGACGGTCCCGCTGAAGGACTTCTTCACCGGGTATCGGCAGACCGTGCGGACGGCCGGGGAGCTCATCCGGGCGGTGCGGATCCCCCTGCCTCTGCAGCCGCACACCGCATTCCACAAGATCGCCAAGCGGCGGTTCGACGACATCTCCTCCGTGGCCGTGGCCTACGCCTTGACGCTGCGCGACGGGCACGTCGACGACGTCCGCATCGGACTCGGCGGGGTGGCCGCCACGCCGCTGCGTGCGCTGGCCGCAGAGGACGCCCTGCGCGGCCGGGAGTGGACGCCCGCGACCGTCGACGAGGCGGCGTCGGTCCTGCGGGCCGAGGGCACGCCGATGGACGATCTGCGGGCCAGTGCGGACTACCGCGCCGAGATGCTCGCGCAGAGCCTGCACCGGTTCCTCGTCGAGCGGGAGGACCCCGAGGATCGTCCCGAGGAGCACGTGACGGAGGAGACGAGGCCATGACGTCGCAGACCGACCCCCAGACCCGGTCCGAGTCTCCGTCCGAGCACCGCGGCGTCGGCGCCGCCGAACCGCATGAGAGCGCGGCCTTGCACGTGACGGGAGCAGCCCAGTACACCGATGACATCGCCGTCCGCGATCCGCGGACCCTGCACGCCTGGCCCGTCCAGGCCCCGCATGCCCATGCTCGTGTGCTGGCCCTGGACACCGTGGGTGCCCGGGCCCTCGACGGCGTCGTGGAGGTGCTCACGGCCGAGCACGTCCCCGGCATCAACGACGCCGGGGTGAAGGGTGACGAACCGCTGTTCCCTCAGGAGGTCATGTACCACGGGCACGCCGTGTGCTGGGTGCTGGGCGAGACCCAGGAGGCCGCCCGGCGGGGTGCCGACGCCGTCGTCGTAGATTACGAACCCCTGGACGCGCTGATCACCCTGGACGAGGCGATCGCCGCGGAGAGTTTCCAGGGCCGGCAGCCGGTGCTGCGCCGCGGCGATGCCGGCACCGGTCTCGCGGAGGCGCCCCACCGCTTCTCGGGGTCGTTCTCCTTCGGCGGCCAGGAGCACTTCTACCTGGAGACCCACGCCTCCTTCGCCCTGGTGGACGAGGCCGGGCAGGTGATGGTCCACAGCTCCACCCAGCACCCCACCGAGACGCAGGAGATCGTGGCCCACGTGCTGGGGGTCGCGTCCCATGAGGTGACGGTGCAGGCGCTGAGGATGGGCGGAGGCTTCGGCGGCAAGGAGATGCAGCCCCACGGTCTGGCCGCGGTCGCCGCGCTCGGAGCGGTGCGCACGGGCCGACCGGTCCGGGTGCGCCTGACCCGCACCCAGGACATCACGATGACCGGCAAACGCCACCCCTTCGCCGCGCAGTGGGAGGTGGGCTTCGACGACGCCGGCAACCTCCGGGCGCTGAAAGCGGTCATCACCTCGGACGGCGGGTGGTCCCTGGACCTCTCCGAGCCGGTGCTCTCGCGCGCCCTGTGCCACCTCGACAACGCTTATCTCATCCCGGCCGTGGAGGTCCTGGGCCGGATCGCGAAGACGCATAAGACCTCGCAGACCGCCTTCCGCGGATTCGGAGGGCCGCAGGGGATGCTCATCATCGAGGACATCCTGGGGCGGTGCGCGCCCCTGCTGGGGCTGTCGCCCGATGAGCTGCGGCGCCGCAACCTCTACCGCCCCGGAGACGTCACTCCCTATGGGCAGCCCGTGCGGCACGCCGAACGTCTCGGCGACATCTGGGACCAGCTGGAGGATCGCGCCGACGTCGTGGCCCGACGTCGGCAGGTGGAGGAGTTCAACGCCCGGCATGGCCACCGGAAGCGCGGACTGGCGCTGACCCCGGTGAAGTTCGGGATCTCCTTCAACTTCACCGCCTTCAACCAGGCCGGCGCCCTGGTGCACGTCTACAAGGACGGCTCGGTGCTCATCAACCACGGTGGCACGGAGATGGGCCAGGGGCTGCACACCAAGATGAGGCAGGTGGCGGCCACGGCTCTGGGCGTGCCGCTGGAGCAGGTGCGTCTGGCCCCGACCCGCACGGACAAGGTGCCCAACACCTCCGCCACTGCGGCCAGCTCGGGCGCGGACCTCAACGGCGGAGCGGTGAGGAACGCGTGCGAGCAGATCAGCCAGAGGCTGGCGGAGGTGGCCGCTCGGCGGCTCGGGGTCCACTCCCATGACGTCCGATTCTCCGACGGCGAGGTCCGGGGGCTGGGGACCGAGCCGGTGAGCTTCGGAGACGTCGTGCGGGACGCCTATCTGCAGCGGGTCCAGCTCTTCGCCGCCGGCTACCACCGCACCGAGGGCATCCACTGGGACCCGGTGGCGATGCGAGGCGAACCGTTCAAGTACTTCGCCTACGGTGCGGCCGTCAGCGAGGTCGAGGTGGACGGCTTCACCGGAGCCCACCGGCTGCTCCGCACCGACATCCTCCACGACGTCGGCGATTCGCTGTCCCCGCTGATCGATGTGGGCCAGATCGAGGGCGGCTTCGTCCAGGGCGTCGGGTGGCTGACCCTGGAGGACCTCCGGTGGGACGAAGGCGACTCGCCGGGACGCGGCCGGGTGCTCTCTCAGGCGGCGAGCACCTATAAGCTCCCCAGCTTCTCGGAGATGCCGGAGGAGTTCACGGTGCATCTCTACGAACGCGCGACCGAGCCCGGAGTGGTGTACGGATCCAAGGCGGTGGGGGAGCCTCCCCTCATGCTGGCCTTCAGCGTCCGGGAGGCGCTGCGGTCCGCGGTGGCCGCCTTCGGCCCCGGCGGTTCCTCGGTGGAGCTGCCCAGTCCGGCCACCCCGGAGGCGGTGTTCTGGGCGCTGCGGCGTGCCCGGGAGGCGGCAGGGGACGAGGCGGCGCGGGATGAGGCGGCGCGGGATGAGGCCGCAGAACCGGTGAGCGGCGGCTGACGGTGGAGCTGACGGGTGACTGGCATGAGGCGCTGGGCCGGCTGCGGGCTCGGGGCCGGGTGGGCGTGCTCGTCACCGTGCTGAGCACCCGCGGTCACGCCCCGCGGGAGGCGGGCGCCAAGATGGTCGTCGCCGCGGACGGCTCCTGGGACAGCATCGGGGGAGGGAATCTCGAGCAGACCGCCATCGAACATGCCCGGTCCCTGCTGGCCCCGGGGTCGGAGAGCCCCCAGATCCTGGAACTCTCCCTGACCGAGCATGCGCCTGCCGTCCACGGGCGTCAGTGCTGCGGGGGGCAGGTCTCGCTGCTCTTCGAACGGATCGGTGCGCCGCCGGTCGTGGCGATCTTCGGGGTCGGCCACGTGGGCCTGGAGACGGCGCGGATGTTCTCTCGCCTCTCCGTGATCCTGCACCTGGTGGACAGCCGCGAGGACCAGGTGGGCCGGGCCCACGCCCTGGACCTGACGGAGTCTCGGGCCCAGGTGGAGGTCCACCACGCCCCGGCACCGGAGACGGTGATGGCGCAGCTGCCCGCGGGGGCCCACGTGCTGATCATGACCCATGACCATGCCGAGGACCTGTTCCTGTGTGAGGCCGCCCTGGGGCGGGAGGATCTCGGCTACGCGGGGCTGATCGGATCACGGGCGAAATGGGCTCGGTTCCGTCGTCGGCTGCAGGCGAGCGGGTACGCCGAGGAGCACCTCGACCGCATCACCTGCCCCATCGGGCTCGCTGAGGTGCCCGGCAAGGACCCGGTGAGCATCGCGGTCAGCGTCGTGGCGGACTATCTGCGCCGTGGGTCCGTCGGAGCTCCTGGGGGAGCGAACGCATGACGATCTATCGGGCGCAGGTGGTGGATACTCCAGGGGAGCTGGGGGACCCTGACGCGTTGCGGGCGGACCAGGACTGCGCCCTGGTCGTCGAGGACGGGGTGATCATCGCCCGGACCGGGCTCGACGTGGCCATCGCCGACCATCCCGGTCACGAGGTCGTGGATCTGCGCGACGGCGTTCTGCTGCCCGGCCTGGTGGACACCCATGTCCACTTCCCTCAGATCCGCGTCATCGGCGGGCTCGGGATGCCCTTGTTGGAGTGGCTCGACCAGTGGGCGCTGCCCGAGGAGGAGAGGTTGGCCGAGGCGACGCATGCCCAGGCGGTGGCCGAGGCCTTCCTCTCCTCGGTGGTGCGGTCCGGGACGACGTCGGCGCTGGTCTTCGGCTCCCACTTCCCGGCGGCGATGGACGTGCTCTTCACGCAGGCGGAGCGGATCGGACTGCGGATGACCTCCGGCCTGGTGGTCAGCGACCGTCTCCTCCCGGAGAGTCTGCTGGTCACCCCGGAGAGGGCTCTGGAGGCCGGCCGGACCCTGGCGGGGCGATGGCATGGCCGCGGACGGCTGCGCTATGCGGTCACGCCGCGGTTCTCGCTCTCGGCGAGCCAGGAGATGCTGCGATCGTGCGGCGAGCTGCTCGCCGCGGGAGCGGGCACCGAGCCGGGTGACGAGGGTCTCTGGTTCACCTCGCATGTCAATGAGAACCCGGCGGAGATCGCTGCCGTGCGGGAGCTGTTTCCAGAGGCCCGGGACTACGTGGACACCTATGATCAAGCCGGGCTGCTGAGCTCTCGTGCGGTGCTGGCCCATGATGTGCATCCCACGGAGGAGGAGCTGGTCATCCTCGGGGAGCGGGGTGCAGCGGTGGCCCACTGCCCGACGTCGAACTTCTCCCTCGGCAGCGGCCTGTTCCCCTGGCGGCGGCATCGGGACGCGGGCGTGCCGGTCGCGCTGGGCACCGATGTCGGCGCCGGGGCGGGGTTCTTCCTGGTGGCCGAGGGTCTGCAGGCCTATTTCGGGCAGCGTCTGCTCGGTGCTGCGGGCTTGGACCTGAGTCCTTCGGACCTGCTGCATCTGGTGACACGTTCCGGCGCCCAGGCGCTGGGACTGGCCGAGGAGATCGGGGATCTGTCGGTGGGACGCGCGTTCGACGCGGTGCTGGTGCGGCCCCAGACGGGCGGGACGCTGGCGCAGGTCCTGCCCTACGCCCGTGATGCGCAGGATGTGGTGGCGAAGATCTTCTCGCTGGGCTCGGCGGCGGATGTGGCCGGTGTCTGGATCGGCGGGGATCCCGCGGGCTGACGAGGTCGGGTCACCCGCCGGAGCGGTTCCCCCGGTGCTCGTCGAGCACGGCACGCATCGCCTCGAGACCGAACATCTCGATGGCCGCATAGGCGTTCTGGCCCTCGTGGCGGGGGTCCGCGCCGGCGTCGAGCAGCAGGCGCACCGTCTCCTCGTTCTGCAGGAACACCGCACAGGTCAGGGCGGACTGGCCGCGGTCGTTGAGCCGGTCGACGTCGGCGTCCCGGTCGAGCAGGCCCTTCACCAGGGAGACGTGGTTGTTGTAGGTGGCCAGGATCAGCAGCGTGTCGCCCTTGGCGTTGGCCAGGTTGACCGGGATCCCCTGGTCGATGAGGCCGAGCAGCTCTTCGCCACGGCCCTGCCGCGCGAGGTCGAACATGGAGTTGAGGAACTCCAGCTGCTCGTCGGTCAGCTCGGGGACGTCGCCGGTGTCCTGGGGCTGTCCGGCGGCGGGGGAGGAGTCGTGTGGCATGGCCCGAGTGTATCGGAGGCCGGGCCGGCGACGGCGGCGTGTCATGTCGTCCGAGGTCATCGACGCCGTCGCGTATGCTGGGTTATTGCAATTCATTCGCAATAACTAGGAAGGTCGCTCCATGACCACCCCTCCAGCGCAGGCCCTCGACACCCTCGTGATCGGGGCGGGCCCCGCCGGCATCGGATGCGCCCTCGCCCTCGACGCCGTCGACGGACTGACCGTCGGCGTCGTGGACCGCGGCCAGATCGGCGAGACCTTCCGGCGATGGCCGCAGGAGCAGCGATTCCTCACCCCGTCCTTCACCGGCAACGGCTACGGGTCCACGGATCTGAATTCCGTGCACCCGGAGACCTCTCCCGCCTTCAGCCTCGGTGTGGACTATCCCGACGGGCGCGGCTACGCGAAGTACCTGCGCGGTGTCGCCCGGGTCTTCGAGGTGCCGGCAGCCCCGGAGTGCGAGGTCACCTCGCTGCGGCAGGACGACGGCGGCTTCGTCGCCACCACCCCGCACGGGCCCGTCCCGGCGCGGACGGTGGTCTGGGCCGGTGGGGAGTTCCAGGACCCCGCCGTGCCACAGATGGCGGGGAAGGGCACGCTGGTCCACACCTCCCGCCAAGAGGCCTGGGAGCCCAGGCAGGGTCGCCTCGTGGTGCTCGGCGGCTACGAGTCCGGCCTCGACGTCGCCTGCCACCATGCCGAGGCCGGCGCGGAGGTCACCGTGCTCGATGCTGACCATCCCTGGGACGCCGGCGAAGGGTCCGATCCGTCCTTCCGCCTGGCGCCGCGCACCAGGATGCGGCTGGCTCGCGCCCAGCAGGTCGGTCGACTCCGCCTGCTGGCCCAGCATGCCTCGTCGGTGGCCCGCGACGGAGACCGCTGGTGGGTCTCCCTCAGCGACGGCACCGTGCTGGAGGCCGACTCGGCACCCCTGGCGGGCACCGGGTTCGGTCCTGGTCTCGGGCCCGCGGCGCATCTGTTCGACCGCAGGGAGGACGGCTGGCCCCTGGTGGATGCTGACGATCAGTCCACCCGAGCCCCCGGACTCTTCCTCGCCGGAGCGGCACTGCGTCACGGGCCGCAGCGCTTCTGCTTCATCTACAAGTTCCGGCAGCGCTTCGCCCATGTCGCCCGCGTGATCGGCGAGTCGCTCGGGAAGGACTGCACGGCCCTCGAGGCCTGGCGTCAAGCCGGCATGCTCGCCGAGGACGTCGAGTCCTGCGGGGCCGAATGCGCGTGCTGAGTCCTTCGCCGCCCGGGCTGTTCCTGCTGGCGATCGCCGTCGGTCTGCTGCTGGGGCTGACCGGCTCGGACGCCGCCTGGGCGGAGCATGCGACGGATCCGCTGATCATGCTGCTGCTCGGCCTGGTCTTCCTGGAGCTGCGTGTCGGAGGGACGAGGGCGCTGCTGCGCTCGCGCCGTGCCGCCGTGCCGCCGTGCCGCCGTGGTGGCGCTGGTGCTCAACATGCTCGTGCTGCCGGCGGGCGCCCTGGGGCTGGTGACGCTGCTGGTGCCCGACAGCGAGGCGGTGCGTCTGGGTCTGCTGATCCATCTGCTGTTCCCCTGCACGGACTGGTTCCTCGGGTTCACCCGGGTGGCCGGTGGGAACGCTGTGCTGGGGGCGGCGATGATCCCGGTCTCCCTGGTGCTGCAGCTGCTCCTCTATCCGGTGTGGATCTCGCTGGTCACCGGGCGCAGCCTCCCTGGGGTGATGGAGGTGCTGTGGCCGGCTGTCACAGACGGCCTGCTGATTCCGGCCGCAGCGGCGGTGCTGGTGCGCCTGCTGGTCGGGCGGGCGGCTGGCCGTGACGCGCTCGCCGCCGTTCAGCGCGCCGGAGGTGCGGCCCTGCCCTGGGTGATCGCCGCGCTGATCCTGGTGCTCTTCGCCGCCGGGGCGTCGGAGGCGGTCCTGGCGCCGTGGGTCTTCGTCCAGGTGCTGATCGTGGTCGCCCTGTCCTTCGCGCTCAGCATGGGGCTCGCTGTGGCCGTGTCGCGGCGTGCCGCGTTGGCCGAGCCGGACCTGATCCTGGTCATCTTCACGACGGCGGCTCGGAATGCGCCGCTGATGCTGGCCGTCACGGCCCTGGTGCTGGGCGAGGACCCCGTGGTGACTGCGGTGATCGTGCTCGGCATGCTGCTGGAGTTCCCGCATCTGGCGGCGGTGTCATGGTGGATGCGCCGGCGTCGTCGCAGGGATCGTCGTCGGAGTCGGAGGCTCGGTGTCGCGGAGCCGCTGACGACGGCGTCCTGAGGCGATAGCCTGCCAGGGAGACGGCGGTTCCCCGAGCGCCACTGCGTGAGTATGCAATGGACTGAATATTTATGTAGACTCCTCGGTGAGCCGACCACCACACCTCCCTGGCCGCCCAGGGACGACATGCAAGGAGCTGGACCCGTGACCGATCGCATCGTTCTCGCCTACTCGGGCGGCCTCGACACCTCAGTGGCCATCGGCTGGATCGCCGAGGCGACCGGCTCCGAGGTCGTCGCCGTCGCCGTCGACGTCGGACAGGGCGGAGAGTCCCTGGAGACCGTCCGCCAGCGCGCCCTGGACTGCGGCGCCGTCGAGGCCTACGTGGCCGACGCTCGCGACGAGTTCGCCGAGCAGTACTGCATGCCCACGCTGAAGGCCAACGGGCTGTACATGGACGCCTACCCGCTGGTCTCGGCCATCTCGCGACCGGTGATCTCGAAGCACCTCGTCGCCGCCGCTCAGCAGTTCGGGGCCTCCACTGTCGCCCACGGCTGCACCGGCAAGGGGAACGACCAGGTGCGCTTCGAGGTCTCCATCCAGACGCTCGGCCCGGAGCTGAAGTGCATCGCCCCGGTCCGCGACCTCGCCCTGACCCGGGAGAAGGCCATCGAGTACGCGGAGAAGAACGACCTGCCGATCGAGACCACGAAGAAGAACCCCTTCTCCATCGACCAGAACGTCTGGGGACGGGCCGTGGAGACGGGCTTCCTGGAGGACATCTGGAACGGCCCCACCAAGGACGTCTACGACTACACCGAGGACCCGGCCTTCCCGCCGGCGGCCGACGTCGTGACCATCACCTTCGATCAGGGCGTGCCGGTGGCCCTCGACGGACGCAGCGTGACCCCGCTGGAGACCATCGAGGAGCTCAACCGCCGCGCCGGCGCCCAGGGCATCGGGCGGATCGACATCGTGGAGGACCGGCTGGTGGGCATCAAGTCGAGGGAGATCTATGAGGCGCCGGGCGCGATGGCCCTGATGGCCGCCCACCGGGAGCTGGAGAACATCACCCTGGAGCGTGAGCAGGCGCGGTTCAAGAAGACGGTCGATCAGCGGTGGACCGAGCTGGTCTATGACGGCCAGTGGTTCTCGCCGTTGAAGAACAACCTCGACGTCTTCATCGACGAGACCCAGAAGTACGTCTCCGGGGAGATCCGCCTGGAGCTCCACGGCGGCCGCGCCACGGTGCAGGGTCGGCGCTCCGAGACCTCCCTGTACGACTTCAACCTCGCCACCTACGACGAAGGCGACTCCTTCGACCAGTCGTCGGCGCCCGGATTCATCGACATCTTCGGGCTGTCCGCCCGGACGGCCTCGCAGCGCGAGGAGCGGATCCACGGCAAGCCCGACCTCTCCGGCGCCGGCGTCGAGAAGTGAGCGCGGCCGGCATGGGAACGGAGTCGACCAGCCAGACGCACGGCACCAACGAGGGCTCCCTGTGGGGTGGGCGCTTCGCCTCCGGGCCGGCCGATGTGATGGCGGCGCTGAGCAAGTCCACGCATTTCGACTGGAAGCTCGCCCCCTATGACATCGCCGGATCCCGGGCGCACGCCCGAGTGCTGCACCGGGCGGGGCTGCTGACCGAGTCCGAGCTGGAGGGGATGCTCTCGGCGCTGGACGCCCTCGCCGAGGACGTCCGCTCCGGGGCCTTCACCCCCGCGGAGTCCGACGAGGACGTCCACGGGGCGCTGGAGCGCGGGCTGCTGGAGCGGGCGGGCCAGGAGCTCGGCGGCAAGCTGCGCGCCGGACGGTCGAGGAATGATCAGATCGCCACGATGGTGCGCATGTACCTGCGGGATCAGGTCGCGGTCATCTCATCCGGCGTCCTCGACGTCGTCGAGGCCCTGGTCTCCCAGGCGCGGCGGCACCCGACGGCGCCGATGCCGGGCCGCACCCATCTGCAGCATGCGCAGCCGGTGCTGCTGGCCCATCATCTGCTCGCCCATGCGTGGCCGCTGCTGCGCGACGTCGACCGTCTGGCGGACCTGGACCGTCGTCTGGCGCGTTCCCCGTACGGCTCCGGAGCGCTGGCCGGCTCCTCGCTGGGTCTGGACCCGGCGCAGGTGGCCGCCGAGCTGGGCTTCGACGGGCCGACGGAGAACTCCATCGACGGCACCGCCTCGCGGGACCTGGTGGCGGAGTTCACCTGGGTGACCGCGATGATCGGGGTGGACCTCTCCCGGATCAGCGAGGAGGTCATCTTCTGGGCCACCAAGGAGTTCGGCTTCGTCACGCTCGACGACGCGTACTCCACGGGCAGCTCGATCATGCCGCAGAAGAAGAACCCGGACATCGCGGAGCTGGCCCGCGGCAAGGCCGGCCGGCTCATCGGTGACCTCACCGGTCTGCTGGCGACGCTCAAGGCGCTGCCGCTGGCCTACAACCGGGATCTGCAGGAGGACAAGGAGCCGGCCTTCGACGCCGTCGACACCCTCGAGCTGCTCCTTCCGGCGGTCTCCGGGATGATCGCCACGCTCGAGTTCCACCCCGAGCGACTCGCCGAGTTGGCCCCGCAGGGGTTCTCCCTGGCCACGGACGTCGCGGAGTGGCTGGTCCGGCAGGGTGTGCCGTTCCGGGTGGCCCATGAGGTGGCCGGAGAATGTGTGCGGGCCTGTGAGCAGCATGCGCCCGTCAAGGAGCTGCACGAGCTCACCGATGAGGAGCTGGCCGCCATCCACCCGGCTCTCACGCCCGAGGTGCGTCACGTGCTCAGCGTGGAGGGCTCCCTGGCCTCCCGTGACGCCGTTGGCGGCACCGCTCCGGTGCGGGTCGCCGAGCAGCTCGAGGCGGCCGCCGCCGAGTCGGCACGGCGCCGCGCGGCGCTGGGAGGCTGAGCATCGGCGGTCGGCGCGACGCAGATGACTGAGATGGCCTCCGGACGCTCGATCTCAGATCCCACGACGCAGCGCAGGCGGCGGCCCCGACTCCTCGGGGCGGCCGCCTGCGTCGTCGTGCTCCTGACCTCCTGCGGGGGAGCTCCGGAGGAGCCTGACGATCAGACGTCCGCCGAGCTGCCGGAGGCTCCGGTCCAGCGGCAGGCCCCGTTCTCCGCGCAGGCGCGTGAGGCGGCCTCGCTGGCGGATCTTCCCGTGCGCGAGATCGCCGACCCGGACTGGGTCGCCGCGACGGCCGAGTCGGAGGAGATTCCGCCGCGCGCGCTGGAGGCCTATGCGGGTGCCGCCCTGCGGCAGCGTGCCGAGAGGCCCGGATGCGGTCTGGGCTGGAACACCCTGGCGGGGATCGGGCAGGTGGAGTCCCTGCACGGCACCTACGCAGGCTCGAGCCTGGAGGCAGACGGCACGGCCTCACCGCCGATCATCGGCATCGCCCTGGACGGCGGTGAGGGTGTGGCGGAGATCCGGGACACCGACGGCGGCGAGCTCGACGGCGACGATGAGTGGGACAGAGCCGTCGGACCGATGCAGTTCATCCCGACCACCTGGGGGCTCTACGCTCAGGACGGCTCTGCCGGGGCACGCGAAGAGGGCCCGGACCCGCAGAACATCGATGACGCCGCGCTGACCGCCGCGGTCTATCTGTGTGAGCGTGGTGGGCCGCTGACGCAGGATGAGGGTTTCGCCACCGCGGTGGGGGCCTACAACCGCTCAATGCCCTACATCAATGACGTCGCCCGGTGGGCTGAGCGGTACGCGGGGGCGTTCTGAACGGGCTCCTTCTGAGGGTGGCGAGCCCGTCGCCCCGGCTCACCAGCTCGAAGCCGGCCGGCGCCGCCTCCGCGGCGAGCGCGGCCTGTGTGACGGGCTGCCATCGGCTCACAGCCTCCACGCTGCGCAGCACCGTGCCGCCGTCGCGGACCTCGTAGCGCTGCACTAGGCCGTCCGGCTGGGGGAGGAAGCGCGCCACGTAGTCCAGTCCGCCGAGGCGCCGATGCTGCTCCACGGACCGACCCGACGGCGGTGCGAGGTGCCGGTCGGCGGTGACGAGTCCGGACGCTCCGGGCGCCATACGCTGTTCCAGCTGCGCGAACATCTCCCGGCGCTGGTGGCCGCTGAGGTAGCCCAGCATATGCGTGCAGAGGAAGCCGTCGATGGGCCCGGTGAGCTGGGCGAAGGCCGCGGGTGCAGGTTCGGCGATGATGCGGACGCGCCCGGCCAGGTCCTCGTCGGTCGAGATCCTGGTCAGCAGGCCGGCCCGCATCATGGCCGAAGGCTCGACGGCGGCGATGCGGCCGTCGAACACCCGGGACAGGGCGTCGACTCCCAGCCCCGTGCCGGCGCCGATGTCCATCACCACGGCGCTGTCTCCCAGCTCTCCGAAGAGCTCCTGGAGAACAGGCCTGATGGGGCTCCACGTCTCCTCGCTCAGGAAGAGATCATGGAGCTCACCGATGAGCTCGTACTCGTCGAGTTGGGACCTAGGGCATGTCTGACAAATGTGCGGTCCAGGCGATCACCGCGTTGAGGACGACAGCAGCGCGATAGGTCAGCG
>NZ_JBQYEY010000039.1:0-20532 GCF_052656005.1 Nesterenkonia sp. K-15-9-6
CCGGGGGGCCCCGGGCAGGGGGCTCCGGGAACACGCAGGGCCCGGGACGACGCGTCGTCCCGGGCCCTGCGTGTTCTCTGACCGACCGGTCAGCCGAACCAGATGCCGATCTCGCGCTCAGCGGACTCCACGGAGTCGGAGCCGTGCACCAGGTTCTTCTGGACCTTCTCTCCCCAGTCTCGCCCCAGGTCACCACGGATGGTCCCCGGAGCGGCGGTGGTGGGGTCGGTGGTGCCGGCCAGGGAGCGGAACCCTTCGATGACCCGGTCACCCTCCAGGATGGCCGCCACGACGGGCCCGGAGAGCATGAAGTCCACCAGCGGCTGGTAGAACGACTTGCCCTCGTGCTCGGCATAGTGGGCGGCCAGCTGCTCGGTGGTCGCCTCCAGCTGCGCCAGGGCGGCGATGCGGTAGCCCTTGGCCTCCACCCGGCGTAGGATCTCCCCGGTCAGACCCCGGGCGACGCCGTCGGGCTTGACCAGGATCAGCGTACGTTCAGTCATTCAGCTCTCCTCGTGATGCGTGTGATCGTTCTCGGGCGGGCTCGGCTCCTGCTCGGCGGCCAACCGCTCCTCCGCCCTCCATCTTTCCATCTTCTCCACGTCCAGCTGGCGTCCCTTGACCACCGCGTACCACCAGCAGGCCAGGAAGAGGACGCCGACGAAGTACATGTAGGGCTCGACCAGCCCGCCGGCCAGGATGATGAACTGCAGGATCCAGCCGAGCCACCAGCCCACCGGACGCTTCAGCAGCGCGCAGGTGAGGATCAGCAGCACGGAGACCCCCAGCGACCCGCCGAAGAGCCACCAGGCGTACCACTCGTTCTGGTGGAGCCCCCACGCCATGAGCCCGAAGAAGAACATCAGCAGAGCCTCAAGGCTGAGCACGGCGGAGCCGAACATGACCCGCACCGAGCGCGGCGGCCGGGTCATCCCGGGGCGCCACTCCCGCTGGGCCCGGGTCTGGCGGCGCGGCCGCCCGCCGCGGTCGGCGTCGTCCTGAGCGGTCATCTCAGAGCTCACCTCCGCCCAGCAGCGTGCGGGCCTCACCCACCACGGTGATCGACCCGGTGATCAGGACTCCGCCCGCAGCCCCCTCGGCGGAGGAGTCCAGGCGACCGACTGCCCAGTCGATGGCCTCGTCCAGACGTTCGGTGAGGTGAATGTCCTCCTCGCGGAAGCCGACGTCGAGAGCCAGCTCCGCCAGCTGTCCGGCCGGTATCGCCCGGGGAGACGTGGACTGGGTGAAGCAGATGTCCTCCGCCAGACCGTCGTACTCTCGGTGCAGGGTCGCGAGGATCTCGCGGGCGTCCTTCTCCTGGAGGATGCCGACCACCAGCACCAGCCGTCCCAGGCCGAAGGACTCCTTGAGCGCCTGGGCGCTGGCCTCGACCCCGGCCGGATTGTGGGCGGCGTCGATGATCATGGAGGGTCCGGTCCGCAGCACCTCCAGCCGGCCCGGGGAGCTCATGTGCTCACAGGCCAGCTGCAGTGTCTCCAGGGACAGCTCCTGCTCTCCACCCCCGATGAACGCCTCCAGCGCCGCCACGGCGACCGCCAAGTTCTCGGCCTGATGCGCCCCGTGCAGAGGAAGAAGCAGGTCGGGGTACCGGCCCGCCAGACCCCGGAGGGTCACCTGCTGGCCGCCCACCCCGGGGGCGCGGCTCTCCACGCCGAACTCCACCCCTTCGAACCGGAATGGCGCCTCCGCCTCCCGGGCCGCCTCGAGGAGGACGTCGGCCGCCTCGGGCACCTGCGCCGCGGAGACCAGGAAGCCTCCCGGCTTGATGATGCCGGCCTTCTCCAGGGCGATGTCCCGCTCGGAGTCCCCCAGCAGGTCGGTGTGGTCCAGGGAGATCGGGGTGATGACGCTGACCGCACCGTCGGCCACATTGGTGGCGTCGGTGATGCCGCCCAGCCCGACTTCGAGGACCATCACGTCCACCGGCTCATCGGCGAAGATCGCGAAGGCCAGGATCGTGACGCACTCGAAGTAGGTCAGCGGCACCTCGCCGCGCTCGGCGAGCTGCTGGTCCACCAGGCCCAGATGCGGGCGGATCTCATCCCAGATCCGGACGAAGGTCTCGTCCGGCACCGGGGAGCCGTCCAGACAGATGCGTTCGGTGACCTTCGCCAGGTGCGGAGAGGTGTACCGGCCCACGCGCAGATCATGGGCCAGCAGCCCGGCCTCGATCATCCGGGCGGTGGAGGTCTTGCCGTTGGTGCCGCTGAGGTGGATCACCGGGGCCGCGCGCTGAGGCTCGCCGAGGAAGTCCATGGCCATACGCATCGGTTCCATGCGCGGCTCCATCTTGTTCTCCGGAGCTCGGGAGAGCAGCTCAGCGTAGACGCTGGCCACGGAGAACTGGTCCAGCGGCTGTCCCTCCACAGGGTTCAGCGACTCAGAATCTGACATGTCAGGTCTCCTTGCAGAAGGTCGAGTAGCGGGCGATCGTGCTGCAGCCGGCCGGCGTCGGGGTCCTCGTCACGCCCGGACCACGCTGATCAGCGGCTCGGAGGCGCCGTCGTCGCTGAACAGCCGCAGATCGTCGGTCAGCGTCTCCTCGCAGAGGAGATCCCGGTGGCTCTCCAGCGCGGAGATCGTCGCCGGGGTCGCCGTGACGGTGGTGCGGATGCGGTCGGAGACCTGCAGGTCGGCGTCCTTGCGTGCCTGCTGCACGGAGCGGACCAGGTCACGCGCCGTGCCCTCCGCGCGCAGGGCGGCCGTGAGACGGGTGTCCAGGACCAGGAAGCCGCCGCCGGCACCCTCGACGACGCCGTCCAGCACGGTGACGGCCTGATCGGCCAAGGCGTCGGAGACGGTGGTGGTCAGCGTGTACTCCCCCTCCTGCAGCCGGAGCCCGCCGGCGACGACGACACCCTCGGAGACCGACCAGTCTCCGGACTTCGCCCCCTTGATGGCCTTCTGCACGTCCTTGCCCAGCCGCGGGCCGGCTGCCCGCGCGTTGACCACCAGCTGCTGGCCGATCCCCCAGTCGTCGGCGGAGACCTCCGTGGCGTCGAGCAGCCTGACCTCTTTGATGTTGAGCTCCTCGGCGACGATCTGCTGGTAGGTGCCGGCCAGCGCCTCGGCGTCGGGCACCACGACGGTCAGCGTCGCCAGGGGCTGGCGGACTCGCAGCTTCGCGGACTTCCGCAGCGAGGAGCCTGCGGAGGTGATGCCCCGGGTCAGGTCCATCAGCTCCACGGCGCGCTCGTCGCGCAGGTAGTCCTCCGGGTCCGGCCAGTCGGCCAGGTGCACGGAGCGCTCACCGGTGAGGCCCCGCCAGATCTCTTCGCTGATCAGCGGCAGCAGTGGAGCCGCGACTCGTGCGAAGGTCTCCAACGCGGTGTACAGCACGTCATAGGCGGCGGTGTCCTCCTCGTAGAACCGCTGACGGGACCGGCGGATGTACCAGTTGGTCAGCGTCTCAGAGAAGGCCCGGAGCGCCTCGCAGGCTCCGGAGACGTCATAGGCGTCGAGGGCCGCGGTGGCGTCACGGACCAGATCTCCGGTCGCGGCCAGGATGTACCGGTCCAGGGGGTTCAGTCCCTCGACGTCGGCCTCGGCCGCGGTCACCCGCCGCGCCTGGTAGCCCTGCCCCCCGTTCGCGGTGTTGGCGTAGAGGGTGAAGAAGTGCCAGGCGTTCCACATGGGCAGCAGCACCTGCCGCACACCTTCGCGGATGCCCTCCTCGGTGACCACCAGGTTGCCGCCGCGCAGGATCGGTGAGCTCATGAGGAACCAGCGCATCGCGTCGGAGCCGTCACGGTCGAAGACCTCGTTGACGTCCGGGTAGTTCTGCAGGGACTTGGACATCTTCTGTCCGTCCGAGCCGAGCACGATCCCGTGGCTGATGACGTTGGTGAAGGCGGGACGGTCGAACAGGGCGGTCGCCAGGATGTGCATGGTGTAGAACCAGCCGCGCGTCTGCCCGATGTACTCCACGATGAAGTCCGCCGGATGGTGGTCCTCGAACCAGTCGGAGTTCTCGAAGGGGTAGTGCACCTGGGCGAACTGCATGGAGCCGGAGTCGAACCAGACGTCGAGGACGTCGGGCACGCGGACCATCCGCGCCCTGCCGGAGGGGTCGTCCGGGTTGGGACGGGTCAGCTGGTCGATCCAGGGGCGATGCAGGTCCGGCTCCCCCTCGGCGTTGCGCGGCACGTCGCCGAAGGCCTCCTGCAGCTCCTCGAGCGAGCCGTAGACCTCGGTGCGCGGGTAGGCGGGGTCGTCAGAGACCCACACAGGGATCGGGCTTCCCCAGTACCGGTTGCGTGAGATGGACCAGTCCCGGGCGTTCTCGAGCCACTTGCCGAACTGGCCGTGCTTGACGTTGCCGGGGATCCAGTTGATCTTCTCGTTGTGCTCCAGCATGCGGTCCTTGATCTGGGTGACCGCCACGTACCAGGAGGTGACGGCCTTGTAGATCAGGGGCGTCCGGCAGCGCCAGCAGTGCGGGTAGGAGTGCACATAGGACTGCTCCCGGACCAGCCGCCCGGCGGCCTTGAGGACGTTGATGATGGTGCGGTTGGCCTCGAAGACCTGGACTCCGGCGATGTCGGCCAGCGGCGCCTCGCCGGCCGCCGTCGGTTCGGCGAACAGGGGCAGGAACCTTGCGCCCTCGTCCACCGAGAGGATCACCGGGATGCCGGCCTCCTCGGAGGACCTCTGGTCCTCCTCACCGTAGGCCGAGGCCTGGTGGACCAGTCCGGTGCCGTCCGAGGTGGTGACGTAGTCCTCCACCAGGACGCGGAACGCGTGCTGAGTGCCCCAGGTGTCGGCGTCGGTGTAGTAGTCCCACAGCGGCTGGTACTCCAGGCCGGCCAGGTCCGAGCCGAGGTACCGGGAGACGACGGCGGCGGAGGCGTGCTCAGCGGCGGTGCCGTCCTCGGTGTCGGCGAAACCGAGGTCCTTCGCATAGGAGGCGAGCAGCTCGGCGCCCAGCAGGTGGCGCCCCGGCAGCGGCCCGTCCGCAGGAGCTTCGACGACGACGTACTCCACCTCCGGGCCCACGGCCACGGAGAAGTTGGTGGGCAGCGTCCAGGGCGTGGTGGTCCACGCCAGCAGGTTGACCCCGCGCAGGGCATCCCCATGATCACCGCCCCCTGCGATGGGGAAGGTCACGGTGATCGAGGGGTCCTGGCGGTCCTTGTAGACCTCGTCGTCCATGCGCAGCTCATGGTTGGACAGCGGGGTCTCGTCCTTCCAGCAGTACGGGAGCACCCGGAAGCCCTGATAGGTCAGGCCCTTCTCGTGGAGCTGCTTGAACGCCCAGATGACCGACTCCATGTACTCGACGTTGAGCGTCTTGTAGTCGTTGTCGAAGTCCACCCAGCGGGCCTGCCGGGTGACATAGTCCTGCCACTCGGCCGTGTACTTCAGCACGGAGGCGCGGCAGGCGTCGTTGAACCGGTCCATGCCCATGGACTCGATCTCAGCCTTGTCGGTCATCCCGAGCTGCTTCATGGCCTCGAGCTCGGCGGGGAGCCCGTGGGTGTCCCAGCCGAAGCGGCGCTCCACCCGGTGTCCGCGCTGCGTCTGGTAGCGGGCGACCAGATCCTTCACGTACCCGGTGAGCAGGTGCCCGTAGTGCGGCAGCCCGTTGGCGAAGGGCGGGCCGTCGTAGAAGACGAACTCCCCGCCGCGTCCTCCCTCAGCATCGGCGGGCCGGTTCTCCACGGAGGCGTGGAAGGTGTCGTCCTCGGCCCAGCCGGCGAGGATCCGCTCCTCGATGTCCGGGAAGCGCGGGGAGGCGGGCACGGAGCCGGCGGCACCGGCCGCCGGGGTGGCGCGGGGGTACACGGGTGAGGAGTTCTTCTCGGTCATGGAGGTCCGTCCTGGGTGCTCAAGAACTGGTGGGCGTCTCGTTCTTCCGCAAGGACGCCTCGGCCGGGCCGGACGCGGTACCACCTCGCTTGTCCGCCGTCGGCCGCGGCGCCTCGGCGCCGGGACCGCTCAGCGGACCTCTCCATGACAGCTGTGACGGGCTTGCCCGTCCGGATCTACTGAGGCCCGCGCTGCGGACCTGTTCTGCCGGAAGCTCACCGGTGATGGCCGGGTCGTCGCTGATGCCCATATTCTACGGGATCCCCCGGCATGACGCCGAACCGTGGAGCGCGCCTGCACTCGGGCGGCGGCCATCCCTTCCGGGCCGGAGAGGCCGAGGCTACCGTGGTGGCTTGTCACGGGACGACATCGACGTCACCGGACCGGACCGACGGGTGCGAGGAGGCGGGCCGTGCAGATCATCTGGATCTCGGAGACCGCGGCCACCGAGGCCGTGCTGCTGGTCTGCGCCTTCGTGCTCTCTGCGGTGATCGGCATCGAACGGGAGGTCCGACTGAAGTCGGCCGGAGCCCGAACCCATATCCTGGTGGGCCTGGGTTCGGCGCTGTTCACCCTGGTGTCCGCCTATGGCTTCGCTCCCCTGCTGGGCGACGAGGTGATCCTGGATCCGTCCCGCATCGCGGCCCAGATCGTCACCGGCATCGGGTTCCTGGGCGCCGGAGTGATCTTCGTGCGGCAGAACATCGTCTCGGGGCTCACCACGGCGGCCTCCATCTGGGTCACCGCCGCGGTGGGCATGGCGTGCGGAGCGGGCATGCCGGTCATCGCCGCGCTGACCGTCGTGCTGTACCTGCTGGCCGTCACAGTGATCACGTTCGTGGCGCGCAGGCTCCCTCACCACAGCCGCAGCCGCGTCTTCCAGGTGCGCTACCTCGACGGCCGCGGCGTCCTGCGGGACGTGCTGGGCCGCGCCTCAGATCTCGGATACGCCTCAGCTCTGTCGCGCACCCGGCATGTCGAGGGCGACGACGGCGCCATCGTGGAGGCCACGCTGCGCTTCACCCGGCATCAGGGCGTCAGCGAGGACGAGCTGTTCCGCTCGCTCTCCGAGATCTCCGGAGTGCGTGAGGTGCGCTCGGTGCAGGAGGAGCACGACTGAGAGGCTCGACCGCATCACGCTCGGCGTCGTCCTGCAGACCGGCCCCTTCCTGGGCTGACGCCCCCTGCTCAGCCAGAGTCCTGCTCAGCCAGAGTCCTCCTCAGCCAGAGCTCTGCGCCGTCGGGCGGACCGCCAGCCACAGCTCCATGTGGTCCTCCTCGCCGCCGTCGTCGTGCACCGTGGCGAGCATCTCGGGGGCGTCCAGCGGCTCGTACGGGTTGGCGGGGAACCACTCCCCGTAGGCCTGAGGCCACAGCTGCTGGATCTCTTCGATCTCCACGCCCTGGGAGCTGAGCACCAGCCACTGATGCGCCTCGACCTCAAGCGACTCAAGCGGCCCGTGGTCCGGCTGCCGGCCGTCGTCCGGGGGAGGTGACTGGGTCGCGGCGGCCAGCCAGTAGTCGAACGTGCTGCCGTCCTCGCGCTCCTCCTCGAAGGCGGTGCACACGGCAAGCACACCGGGCGGCCTGCCGGTGGACAGCGCGGCGATGTCCTCCAGCGTCTTCTGGCCCAACTCGTCCAGGAACGCTGTCATCGCGGGGTTCGGTCCCTGCTGGACGATCGGCAGGCGACGCCGCCGGCCCAGCAGGGTGAAGGCGTCCAGGGTCTCGATCCGATAGGTCATCTGCTGTGTTCCTTCCACGGAGAGGGTGAACCGCAGCGGGGGCTGCGATCGCAGGCGAGGGGCCGCTCTGCGGGCATCCACGGGGCCGACGCCGTGGACCGCGCGGAAGGCACGGCTGAAGGCGTCGGCCGAGCGGTACCCGAAGCGCACGGCGATGTCCTGCAGCGGCTCCTGCCCGCTCAGCACCGCCGGTGCGGCCAGGGTCATACGCCGGCGCCGCACGTACTCGGACACCGGCATCCCGGCCAGCACGGAGAACATCCTGCGGAAGTGATGCTCCGAGGTCAGGGTGGCTCGTGCCAGCCGGGCGACGTCGACCGTCCCCGAGGTGCGGTGGTGCGCACCGTCGGCGATCTGCTCCTCGATGAGGGCGATCGCCCGGTTCCAGCTGTCCATCCGTTCCTCCTTCGGATCGCCTCGATCCGACTGCTGCGGTTGATCTGACCTCATCAGCCTAGGAAGACGACGACGCCGCGGACCCGATGATGCATGCCCGATCCTGTCGGGTCGGCATCGTCGGATCCGCGGCGTCTCACGAGGCGGACATGCGCGCGGGGCTCAGCCCTGCTCAGGCTCGGCCAGCTCCACCTCGGTGACGGTGAGCTCGTGCACGGTCTCCCCCTGGCCCACGAGTTCCAGGGCACGCGAGCGAGTCGCGGCGCGGATGTCGCCCAGAGCGGCCTCCACGTGGCTCAGCGCCTCGTTCGGACCCGTGACGCGGGCCGAGAGCACCTCGGTGCGCTGCTTGACCTTGGCCTCGGACTTCGCGCGGCGCAGTCCGGCCAGGACCTCAGCCACCGAAGGCAGGATCGCCGGGTTGCCGTGGACGGACTCCAGCGCCTCGGCGCTGGGCCAGGCGGCACGGTGCACCGAGCCTTCGCGCCACCAGCGCCAGACCTCGTCGGTGGCGAAGGGCAGCACCGGGGCGAAGAGCCGCAGCACCGCATCCAGCGTGGTGGCCAGAGCGGCGCGGACCGAGGCCTGGGCCTCATCGCCGCGGGCACCGTAGGCCCGGTCCTTGACCAGTTCCACGTAGTCGTCGGTGAACCGCCAGAAGAAGGACTCCACCCGCTGCAGGGCACGGGCGTAGTCATAGGCCTCGAAGGCGTGGGTCGCCTGCTCCACCACCTCGCGCAGCTCGGCGATGAGCGCCCGGTCCAGCGGCTCGGCCAGCACGTCGGCGTCCTCGCCTCGGGTGACGATGTGCTCCTCGGTGACCCCGAGGTTCAGTGCGAACTTCGAGGCGTTGAGCAGCTTGATCGCCAGACGACGGCCGATCTTCATCTGGGCGACCTCATAGGCAGTGTCGGCGCCCAGCTTGGCCGAAGCCGCCCAATAGCGGACCGCGTCGGAGCCGAACTGCTCCAGCACGTCGTCGGGGACGACCACGTTGCCCTTGGACTTGGACATCTTCTTCCGGTCCGGGTCCAGGATCCAGCCGGAGATGGCGGCATCCGTCCACGGGGCGGAGTCGTTGAGGGTATGGGCCCGCACCACGGAGGAGAACAGCCAGGTGCGGATGATGTCGTGCCCCTGGGGCCGCAGGTCGAACGGGAACACCTTGGCGAAGAACTCGTCGTCGTGACTCCACCGGCCGGCGATGTGCGGCGTCAGCGAGGAGGTCGCCCAGGTGTCGAGGACGTCGGCCTCTCCGACGAAGCCTCCAGCCTGGCCGCGCTGGGACTCCTCGTATCCAGGAGCGACGTCGGTGGTGGGGTCCACCGGAAGCTGCGCCTCGTCGGGCAGGATCGGACGGTCGTAGTCGGGTTCTCCCTCGGCGTCCAGCGGGTACCAGACGGGGATCGGCACGCCGAAGAACCGCTGACGGGAGATCAGCCAGTCGCCGTTGAGCCCTTCCACCCAGTTCTCGTAGCGGGAACGCATGAACGCGGGGTGCCAGTCGATCTCGGCGCCGCGGCGCAGCAGCGCCTCGCGCCGGTCGGCATCGCGGCCGCCGTTGCGGATGTACCACTGCCGGGAGGTCACGACCTCCAGCGGCTTGTCGCCCTTCTCATAGAAGTGCACCGCGTGCGTGATCTTCTCCGGCTCGCCGTCGAGCAGACCGGCCTCGCGAAGCAGCTCCACGACGGCCTCCTTGGCAGAGTGGACGGTCTTGCCGGCCAGCTGCTCGTAGTGCCCGCGACCCCGCTCCGAGGAGATCCACTCCGGCGTCTCGCGGGAGAGCCGGCCGTCTCGGCCGACGACGGTGCGGGTCGGCAGCTGGAGCTCGCGCCACCAGGTCACGTCGGTCATGTCTCCGAAGGTGCAGATCATCGCGATGCCGGAACCCTTCTCCGGGTCGGCCAGCTGGTGGGCTTTGACCTCGACGGCGACATCGAACAGCGGCGAGGTCACGGTGGTGCCGAACAGGTGCTGGTACCGCGCGTCCTCCGGGTGAGCGACGAGTGCGACGCAGGAGGGCAGCAGCTCCGGGCGGGTGGTCTCGATGAAGACCTTCTCCCCCTGACCGGTGAAGAACGGGTACCGGTGGTAGGCCCCGGGCCGCTCCTTGGCCTCCAACTCCGCCTGCGCCACGGCGGTCCGGAAGGTGACGTCCCACAGCGTCGGGGCCAGTGCCGTGTAGGCGTGGCCGTTCTGGACGTCACGGATGAACGCGCGCTGGGAGATCGCCCGGGTGCTGTCGTCGATGGTGCGGTACGTCTGGGTCCAGTCCACGGAGAGGCCCAGGCGGGAGAACAGGTCCTCGAAGACCTTCTCGTCCTCGACGGTGAGCTTCTCGCAGAGCTCGATGAAGTTGGGCCGGGAGATGACGTCCCAGTCCCGCTGGTTCTTCGCCGGGCTCGACGGCGGCGTGTAGTCCGGGATGTAGGGCTTGGAGGGGTCGCACCGGACCCCGTAGTAGTTCTGGACCCGGCGCTCGGTGGGCAGGCCGTTGTCGTCCCAGCCCAGCGGGTAGAAGACGTTCTTGCCGCGCATGCGCTGGAAGCGGGCCAGCACGTCGGTCTGGGTGTAGGAGAACATGTGCCCCACGTGCAAGGAGCCGGAGGCGGTGGGCGGCGGCGTGTCGATCGAGTAGACCGCGGAGCGCTCAGTGTCCTCCTCGAACCGGTACACCTGTTCCTGGGTCCAGGCGGCGCCGAGCTTCTCCTCCAAGCCTTCCAGCGCGGGACGGTCCGGGACCTGCGGGGTCTTCACCGACGCCGTCGCGGTCGCTGCGGTCTCGGGGCGTGCGGTCTCGATGACGGGCGAGTCTGTGCCCAAGTTCTGTTCAGCCATGCCTGCCATTGTTCCATGTCCGCCGCCCGCATTAGGCCCACCGTTCGGGGCCGGGCCCGCCCCTCCAGGACACCGCGTGCGGAGAGCCCCGTCGAGGTCGCCGTCCGGGTCGCCGTCGAGATCGGCCATCTCAGCATGCGGGCGGACCGTGGTGACCTGACGCGTGTCTCACTAGGCTGGACCCATGATTCAGACGCAGTCCGCACAGCCCCGCAGAGCTCTCGTCACCGGTGCCTCGTCCGGCATCGGTGCGGCCACCGCGCACCGCCTCACCACCGACGGCTGGCAGGTCTACGCCCTCGCCCGACGCGCGGAGAAGCTCGAGCACCTCGCCGAGCAGGAAGGCATCATCCCGATCGTCTGCGACGTCACCGACGTCGAGCAGGTCCAGCAGGCCCTGGCCCAGGTCACCGCCGAGGGCGGCATCGACACGCTGATCAACAATGCCGGCGGCGCTCTGGGCATCGAGAAGGTCGGCGACGGCCGGGTGGAGGACTGGGACTGGATGTACCGGACCAACGTCATCGGCACCCTCACCATGGTCCAGGCGTTCCTGCCGATGCTGCGCGCCCACGGCGAGGGCACCGTGCTCAACCTGACATCGACGGCGGGGATCACCGCCTATGAGGGCGGCGGTGGATACAACGCCGCCAAGTTCGGCCAGCATGCGCTCACCGGCGCTCTGCGTCTGGAGGAGGCCGAGCACAACATCCGCGTGATCGAAGTCCTTCCCGGTCTCGTGCACACCGAAGAGTTCGCCGCCAAGAGGCTGCGCGGCGACGCCGCGGCGGCCGAGGCGGTCTACCGCGGCGTCGAGAAGCCCCTGACGGCAGAGGACGTCGCGGAGGTCATCGCCCACGCGGTGAACCTGCCCCACCACATCAACCTGGACCAGATCGTGGTCCGGCCGGTGGCCCAGGCCGCCCAGCACAAGCTCATCCGCAAGGGCTGACGCCCTCCCGCGGCAGACCGCCGCGCCGGCTGCGCGGCAGGGCCCGTCAGGTCATGCCGCACAGCCGGGCCGGCGACGGCGTCAGTCGAACACCGGACGCTCGGTGCGGCTGCGCTTGAGCTCGAAGAACCAGGGGAAGCCGGCCAGCGTCACCGAGGCGTCGAACAGCGTCCCAGCCTCTTCCCCCCGGGGAATCCGGGTGATCACCGGGCCGAAGAACGCCGTGCCCTGGAAGGCCACGATCGGCGTGCCGACGTCCTGGCCCACCAGGGAGATGCCCTTCTCATGCGAGGCCCGCATCTGCTCGTCGTTGACGTCGGTCTTCGCCTGCTCCAGGAGCGCCTCGTCAAGGCCCAGCTCCCGCAGCGCCTTGGCGGTCGCCTCCGCGAAGTCCTTGTTGTCGTTGTCATGGATCTCGGTGCCGACCGCGGTGTAGAAGCGACCGACCTCCTCCTGCCCGTGGGCCAGCTGCACGGCCGTCGCAGCCCGTGAGGGGATCCAGCGGGCCAGCTGCTCCTCATCCTCGGCCGGCGAAGGGTTCTTGTCCTCGTTCAGCACTCCCAGGCTCATGACGTTCCAGGTGACCTCGACGTCACGGACCTGTTCGACCTCACGGATCCACCGGGAGGTGACCCAGGCGAAGGGACACAGGGGGTCGAACCAGAAATCTACGCGCTCAGCCATGCTCGGCTCCTCTCTGACGGGATGTCACCGGCGACGGCTTCATCCGTCGGCGGCTCGCTTCCACCCATCCCCAACTGCTGGGTGGTCCAGGTCATTCCTTCCCCACGGCGGCAAGGGAGAGCCGGCGACGCCGTCACCCTGCCCAGCCGCTCAGAGATGCCGGCTGGGAGGGACGTCTAGTCCCAGCAGCGCGTTCTCCGTGACCTCCATCAGCGCCGGGTGGATCCAGTACTGCCCTCTGGCCGCGCTGTGGGCGTCCTGTCCGAAGCTCATCGCCTGGATGACCGGCTGCAGAAGGTTGGAAGCCTGATAGCCCATGGCGTGGCCGCCGAGCAGCGTCCCGTCACGACGGTCGGCGATGACCTTGACGATGCCGGTGCTGTCCTCCATGGCCCATCCGTAGGCGGTGTCGCCGTAGTGCTGGATCTTCACCGTGACGTGCTCGGCGCCGATCTGCTCAACCGCCTGCGGCTCGGTGAGCCCCACCTGGGCCAGTTCGGGGTGGGAGAAGACGGCGGCCGGGACCGCGTGCTGACGCGAGGGCCGCAGGTCGTGCGGGTTCTCCAGATTATGGGCCACGACCCGGGCCTCGTGGTTGGCCACATGTTTGAGTTGAGCCGCCGAGCTGAGGTCTCCCAGGGCGTAGAGCCCCTCGACGGGCTCCCCGCCGGCGAGCACACGCTGCCAGGCGTCGACGACGATCCGCCCGTCGTCGTGGAGGTCCAGCCCCGCCTCCTCAGCGCCGAGCAGATCACTGTTGGGGCGACGCCCGATCGCGATGAGGACGATGTCGACGTCGTACTCCTCCTGCCGTCCGTCGACGGTGAGCAGCTGGGCCGTCGCCCCCGCCGGCTCGCCCCGTCCCTCGGGATCGCGGGCGACGACCGCGCCCAGGGTGCGCTCATAGAGCACGGTCCAGCTCTTCTCCGCCTCGGCCGAATACGCGCTGGCCAGGTCAGGGTCCAGGGCGGACATCAGACCGACGCTGCGGTTGACCTGGATGACCTCGCTGCCGAGACCGGAGAAGATCCCGGCGAACTCGCAGGCGATGTATCCCCCACCGACGATCAGCACGCGGGAGGGCAGACTCTCCAGGCGCATCACCGAGTCCGAGGTGTGGACCTGAGGCAGGTCGACGCCGGGAACCTCCGGGAGGACCGGCCTGGATCCGGCGGCCAGCACCAGCTGCTCGGCGCGGACCTCGGTGCCGTCCTCGGCGAGGAAGGAGCGAGGGCCCGTCAGGCGAACCTGTTGCTCCAGCAGGGTGACGTGGTCCAGCTCCTCAGCGCGGTAGTGCCGCCCAGCCCGCGAGATGGCGTCCACACGGGCGAAGATCCGGTCCCGGATCTGTGGCCAGTCCGCACCCCGGAGATGGAGGTCCACGCCGAGCCGGCCGGCCTCCTCGGTGCTGTGGGCCAAAGCGGCGGGGCGCACGAACATCTTGGTGGGGATGCAGCCCACGTTCAGACACGTCCCGCCGAAGGCGTCCGTGCTGCCGACACCGCGGTCGGCCAGCACCACCGGGCGGCCGTCCCAGTGCGGCGTGATGAGCGAGTTGCCGGAGCCGGATCCGATGATGGCCAGGTCAGGGGTGAGCGGAACGCCCGGTGCGGAGTCGGTCATGGGTCCATCCTATGGCCGTGACGGGGAGCTGATCCGGAGCGCAGGCTCAACGGACAGGGTTGTGACGTCCGCCTCCGCAGGGGCTCCCCTGACGCCGGAGCCGGGAGGCAGAGACCATACTGGAGCACGGAGACGTCCGGTCCTCCCGGCGTCCGCACCACCCGCCCGACCCGAAGGAGAGATCCATGATCTTCATCGTCGTGAAGTTCCAGGTCAAGCCCGAGCTGGCCGACCAGTGGCCCGAGATCACCCGAGAGTTCACCGAGGCGACCCGCGCCGAGCCCGGCAACAAGTGGTTCGACTGGTCCCGCAGTGTGGAGGACCCGAACGAGTACGTGCTCGTCGAGGCCTTCGACGACGACGCCGCGGAGGCGCACGTCACCAGCGACCACTTCCTCCGGGCCATCGCAGAAGGCGGGCCCATGCACCAGGCGCTGGTGTCCACCCCGAAGATCATCTCGCGCCAGATCGACGGCGACGGATGGGACGAGATGGGCGAGATGCAGGTCGGCTGACGACGCAATCGGCTCTGACGAGGGGCCCTGGCTGGGATGCTTGGAGGCTTCCCCGCCAGGGCCCCTCGTCGTGCCCGCTCCCCTCAGACGCGGACGGCGGGCAGCCCCGAGCCGGTGAGCTCGTCGGTGGCCCGCTGCCTGGCGGCGCTCGGCGGCACCAACCAGGAACCGACCACGCAGACGACGAAGTTCAGCAGCAGCCCGTAGGTGCCGCCGTGCACACCCAGGAACGTCGAGTTGCCGCTGAGCGTCATGGCTGCGGCCACCGCGGCGCCGGCGAGCATGCCGAAGAACACCGCCGGGGCCGAGAGCCTGCGCCAGTAGAGCCCGAGGACGAACGCCGGCGCCACCTGGACGAGGATCTCGAATTTGAGCACGAAGATCTGGTACAGCGTCCCCGGCGGATTCCAGGCGATCCACAGCAGCAGGGCGATCAGCACGATGCCGGTGACCTTTCCCACCAGCACCTTCTGCCCGTCCGAGGCCGAGGGACGCACCAGCTTGCCGTAGATGTCATGGGACACCATGGAGGAGAAGCTCAGCAGCACCGAGTCCGCCGTGGAGACGATCGCGCCGACCACCGCGCCGAAGAGGATCACCATCGTCCAGTAGAAGAACGGGTTGAGCGAGGCGACGTCGTTGGCGAGGAGTCCGACCAGCTGCTCCGAGGCGGAGACGTCCAGCCCGGGATACAGGTCGATGCAGATGATGCCGACCACGAAGACCAGCCCCGAGGTGATGAAGGGCATCCACGTCATCCGGGCCAACGAGCGTTTGAGGATCCGCTCCGAGCGTGAGGAGTAGATGCGTTGGATGGCGTGCGGGTACATCGCCGCGCCGAAGCCCACGATCACGAGCATGGACAGCCAATTGATCGAGGTCAGGGTGTCCGGGACGCCGATCTTCTCCGGCTGGCTCTCCGCGATGGAGGCGGTCAGGTCTCCGATGCCGCCGCCGGTGAGCGCCAGCGCACCGATGAGCATGATGACGATGCCGACCATCAGGATGATGCCCTGCATCGCGTCCGTGATGGCCACCGCCCGCATGCCGCCGAGCCATTCATAGACGAGCATGACCACGATGAACGCGATCACCGCCCATCCATACGGTATGGCTCCGCCGGTGAGGCCCGAGACCGCATGGCCGATCGCCACCAGCTGCTCGAGCAGATAGTTGGCCAGACCCCACAGCATCAGCACGATCGCCAGCGCCGTGACGGCTCGGGACTGGAAACGTTGGCTGATCCAGTCCGTGGGCGTCACGAAGCCGCGTGATCGTCCGACGGCGTAGAGCCGCGGCGCGAACAGCAGGTAGACGCCGATGATCACGGTGAAGAACGGGATCGACTGCAGCCAGGAGAAGCCCTCGCGGAACGCCTGGGGCGCGTATCCCACCACGGTGTTCCCGCTGTACTGAGTGGCATAGAGCGTGAAGAACAAGGTGATGAAGCCGAGGTTGCGGCCGGCGAGGTAGTACTCGCTCACGCTCTTGCCGAGTCCCTTCCCCCGGCCGCACATCCACCCGACGGTGATCATCGCGGCCGCGTAGAGGCACAGGATGATGATGGCGTCGGCACCGGCGAAGGCCAGTTGAGTGTCCATGGTCTCGTCATCCATGGGTGTCGGCCTCCTCCTCGTCCTCGACGATGTGCCACTGCGTCAGGCACACCCAGGTGAGAAAGGCGCTCAGTCCTGCCGAGAGCACCAGCACGACGACCACCCAGTAGGGGATCCCGAACCAGTACGGGGCGATGCTTCCCTCTGGCAGGTACCAGGGGGCGTTGAAGAGGACGAGCGCGGCCAGCACCACCCAGATCCACGGCCTGCGGATGGGTTCCTTCATGTCAGTCCTTCGAAGAGTTGTATACAGCGCGGCAGCGCCAGGGTTCTCCGCGGGTTCTGCGGGGTTCACGATCGGCTCTGACGAGCCGATCTGCCACCAGGGGTGATGGCGACAGATATGAGCACAGCCAAGATCGTATACTGTCTTCTGTGACAGAGCTAACACCGGCCGCCTGAGTCAGGCATCCGATCCGCGCACAGGAGAGACCGACCCCGATGACCCAGCCGATCCAGCCGACTCCGCCGGCCCAGGCCCTCACGTCCACCGCGAGCACAGGCTCAGGGCCCCTGGCCGGCCTCCGCGTGGTAGAGATGGGGCAGCTCATCGCCGGCCCCTTCTGCGGCCAGCTCCTGGGCGACATGGGTGCCGATGTCGTCAAGATCGAGGAGCCCACCACCGGAGACCCGCTCCGCCAGTGGGGGCGCGCGCACCCTCGGGGAGAGTCGCTGTGGTGGGCGGTGCTGGGACGCAACAAGCGGTCCCTCGCTCTCGATCTCCGCCGACAGGAGGGCCAGCGGATCGCTCGGGAGCTCATCGGCGGCAGCGACGTCCTCGTGGAGAACTTCCGCCCGGGCTCCCTGGAACGCTGGGGCCTCTCCCCCGCGGAGCTGATGCGGGAGAACCCCGGTCTGATCGTGGTCCGGGTCTCCGGCTTCGGACAGACCGGTCCGTACTCCTCCCGGCCGGGCTACGGGTCGATCGGCGAGGCGATGGGCGGCCTGCGCCACGTCGTCGGTGACCCGTCGACGCCGCCGTCCCGCGTCGGGATCTCGATCGGCGACACGCTGGCCGCCACATTCGCGGCACTCGGCGCCCTGTCCGCCCTGCACGAGCGCCACCGCAGCGGCCGAGGACAGATCGTCGACTCCTCGATCTATGAGTCCGTGCTGGCGGTGATGGAGTCCCTGGTGCCGGACTGGGCCCTGGGTGGGGTGCAGCGGGAGCGCAGCGGCTCGATCCTGCCGAAGATCGCCCCCAGCAACGTCTACCCCACCCGAGACGGGCTCTGGGTGATCATCGCGGCGAACCAGGACACCGTGTTTCGCCGCCTGGCGCGGGCCATGGGAGACCCTGCCCTGGCCGACGACGCGCGCTTCGCCGACCACCACGGGCGCGGCGAGCACCAGGAGGAGCTCGACCAGCTGATCGCCGAGTTCTCCTCCACCCTCGACTCCGCGGCCCTCGAATCCCTCCTGGAGGAGCACGAGGTGCCGGTGGGCAGGATCTTCCGGCCTCAGGAGATGCTCACCGATCCGCACTACGCCGCCCGCGAGTCGATCACCGCGGTGCCCCACCCGGTGCTGGGCGAGGTCCCGATGCAGAACACCTTCCCCCGGCTCAGCCGCACCGACGGCGGCATCCGCTGGCCCGGTCCGGCGCTGGGGGCCCACACTGACGAGATCCTCGCCGAGCTCGGGCGCGACGCCTCGTCCCGTCAGAGCCTCCGCGACCAGGGGGTCGTGCGATGAACAGCGACAGCCGTCCCGTGCCCTCTCTCTCCGACGTCTGGAAGCTTCCTGCGCGCGCCCGCGTGGTGGAGGTCGGTCTGCGCGACGGGCTCCAGGCCGTGGAGCGGCCGCTGCCCCTGGGGGCCAAGGTGGAGATCGTCCACCGACTCATCGATGCGGGCGTCACAGAGATCGAGGTGGCGTCGTTCGCCCACCCGAAGATCCTCCCGCAGCTCGCCGACGCCGAGGAGCTGCTGCGCCGCGTCCCGCGCGTCGACGGTGTCACCTATCGGGGGCTCGTCCCGAATCTGCGGGGCATGCGGCGCGCCGCCGACTGCGATCTCGACGAGGTGGCCGTGGTGGTTCCGGCAGACGACGGCATGGCACTGAAGAACCAGAACAGGTCCACCTCGGAGCTGCTCACCGAGACGCGCGAGATCGGGCGCCTCGCCGCCGACGCCGGTCAGCGGCTCATCGTCGCCGTCGCCTGTGCCTTCTTCGCCCCCAGCCGCGGCACGGTCCCCTCCGCCGAGCGGATCGCCGTCGTCGAGGGCGCCCTGGAAGCCGGGGCGGACGCCGTCTATCTGGCGACCACCACCGGGCAGGAGCATCCCGCCGAGGTCCATGACGGAGTGGCCGAGGTCCGCCGACGATTCCCGGAGCTGAGCTGCGGAGTCCACCTGCACAATCGCAACGGCTTCGCCCCCGCCAACGCGCTGGCGGCGCTCACGGCCGGCGCCGACTGGCTCGAGGCCTCGTTCTCCGGGCTCGGGGGCGACATGTGGTTCCCGGGGGATCCCACGGTGCTGGGCAACATGGCCACCGAGGACCTCCTGCATCTGCTGGGCGGGCTGGGCATCGAGACCGGCATCGACTTCGAGAAGCACCGCCGACTCGCCGCCGAGGTCACCGACCTGACCGGATTCCCCGTCACCTCCTTCGTCGCACGCGGCGGCAGCCGCGACGACCTGGCCGCCGCCACGTGGCCCGACACCCACCCGGGGAGGGCTGATGGCGACGCTGGCCGATGACCTCCTGGGACTGATCGCCTCCGGCGAGTACAGCGGCGGCCAGTGGCTGCGGGAGGGAGTTCTGGCTGAACGTCTGGGCGTGTCCCGCACACCGGTGCGCGATGCGCTGCGTGAGTTGGCCGCGCTGAGTGTGGTCGAGCTGGTTCCGCACCGCGGCGCCCGGATCCGAGAGCACAGCTTCTCCGACATCGAGCAGATCTACCGCGCCCGGGCACGGGTGGAGCCCGCCGTCGTGGCCGACGCCGTCCCGCGGCTGGAGCGTGGACACCTGGAGCAGCTGAAGATCATCAGCGCTCGCATGCACACGCTGGCCCACGACCCCTCCCGTCGCGCGGAGCTCTCCCGGCTGAACAACGCGTTCCACCGGATCTTCCTGGACGCGGCGGGCAACCGGGCCCTGGCCGCCTCCGCGCGACACCTGGTGACGCCGCTGCTGGTGGCCCATGTCTTCGCGGCCTACTCGTCGGAGGCGCTGGCCCGGTCCCTGATGCATCACGACGAGCTCATCCTGGCCGCGGAGGCCGGAGACGCCGAGTGGGCGGAGGCCATCATGACCGCCCACATCCTCAGCGGACTGCAGGGCCACCGGGCCGCCCGGGCCGCTGCGGAGGAGGAGAGATCCGGCGACCCGGCCGGGACTCCGCCCGCGCTCGGATGACGTCGTCAGCAGTCGTGCGGGTGTCACACCCGGCCGCCCCCGGGAGTCGCCACCACAAAGCACCGGGGAGTCCCTATGATGGGACGCGTGCAGATCATGAGCGTGTCCAGCTTGAAAGGCGGGGTCGGCAAGACCTCGGTCACCATGGGGTTGGCGTCTGCCGCCCTCCAGCAGGGGGTCAGGACGCTGGTCATCGACCTTGACCCCCACGCTGACTCGACCACCGGGCTCGCGGTCTCCCGCGGCGCCGGCACGGAAGCGGGTCAGCTGCTCAAGGACGCCCGCAGGACGCGGGTCTCCGAGCATGTGGTGCGCTCCGGCTGGATCGACCTGCTGCCGGAGGACCAGCGCGCCGACGCAACTCTCGACGTCATCGTCGGCTCCGCGCTGTCGGCCACGTTCGACCGCCCGGACATCCGTCCGCGGGACATGCGACGCCTCCGGACCCTCCTGACAGGCCTGGAGGGCTATGATCTCGTACTCGTCGACTGTCCCCCGTCACTGGCCGGACTGACGCGCATCGCCTGGGCCGCCTCGAACCAGGTGCTCCTCGTCGCCGAGCCCAGCCTGTTCTCCGTCGCCGGGACCGAACGCACCATGCGAGCCATCCGGCTGTTCTCCAACGAGTACGCCCCCCAGCTGAAGTCAGCCGGTGTGGTGGTCAACAGAGCCCGCGCCGACTCCACGGAGCACGAGTACCGGCTCCTGGAGATGGAGCGCCTCTACCAGGAGAAGCTCATGCTGCCTGTGCTGGAGGAGAACGCCTTCTGGCAGCAGATCCAGGGCGCCGCCTACCCGGTCCACCAGTGGCCGGGCGACCAGGCTCGCGATCTGGCGAAGTCCTTCGACCAGCTCCTCGACCAGCTCCTCTGAGCGTCTCGGCGTCCTGCGCCGCGACACCTCTCCCGGACATGAGGAAGGGGCCCGATCCGGGGCAGACGGCACCTGCGAGCCTGGAAGTTTCAAAA
>NZ_JBQYEY010000040.1:0-20071 GCF_052656005.1 Nesterenkonia sp. K-15-9-6
GCCTCACCCCTGGTCAGGGGTGAGGCGCCCGCCTCACGAGTGCGGTGCCCTCAGGACTCCCGCTGGGCGGCGGCCCGCTCGGCGTCGCGCTGGCGGTCCTCCCTTGCCATCCGGGTCAGCTCAGCGCCGGCCTCGGCGTCCCGGGTGAGGTTCTCCCCGGTCGCCGGATCGAACAGATGGATCCTCCGGGAGTCCACCCACAGCGTGGCGGCGTCTCCACCGCGCAGCCGGGACGTGGCATCCACAGAGACCACCAGCTGGGTGCGCAGCTCGTCGGCGTCCATCTCCTCAGCCAGCGTCTGGAGGACCTCGGCCACCCGGGGGTCGTTCTCATAGGAGACGTACACGTACTGCTCGTTGCCGAGCCACTCGGTGTGGGTGAGCGTCGCCTCGAACGTCGTGCCCTTGGCGAGCTGCGTCTCCGTGAGCGTGGCGGCATCCTCGAAGAAGTCCGGCCGGATGCCGGCCAGCACGATCTCCTTGCCCCGCCCCGCGTCGGCCGTCCCCTCGGGCAGCTGGATCTCCCCCAACGGTGTCTGCAGGACGTCTCCCTCCACCGTGCCGGGGAGGAAGTTCATGGACGGGGCCCCGATGAAGCCGGCCACGAAGAGGTTGGCCGGCTGCTCATAGAGCTCCCGCGGGGAGGCGATCTGCTGCAGGACCCCCTTCTTCAGCACGGCCACCCGGTCGCCGAGGGTCATGGCCTCCGTCTGGTCGTGCGTGACGTAGACGCTGGTGGTGTTGAGGCTGCGCTGCAGCTGCGAGATCTCTGCACGCATTTGGCCGCGCAGCTTGGCGTCCAGGTTGGACAACGGCTCGTCGAAGAGGAACGCATTGGCGTGCCGGACGATCGCGCGACCCATCGCCACCCGCTGCCGCTGACCGCCGGAGAGGTTCGCCGGCTTCCGTTCGAGATGATCCGTGAGCTCCAGCATGTGTGCCGCCTGCCGGACTCGGTCGTCCACCTCCTGGTCGGAGAACTTCCCCTTCGTCAGCCGCATCGGGAAGGCGATGTTCTCATAGACGGTCAGATGCGGGTACAGAGCATAGTTCTGGAAGACCATCGCCAGGTTGCGGTCCCGGGGAGCCTTCTCGTTGACCCTCTCCCCGTCGATCAGCAGATCGCCGGAGGTGATGTCCTCCAGGCCCACGATCATCCGCAGCAACGTGGACTTTCCGCAGCCGGACGGACCGACCAGAATGACGAACTCGCCGTCCTCGATGTCGATCGAGACGTCGTTGACGGCGGGGAAGCCGTCGTCGTACTTCTTCACGATGTTCTTCAGGGTGATGGATGCCATGCTGACGTCTCCTCCACGGTCTCGACGCTGCGCGCAGCGTCCGGGTCTTCAGGTCTGGGACTCCCGCCCTGCGGGATGCTGAGTGAGCCGGCGACGCCGGTCGGTGCGGGTACGGTCATCCCTTCACCGCCCCCTGCGTCAGGCCGGAGACGATCTGACGCTGGAACAGCAGCACGAGGACCACCACGGGGATGGTCACCACGATCGCCGCCGCGGAGATCGCACCGGTGGGCTCCTCGAACTGGGAGGCTCCGGTGAAGAACGCCAGCGCCGCCGGGACGGGGCGTGCCGCCTCGGTGGAGGTCAGCGAGATCCCGTAGACGAAGTCGTTCCACGCGATGAAGAAGGCGATGATCGCGGTGGTGAACACCCCGGGCATCGCCAGCGGGACGATCGCCCGACGGAAAGCCTGCCACTGGGTGGCGCCGTCCACCTGCGCCGCCTGCTCCAGCTCCCACGGGATCTGCCGGAAGAACGCGGCCAGCGTCCAGATGGAGATCGGCAGGGTCAGCGACAGGTAGGGGATGATCAGGCCGAGCCACGTGTCGTAGAGCCCGATGACGCGCCACACGTTGAACAGCGGTGTGACCACAGAGATCACCGGGAAGATCGAGACCGCCAGGGCCGAGGCCAGGATGACCTTCTTGCCGGGAAAGTCCAGCCGGGCGATCGCATAGGCGCACAACGTAGCGAGCACCACGGCGACGAACGTGGCGATCAGCGTGATGCCGATGGAGTTCCGCAGCGCCGTCAGGAACAGCTCCTGCGCGTTGCCGAAGAAGATCATCTCGTAGTTCTGCCACGTCCACACCGTCGGGAGGAACGTGTTGTTGCCGAGGTCTCCGGGCGTCTTGAAGCTCGTCGCCAGGATCGCGGCGACGGGGAACAGTGCGTAGCCCAGGACCACGACAGTCAGCACGGTCCAGGCCAGGCGCTGGCGGCCGGTGAGCGTTCCGGAAGCAGCCATCACTTCTTCCCTCCCTTGCCGCCGGCGTCCGTGCCGCTGGCGAGATCGACTTTGAAGAACTTGATCGCGACGAAGCAGATCAGCAGCACGCACAGGAACAGCACCACCGAGATGGCCGAGCCGAGCCCGATCTCCAACCGTCCGATCGACGTCCGGTAGGCCAACAGCGAGAGCACCTCGGTGCCCGCATCGCCTCCGGTCATGATGAACACGTTGTCGAAGATCCGGAACGCGTCCAGTGCACGGAAGAGCACCGCCACCATGATGGCGGCCTTCATGTTGGGAATCGTCACCCGGGACATCTGCTGCCACCAGGTGGCCCCGTCCACCCGCGCGGCCTCCAGGAGCTCATCCGGGACCTGAGCCAGTCCGGCCAGCAGCAGCAGCGCGATGAACGGGGTGGTCTTCCAGATCTCCGAGGCCATGATCACGGTGATCGCGGTGCCGAAGTTCGCAAACCAGTCGAGGTCTCCCCCGATGCCCGGCACGAAGCCGAACCAGCTGTTCACGAACCCGGAGTTGATGTCGAACATGTAGTACCAGGCGAAGGCCGAGACCACGGTGATGATGCCGTAGGGCACCAGGATCGCGGTCCGGAGCATGCCCCGCAGGCGCTTCAGGGCCCGGTGCATCACCAGGGCCAACGCGAAGCCGAGCACCAGTTCGACGGCCACGGTGACCACCGTGATGAGCACCGTGACCAGCAGGGCGCGCCAGAAGACGCCGTCGGTGAAGATCGTGGCGTAGTTGGACAGGAACACGAAGTGTCGCTCGTCCGGGGCGGTGAGCCGGAAGGAGAAGAGCGAGTCGAAGACCGCCTGACCGATCGGGTAGGCGGTCACGGCGAGCATGATGACGAAGGCGGGTCCGGCCAGCAGCCAGCCGAGGCGCGCCTCCGCCTTGGCCCGATCGGACTTCGCGGCGCGGTGCTGCACCGCAGCCTCCCGCCGGGCTCGGCGGCTGTCGTCAGCGGTGGTGGTCACAGGAGACGCTCCCCTCTCAGCACCTCACCCACGGTGGTGTCGGCCTCGGCGGGGGTCCGCTCGGGGTCGACACCGCTCAGCGGGGTGTAGTTCAGCTGGATCGTGGTCGAGATCTCGTTGTAATAGGGCGTCTGAGGTCGCGGAGCGGCATTGTCCAGGGCCTCGCGGATGTCGTCGGCCATCGGGAAGTCCTCTTCGACCTGAGGGTCGTCGAAGGCCGCCTCCGAAGAGGGCGGGTTCCCGTTGGTGACGAAGTACTCGGTCTGGTTCTCGGGGGCGACGATGCATTCGATCGCCTCATAGGCCAGCTCGGGGTGCTCGGACTGGGACCCCACCCCGAGGTTGATCCCGCCCAGCGGAGGTGCCGACGGGGTGTCGGCATCCATACGCGGATACTGCGCCCACCCGATGTCGTCGGGCAGCTCCGCGTCGACCGTCCCGTCCTCGGCGGCCGCGTTGGTGGCCGCCCAGACGAACGGCCAGTTGACCATGAAGGAGCCGGCGTCCCGCTGGAAGAGCAGCATCGACTGGCCCTCGTCCATCGACGCGATGCCGGGGCCGCCGAGCCCTTCTGCACCGATGCGATGCAGCACCTCGGCCGCCGCTCGACCCGCGTCGGAGTCCAATGCGGTCTCCAGCTCGTCGGCCGGTGCGGTCGGGTCGGTGATGATCGACTCGCCCTGGGACTCGATCAGGGCGTTGAGCCATACCGTCATCGACTCGGCACGGATGCCCTGGACGGCGAGGTGCTTGTCCTGCTCCTCGGCGACGTCCATGATCTGTTCCCAGGTGACCGGCTCGTCCATGTCGAGCCCGGCCTCCTCCACCACGGATTCGCGGTACCAGAGGAGCTGGGTGTTCGCCCAGAACGGGATGGTGACCAGTTCGTCGCCCCACATCGCGCCGGCCAGCGCGCCGTCCAACGTGTCGGCAGTGGTGCGTTCTGCGACGTCCTCGGGCACCGGGGCAAGGAATCCGGGCTCTGCGAGCTCGGGGATGAACGGCGGGTCGAGGCTCATGATGTCCAGCGAGGTGTCCCCTGCCGCGAGGCGTCGGGCGAGCTGCTCACGCTGGGACGGGGCATCATTGGGCAGCAGCGAGGTCTGGATCCGGTAGGCGCCGTCGGACTGGTCGGTGCATCTTTCCGCGATCACCTGCTGGCCGCCGTCATCGGGGTTGATGTACCAGGTCAGGACAGGGGTGGCGTCTCCGTCACCGCAGGCGGAGAGGAGAAGCCCTCCGGCGAGGATCGCGGCCGCCGCGCGGGCCGGGCGTGATCGCGAGCGGCGGGCCGACGTCGCGGATCTCCTCCTCCGCGGACCGCCCGCGACCCTCGCAGGGCCTCCGGGAATCGATGAATCGGGCATGGACCGTCCACCTCTCTCAGGTCGGGGTGGCATCGCCGAGGAAAGGGTCAGGAACAGGTGCGCCCCCCGGCGATCGTTCTGTGAGTGCCCTCACTATATACCCCGAGAATCCCTGATCAGAGGGGTGACATACCTGCCTCAAGCACGGCTCACGCGGCAGACGGTCCTGGGCGGCTCGAGGGGGACGGGCCGCGGATGCAGGAATCCCCCGCCGGAACGGTCCGGCGGGGGATTCCTGAGGTGGGGGATTCCTGAGGTGGGGGCGCTGTGGCCCGCCTGCGACGGCTTCGGTCAGGCAGACTTCCTGCGCAGCTTCTTGACCTCGGCATGAGTGAGCAGCACAGGCTCGGCACCCTCTCGGACGACCTCCTCGGTGACGGTCACCTGCGCGACATCGTCACGACTCGGCAGGTCGAACATCACAGGATTCAGCACCGCCTCCAGGATCGACCGCAGTCCGCGGGCCCCGGTCCCCCGGGCTTCGGCCTGCTCCACGACGGCGGTCAGCGCGCCCTGTTCGAACTCCAGGTCGATGCCGTCGAGGGCGAAGATCTTCTGATACTGCTTCAGCAGCGCATTGCGCGGCTCGGTGAGGATGCGGATCAGGGCCTCCTGGTCGAGGTCCTCGACCGTGGCGACCACAGGTAGGCGTCCGATGAACTCAGGGATGAGGCCGAACTTGTGCAGATCCTCGGGTTCGACGTCGGCGTAGGTGATGTCGTCCCGGCTGATCGTGTTCAGCGGCGCGCCGAAACCGATGCCCTTCCGACCCGCGCGCGAGCCGATGATCTCCTCCAGCCCGGCGAAGGCGCCGGCCACGATGAACAGCACGTTGGAGGTGTCGATCTGCATGAACTCCTGCTGCGGGTGCTTCCTCCCGCCCTGCGGGGGGACGGAGGCCACTGTGCCCTCGAGGATCTTCAGCAGCGCCTGCTGGACACCTTCTCCGGAGACGTCGCGGGTGATCGAGGGGTTCTCAGACTTCCGCGAGATCTTGTCGATCTCGTCGATGTAGATGATGCCCTGCTCGGCCTTCTTGATGTCCCCGTCGGCGGCCTGGATCAGCTTGAGCAGGATGTTCTCCACGTCCTCGCCCACGTAGCCGGCCTCGGTCAGCGAGGTGGCGTCGGCGACGACGAACGGCACCTGCAGCTTCCGGGCCAGCGACTGTGCGAGGTAGGTCTTGCCCGAGCCGGTGGGCCCGACCAGCAGGATGTTGGACTTCCCGATCTCGACGTCGTCGAGGGGCCCCTTCTCGAGCGAGGCGGTCTTCTTCGCCGTACCGAGCGCCTGAATGCGCTTGTAATGGTTGTGCACCGCCACCGCCAGGAGCCGCTTGGCCTTGTCCTGACCGATGACATACTCGTCGAGGAAGTCGTGGATCTCCCGGGGAGTGGGGAGCTCGAAGTCATCAGGCTCCTGAACCTCGTTGAGGTACTCCTCGATGATCTCGTTGCAGAGCTCGATGCACTCGTCGCAGATGTACACTCCGGGGCCTGCGATGAGCTTGTACCGCACCTGCTTCTGACTCTTCCCGCAGAAGGAGCACTTGAGCAGATCGGCGCTCTCTCCGATTCGTGCCATGCCTCGCAATCCCCTCAGATCATCGGGTCCGGTCGTCCCGGGGCCTGTGCCGTCGGAACGGTGACCGCCCTCCCAAGGCGGTACGGATCAAGACTACGTCACCGCGGTGACATCCTTGGCGACCATGACTCGCCGTGTGTGCCGGGTCCTCCGCCGAGAGGCGGAGGACCCGGCACACACACGCAGCGCTCAGACGGGCAGCTTGCGGGAGGTGAGGACCTCGTCCACCAGGCCGTAGTCCTTCGCCGCGTCCGCGGAGAGGAACTTGTCCCGGTCGATGTCCTCGCTGACCTGCTCAGCGGACTTATCGGTGTGCTGGGCCAGCACCTCTTCCATCCAGGTGCGGATGCGACGGACCTCGTCGGCCTGGATGGCCAGGTCGGTGGCCGTACCCCGCTGGCCGCCCATGGAGGGCTGGTGGATCAGCACGCGGGCGTTGGGCAGCGCCAGGCGCTTGCCCGGGGTGCCTGCTGCCAGCAGCACCGCCGCCGCGGAGGCCGCCTGCCCCAGGCAGACGGTCTGCACGTGCGGACGGATGAACTGCATCGTGTCGTAGATGGCGGTCATCGCAGTGAAGGAGCCGCCGGGCGAGTTGATGTAGAGGGTGATGTCCCGCTCGGAGTCCATGGACTCCAGCACCAGCAGCTGGGCCATGATGTCATCGGCCGAAGCGTCGTCCACCTGGCTGCCGAGGAAGACGATCCGGTCCTCGAACAGCTTCGCGTAGGGGTCCTGACGCTTGAAGCCGTAGGGGGTGCGCTCCTCGAACTGCGGAAGGATGTAACGGGACTCCGGGGCGGGCATGTGCGGCATCGCCTGCGGGATCTGGGTGACGTCGTGGTTCATCGAAATTCTCCTGAAGTGTCCTGGTGGCCGGTCTCGTCGTGGCCTGTGTCGTCCGGGAGGTCTCAGACTCCGCCGCCGCCGGAGACGGTCGAGGAGCGCTGGGCGATCTTGTCGAAGAAGCCGTACTCCAGCCCCTCCTCCGCGGTGAACCACTTGTCACGGGCGTTGTCGTTGAGGATGGTCTCCACCGACTGGCCGGTCTGCTCAGCGGTGAGCTCGGCCATGACCTGCTTCATGTGCTTGATCAGCTCCGCCTGGATCCGCACGTCGGACTCGGTGCCACCGATGCCGCCGGAGGGCTGGTGCATCAGGATGCGCGCGTGCGGAGTGGCGAACCGCTTGCCGGGAGTGCCCGAGGAGAGCAGGAACTGCCCCATCGAGGCGGCCAGGCCGGTGGCGACGGTGACGACGTCGTTGGGGATGAACTGCATCGTGTCGTAGATGGCCATCCCGGCGGTCACCGAGCCGCCCGGCGAGTTGATGTAGAGGTAGATGTCCCGCTCGGGGTCCTCGGCCGAGAGCAGCAGCATCTGGGAGCAGATGGCGTTGGCGTTCTCGTCACGGACCTCCGACCCCAGCCAGATGATCCGCTCCTTGAGCAGACGGTTGTAGATGTAGTCGTCGCGGGACGCCGGGTCCACGGTCGACATGCTGGGCAGGCTCTCAGACATGGACGTTCCTCCACTCCAGTGTTCTCTCACGTCAGGACGGTCGAGCGGCGCCGCGAGATCGTCGCGCGCCGCGCAGGACCGTCCGTGCTGTCCCCGACATTACCTGGTGACCGCCCCGGGCCGAGGCGTGCCGCGGCGTCGTTCGCTGTTGGCGCAGGGTGCGGAGCTCCGTACTCCGACGCACCCCCTGCTCACGACGACGGCGGGCCGCCGGGCCTCTCGGCTCAGCGGCCCGCCGTCGTCGGGCTCAGTGCTGGGTCAGCACCGGTTCAGCGCGTCACGGACACGGACTCACTCCGGTCCGGCGGCTGCTCACTTCTGCTCGTCGGACTCCTCGTCCGCCGAGTCGGCGTGCTGCTCGTCGGCGGCCGTCTCGGTCTCAGCGACCTCGGCGACCTCCTCGGCGGCGCCCTCCTCCTCGTCGTCACCCTGCGGGGTCACGAAGTCGGACAGGTCGACGTCGTTGCCCTCGGAGTCCTTCACGACGGCGAGCTCGAGGACCTTGGCCAGCGCCTTGCGGCGGCGGACCTCGCCCATGATCATCGGCACCTGGCCGGCCTGGTCCAGCATCTGCGCGAACTGGTTGGGCTCCATGCCGTACTGGGAGGCCGTGGAGACGATGTACTCGATGAGCTCGCCCTGGTCGACGCCGATCTCCTCCTTGTCGGCGATCAGGTCCAGCACGATCTCGTTGCGGAATGCCTCGCGGGTCTGCTTCTCGATCTCCTCGCGGTGCTCCTCGGTGTCGTGGTCGTCGCCCTCGGCGTGGCCGCCCTGGCTGAAGTGCTGCTCCACCTGTCCCTCCACCACGGAGGCGGGGACGGGGACCTCGACGAGCTCCATGAGCTTCTCCAGGACCTTGTCGCGGGCCTCGACGCCCTGCTCCACGACGAGGTTCTCCTCGGCCTTGGTCCGCAGGTCTGCGCGGAGCTCCTCGATGGTGTCGAACTCCGAGGCCATCTGGGCGAACTCATCGTCGGCCTCAGGCAGCTCGCGCTCCTTGACGGCCTGCAGGGTCACCTTCACGGAGGCCTCCTCGCCGGAGTGCTCACCTCCGGCCAGGGTGGTCTCGAAGGTCGCGTCCTCGCCGGCGGAGAGTCCTTCGAGGGCCTCGTCGAGACCCTCCAGCATGGTGCCGGCACCGACCTGGTAGGACAGGCCGGTCGCGTTGTCGACCTCTTCGCCGTCGATGCTGGCGGCCAGGTCGAGGGTCACGAAGTCGTCGGTCGCCGCGGGCCGCTCGACGTCCTTGAGGGTGCCGAAGCGCGAGCGCAGCTCGTCGAGCTGCTCCTGCACGGCGTCCTCGTCAGCGGCGCGGGCCTCGACCTCGACCTCGAGGCCTGAGTACTCGGGCAGCTCCACCTCCGGCTTGACGTCCAGCTCACCGGTGAACTTCAGAACGCCCTCGTTGGTCTTGGGGTCCGGGATCTCCTCGATCTCCACCTCGGGGCGGGACAGCGGAGCGATCTCGGCCTCGGCCAGGCCCTGCTGGTAGAACTCGTTGAGGCCGTCGTTGATGGCGGTCTGGACGACGTACTCGCGGCCGACGCGCTGGTCGATGATCGGCGCGGGAACCTTGCCCTTGCGGAAGCCGGGGATCTGAACCTGCTCCGCGATGCTCTTGTATGCGGCCTTGATCTTGGGCTCAAGCTCCTCAGAGGTCACCTCGACGGTGAGCTTGACTCGAGTCGGGTTCAGATTTTCAACGGTGCTCTTGACCACGTGGGGGCTCCTGATAGATGACGACTGATCATGTCTGATGCGAGCTCTGGCAGAACCCGCAGCGTCGACCGCGGCCGAGCGGCGCCGCGAGCTTCGATGCTCCCGCTGCGCCTCGGCCGCCGTCGGGGTGACAGGATTTGAACCTGCGGCCTCACGCTCCCAAAGCGCGCGCTCTGCCAAGCTGAGCTACACCCCGATCGCCCGCCACCCGGACTGCGCGGCCCCCCGCAGCGCGGAGGAGACGGCGCCCGACAGACGGCACGGACCGATACACAATAGCGCGCCGCCGTCGGTCACGGCGAATCCGCGCCGCACTCTGCGGCAAGAGCCCGCGTCAGGTCTTCCATCAACAGCGCCTGCGTCCGTTGGTCCTGCTCGGCGTCCGGCTGAGGCCAGCTGGACAGTTTGACGATGACCGTGGACGACTGCGGATCCAACCAGAGGTGCTGACCATGGATGCCGAGGCCGGTGACGTTGCCGCGCCGGTTTCCCGTGCACCACCACTGCCGCGTATAGGAGCCGCCGGGGTAGACCGAGGTCCAGCCCTGGTCGACCATCTGGCGGGGATCTCCGCCAGCCAGGATGCTCTCGGCCCACTGCGCCGCGACCACGCGCCCTCCGGGCGCTCGTCCGCCGGCCAGCACCATCTCTCCTACCCGGGCGAGGTCGCGCGCCGTGCAAGAGACTCCGCCGTCGGCATGGGCGAATCCCGATCGATCCACCGTCACCATGGCATCATGATCCGGGCGAAGTCTGGACCACACACGATCAGCCAGCTGGTCTACGTAGCGGGCCCCGGTGGCCCGCTCGATCGCCCAGGCCAGCACATCAGTGGTCGCCGAGCAGTACTGGAAACGCCCCTGGGGACCCGCGCCGGTGAGCGTGCGCAGAAAGCTCCACGTGTCACCAGGGTCTCCCGGCCGGGGCCCTCTCCAGCCAGCGCTGCGGTCATGACGTTGCAGCTCGGATCGAGGGTTCAGATAGTCCTCGTCGTAGTCCACGCTGACTGTCATATCCAGCAGGTCAGCGATTGTAGCTCGGGCATAGGCACCCTCAGCCAGCTCCGGTACGAAGCTGATCACGCGGTCCTCAAGACTCCACAGACCGTCCATCGTCAGCGATCCCGCCACGAGCCCGCACAGCGACTTTGACACGCTCATGATCAGATGCTGGTCATCCGGCCCGCAGCCGGGGGCGTACCACTGCGCGGCGACCTGTCCCTGACGGACGACGAGCAGAGCATCCGTGTGAGTCTCTTCGAGCCGATGCGAGAGATCTGGAACCCGCATCAGCAGCCTGGGCATCTCCCCCGCTTCATCACCTGCCGCAGCGCGGGAACCCGTCGACCGGCGATGGATGCGCGCTGACGGCAGGACCTCGGAGAGGTGGGTGAACGCCCAACGGACGTGCGGGGGTTCCTGCCAGGTGTCGATGGTGGGGCGAAGCGGCACTGCCGGCCTGAGCCGGTTCACCGGCGCGGACAGGTCTGCCTGGGGAGGACGTCCACCCTGGGTCATCGCGCTCCTCCTCGCCGCTCATGGGCGACCGACCACCTGTGCATACGCCGACCTCCCCGCGTCATGGTGGCATACACGGCGCCCGCGACGATCGCTGAGACCGGCACAGAGAGGTCCAAGCCTCCCAGCGCCGCTGAGAGCGGGCCGGTGCCGAGCTCGGTGGTGAGGGCCAGCGTGCCAGAGGCCATCCCTGCCAGGAGTGCGGTCAGTCCGGCGGGGCTGCACCCGGCCACACCCCAGTAGGGGCTGTTCGCCGTCGCGTCCAGCAGCCCCGGCCCGTCATAGCGGTATCGACGCATCAGTGCGTCCATACACAACAGTGTCATCGTCGGGGCCGAAATCACGATCAGAAGCTGCAGCAGCAGGTTCACCGCTTCGAGCAGTCCGGTGGAGAACACCAGCACGAGGGTCAGTCCGGTGGCGACCAGGCCCACCGCCACAGCCGCGGTGGTCCTCCTCATCGGGAGTCCGATCGCCTGCAGCACCATGGATGCGGTGTAGGTGGTCATGGCGTTCAGCGCCACCGTGTTCAGCACCACGCCGAGCACGAAGAGCACGCCCAACCAGGCCGGCAGCAGCCCCAGCAGGGCGTGCTCCACCCCGATCTCGAGGGCCACAGGGCTCATGGCGGTGGCCAGCAGCGCTCCGACGGCCGTGAAGACGATGCACGGCAGGGCGCCGCCGGCGGCGGTGGCGATGGCGATCCGCCATCGCGGAGTCTCCTGGGGGAGGTATCGCGCCATGTCCGGGCTGTTCGAGAAGGACAGCGGGGTCGAGGCCAGCACGGCGAAGCCGATGCTCAGCACCACCCAGAGGTGGATCCCCTGCAGCGGCTCCGGCTGGCGGAAGCCCCAGTCGACCGCTGTCAGGCTCACCGCCGTGACCAGAACGAATATCACCAGCAGGATCCCGGTGATCCAGCCATAGGCCCGGGTGATGAGTCCATGCCCGTATACGGCCACCAGCACGGTGGTCACGGAGACGACGATGGTGACGGCCACACGAGCCGTTCCTGAGTCGGCCAGTCCGGCCATGGTGACGATCTCGGCTCCCATGTAGGTCGACGCCAGCCAGTTCAGCGCGAGGAACACCGCAGAGATGAGACCCCCGTAGACGACCATCACGCCGGAGTTTCCACGGATGCCATAGACAGCACGGGTGATCGCGGAACTCGCGGTACCGGCCGCAGGACCGGCGGCAGCGGCGACTCCGGTGAGGATCCAGGGCAGGTTGCCCACCACGATGAGGATCATCGCCTGCCACAGCTCGAGCCCCATGAAGATCAGTGACGCACCGATGGTGAAATTGAGCACGCTGACCATGGGAGCGGCCCACACGAAGAGAAGGTCCCGAGGACGTCCTCTGCGCTCGTGCTGCGGCACCAGCCTGATGCCTCGTGTCTCAAGCTGCACCGATGGTCTCGCCGGGGCATGCCCTCCATCGCGCCTCCCCCCAAGACTCGCCTCGGCCGCACCACCTGCCTCCCGCAGAGAGATCCGGACTTCAGCATGCCCGGGCATCTCCTGGGCTCGATGGTCGTGTGCCATGACATCTCCCTGCTCCAGTGCACGATCCGCACCGGTCACGCCGGTTATTGGTCTTATGACCAACACTCTGTTGGTCACTCATCCAATAAGATGGAAGGCATGGTGTCAAGGGTCACATCCACGAACTCCCGCAAGGCCCCCGGCGAACGTCGGGACGAGATCATCGCGGAAGCTGCCCGACTGGCGGTCACAGCGGGCCTCGAGAAGATCACTCTGCGGGCCGTCGCCGCCGGCATCGACGTCAGGCCAGGCCTGATCAGCCATTACTTCCCCACCGTCGAGGATCTTCTGGTGGTCGCGTGCGAACGCGCACTCTCGGACGAACGCACTCGACTGATCCCCGCAGAAGGTGCACCGCTGACACGGCTGGCCCGAATGATCGCCCGGCTGGAAGGTGGCCACGCCGACGATCTGGCCCGACTGTGGCTCAACGCCCGCCATCTCTCTCGGCATCACCCGCGCCTCGGAGAGGCACTCGTGGCCCAGGAGGAGCAGGACAGAGAGCGTCTGATGGGGCTGATCCGGGACGGCATCGCCGAGGGGGCTTTCCCTGCGCAGGATCCATTCGCCGCCTGCGTCCGCATATTCGTCGCCGTCGACGGCGCCGGGGCGTACGTGAACTCACCGACACCCTTCGACCATGTGACCTACCACCGATTCATCACCGACGTCGCCCAATGGGCCCTCGGGATCACCGATGACTCCCTTCGTCAGGCCGTCGACTGTGCCACCGCCGAACTGATCAGGCCCTGAGACGTGGACGCGACACCACAAGTGCCGGAACGGAAGAAGCACACTTCACGAGCCGCCCGGCACCTGCGATCTCACAGCAGAGACGCCGCTCGCCCTCGCCGTGTCGCCACCAGCATCACGAGCGGACCAGATCGATCTTCGGTCCGTGGAGCGTCGTCACTCAGGGCTCGTAGTGGATCGGCGCATTCGGCCCCAGCGGCAGGTCCAGCCACATCCAACCCGTGGTCATCAGCGTCCAGGCCGCCATGAAGGCCAGCGAGTACGGCAGCATCACGGAGATCAGGGAGCCGATGCCGATGCGTTTGTCATACTTCTGCGCCACTGCGATGACGATCGCGAAGTAGGTCATCAGCGGGCTGAGGATGTTCGTGGCCGAGTCCGAGACCCGGTAGGCCGCCTGGGTGAACTCCGGAGAGATGCCCAGATGCATCAGGATCGGCACCATGACCGGGGCGAGCATGGCCCATTTCGCCGAGGCCGACCCGACCAGCAGGTTCACCACGGCCACGAAGCCCATGAACAGCAGGATCAGCGGCAGCCCGGTGAGATTGATGGACTCCAGGAGGTCGGCTCCGCCGACCGAGACCAGCAGGCCGATGTTCGACTGGTTGAAGTAGGCGATGAACTGGCCTGCGGTGAAGGCCAGGACCAGGAACATGGCCATCCCGGCCAGCGTCTTGGAGACGTGGTTGATCACGTCCGTGTCATTGCGGACCACCTTGGTGACGATTCCGTAGACGAGCCCAGGCACGAAGAACGCGATGATGATGACCACCACCAGGGAGCTCATGAACGGCGATTGGACGACCGCGCCGTCCTCGCCGCGCAGCACACCGTTCTGCGGGACGATGAGCAGCAGGAGCAGACCCACGGTGATCACCAGCGAGATCCCGGCGGCGATCATGCCCTTCTTCTCCACGGCGGTGATCTTCAGGGCCGAGCGGTCCTGATCCGCCAGGACGCCTTCGCCGTGCCAGGAGCCGAGGCGCGGCTCGACCACGAACTGGCTGACCAGGGTGCCGACGACGGCCAGCAGCGCGGTGGAGGCGATGATGAACCAGTAGTTCATGGCGAGGTTCATCTGCTCGGCATAGGCCGGGTCCACGGTCGCCGCGGCCTCGATCGTGAGCTCACCGAGCATGACGTCGGTGGCCGAGAGCAGCAGATTCGCGCTGAACCCCGCCGAGACGCCTGCGAAGGCGGCGGCGATGCCGGCCAGAGGGTGGCGCCCCACGGCGATGAACAGGATGGCCGCCAGAGGGGGCAGCACCACGTAACCGGCGTCGGAGGCGACCGAGGACATGATGCCTGCGAAGACGATGCCGAAGGTCACCAGGAACCGCGGGATGGACAGGATGAACGTCTTCAGCGCCGTGCCGATCAGCCCGCTCTGCTCGGCCATGCCGATGCCGATCATGGTCGCCAGGACCACACCCAGCGGTGCGAAGTTGATGAAGTTGTCCACCGCTGAGGTGAACATCCATTCGATGCCCTCTGCGGAGAGCAGGTTGAAGACCTCGACCTCCTCGCCCTCCAGAGGGTCGGTGACGCTGATCCCGGCCTGCGAGAGAGCCCAGGACAGCACGACGACGAAGGCCGCGAGCAGAGCGAACAGCGTGGCCGGGTGCGGCAGCTTGTTGCCGAGGAACTCGACGAGGTCGAGAAAGCGCTGGAAGAGGCCGTGTCGCTTCCCCGAACCGGTGATGGGTCCGCGCGCGGCGTCCTCGCCCTCGGGTCCTGACGCGCTTGAGCCGGGTTCCGGCTCCTGAGTGGTGGTGCTCATCGGGTGGGTGTCCCCTCGGATTGTTGTGCACAAGACAAGACACCCGACGGCGGGTCGGCCGGCGGGTGCTGAGGCACACCATATTGCGTCGACTTGTGATGTGCGTCAACTCTGACGCACCCGTGAGCACTGTCACAGGCGTCTTCCGAGGACAGTGACCAGCAGTGATGTGCCTCCGAGCCTCCCCGGAACGTCCGAGCGTCTCGGCGCGCCGGACCGGCTCGAGTCCGCTCCATGCGGCGGGCCGCCGCTCCTCCCGGCAGGGAACTCCGTCACCTCCTGTGGGTCTCGACGGCGCGCACGGGCGCATCCGCACGGCCGGCTTCTCCTGAGCGGTCGATGGTCCCGCCCGACGACCATGCCTGACGATTGCGTCGCTCCAGGTCAGACCTGGTTCGATCACACTGGTGTGCTGTCATCCTGCCAGGCGCGCCTGCCTCGGTCGGTGCCGGTTCCGACCCCGAGATCTCGTGGAATCCGGTGAGGCGCGCTGGTCTTGTGGGCCCTGTCATCGAGGCATACTCTGGCGGCATCCGCTCAGGAACCGCCGAGCGGGCAGAGCACTGAGGAGTCCTGTCATGACCAGTCTCGCCACCGTCACGTCCTGCGCCGCCACGTCGTGCGCCTTCAACGACGGCGCCTGCCGCGCTGATGCCGTCACCATCACCGGTTCCGCCGGCTCCCCCAGCTGTGGGACCTTCATCGCCCTGGATGTCCGCGGCGGTCTGCCGACCGCTGAGGGACACGTGGGGGCGTGCCAGCGCTTGGAGTGCGTCCACAACACCGACCTGATGTGCTCCGCCGAGGCCGTCACTGTCGGTGGTGACACCGCGAACTGTCTCACCTACTCACAGGAGTGAGCTGACGGGGCGCCCGAGGGCTCGGGGCCTCAGGCCACCTGCACGCACCAGGCCCGCAGCGCGGCCTCGAATCCGGCCGCATCCGTGACCGGCTGGTCGAACGCGATCAAGACGGCCCGCACCTGATCGCCCTCGCGCACCAGCCACGTGCACCCCTCGGCGTCGACGTCGAGCAGCATCTGCTCCACTGACCCGTCGAGCTCCCGCGGAGCCGGCAGGGTCCGCCCGAGGATGCCGCGCCGCACACCGTGCGCGAGTTCTTCCATCAGCCGCGCCACGACCTCGGGGGCGAGTGCAGCGGCGGTGTCCAGCGCGCTCCATTCTTCGATGCCCAGCGGCCATGCCCCTGGCTGCGCCACCTGGTCCCACGGAAGCTTCTCCACGTCCTCGCGGGCGTGGACCAGAACGCTGTCGCTCTGCACCATGGCCACCCGCGCGAATGGCGCCGCGGCGGCTGCGACCAGCTCGTCTGACACGGCGTGCTCGGTGAGCGCATGGTGGGCGGCATCGGGACTGAGCATGTGCACGCGACCCAGCGCATGGAGACTCGCGACCTGCACCCGGACATCCGCCTGCGCACCGAACTGGTCGATCTGCAGCCGGACGTCGGCCTCATCTCCTTCGGCAGCGGTCGGCGTGCCCTCTGATCCCAGGACGACGAGCCAGGCGCCGACGTCGGTCATCCCGTGGGCGAGGACCGCAAGCTCCCGCTGTGGCTCCTCTCGATATGCCACGAGACTCAGCCGACCGGCGCCCGCCAGCAGCCGCTGGGCCGTCGACGTCGCGCAACGACGGCGCAGCGCCACCCCGTCGACCAGGCGCGCCACATCGCGCGCAGTGCCTGCCCTCTCACCGGCCATAGCGTCTCCCTCGGATGGGTCGGAGGAGCCGGACGCCCGCTCCGCAACAGATCCTCATCCATTGAAGCACAGCCACAGACCTTTAGGGCACACAATCATGAGGTAATTCACGCCCTCGATCCCTCGTAGGGCCCCCGTGCGCCACGCCGGCTCACGATCAGTGCAGGTCAGCCTTCCGGCTGGTGACCGTCACCGAGAAAGCTCGATCACTCCCAGCGGACGTCATCGGGCGACTTGTCACCCCGCAGACCCCTCCACACGGCCCGACTCAGGGAGGCGGACGTCTGGCCGGGAGAGCTCTAGGCCACGGCGTCGCTGTCGCTCAGGTCCTGCAGCGGGTCCAGCCCGTCTGCCACGCGCCGCAGGACCTCATCGCATTCGAGCTGCCGCAGATCAGGATCCTCCAGCTCCTCCCAGGTACGAGGCGCCGCGACGGTCGGACGCGGACGTCCTCGCAGGGAGTAGGGGGCCACGGTGGTCTTGCTTCGGCTGTTCTGGCTCCAGTCGATGAACACCTTGCCCCGTCGGGCGGACCGGTCCATCCGACTGACCACCTGGTCAGGATGCTCCTTCTCAAGCGCCTGCGTGAGCTCCTGGGCCACAGCGGACACCTCGGGAGAAGTGCGTGAGCCGTCAAGCGCCGCATACAGGTGGATCCCCGCCGAGCCGGAGGTCACCGGGATGCCGGTCAGCGCCATGCCGTCCAGCAGCTCGGCGCACCAGCGGGCCACCTGGGCACAGTCACGCAGGTCCGAGCCGTCTCCGGGGTCGAGGTCGAGGACCATGCGGTCCGGTGGCTGCGGGTCGCCGGCGTCGTCGACACGCCACTGGGGGACGTGCAGCTCGAGGGCCGCCACCTGACCGAACCATGCCAGCACCGCCTCATCGTCCACCAGAGGGTAGGTGGTGGTGTGATCCTGGTGCTGCTGATCGATCCGCGGCACCCAGTCCGGGGCGGAGTCTTCGAGGGCTTTGCGGAAGAAGGGCTTCATCGGGCTCTCCGCCGTGCCGACACCGTCGGGCCACCTCTTGCGGGTGACCGGGCGGCCACGAAGGTGCGGCACCATCACCGGAGCGACAGCCCGCAGGTACTCCTGCACGTCGGCCTTGGTCATACCCGTGGCCGGATACATCTCCTTGTCCAGATTGGACAGGCTGAGTCGTCTCCCTGCCACCGTGACGCGCCTGCGCTGTGCTGACGAGCCTGTCGACATCGGGAACCTCCTGTCTCCGACGGCCGTTCCGATCACCAGTGTCAGGCACCTCCGTTCCCGGCGGAACCGCTGCGGCGCCTCGCAAGGCCGTAGGAGGCTCCAGGGAACGGTCCTACACAGGTACGACAGGGTCAGCCAGGGCCAGGAGGAGAGGTGGGCCTGAGCCAGGCGTAGGATGGCGCTATGGCTTCTCGTGCGTTCGACGGCCCGCAGAAGGATCCCGGGATCGCCCTGGTGCTCACCATCCTGGGCTTCTTCTTCGTGGCAGGGCTGCAGTACTTCTACCTGGGGAAGATCCTCAAAGGGATCCTCTTCCTGCTGACCCTGGGATTCTTCTACATCGGCACCATCATCTCGCTGTTCACCATCCGGGGCGAGACCCGGCGGGTCAACAGGCAGCGCCTGTTCGGCCTGCGCTGAGGCGCTGCCTCACAACATCACCGGGCCAGCTCAGCGAGCGCCTCGGCATCGCGCAGCGTGATGACCCCGTAGCCGACACCGATCACGCCGCGCCGCTCCAGGTCCTTGAGCACCTTGTTCAGCGAGGGCCGCTGGACGCCGATCATCGCGGCCACGGTGCGCTGAGGCAGCAGCACCTCCCCCTGCACTGCCTCATCCAGCAGCACCTGGGAGATCTGGGCGGTCAATGACCGACCCAGCAGGCCGATGATGCGGTTCTGGCTCATCGCCAGGCGCTCGGCGATCGAGGAGAGCCATCGGCGGGCGATCGCCGGATGGTGCCCCAGGAGGCGCTCGAAGCCGTCGGCCTCCAAGTGCAGCGCGGTGACCTCCTCCAGTGCTCGGCCCGTGTACGGGAACGGCATGTCCAGGAGCAGCTGCACGTCGCCGTCGACGTCCCCCGGATGGAGCACGTGGACCACGGAGCGACGCTCCCCCGCCCCCGCGATGAGCTCGACCCGCCCGCTGCGGATGATCCACACTCCCGCCGACTCGGGCTCGGCTCCGGGGGCCATCCCGTCGGCGAAGAGCTTCTGCCCCGGCTCGAACTGGCGAGTGGTCAGGTAGGTCGCGATGGCGGAGACATCGGTGGCGCTCAGGGGCGCCGATGCACCGCGGCCCACGCAGCGCGCCACCCAGGCGGCCTGCCGCAGAGCGGCCATCTCGGCGTCGGGGCCCGCCGTCTCGGCCGTCACCTGCTGCCAGGGAAGGGTGAGGAATCGTGAGGGCGCCATGGCATCGATTATGTCATCAGGCTGACATTCGGGTCAGTACCTCGCGTTCGGCGTCGTGGAATGGAACCACCGGGGAAACGCCCCGGTGCCGCACCTGCGGCATGTGGAGAGGAGAGGGACATGACTTCCACTCAGGGAGCCCACGCCGCCAGAGCGGCGGGAACGCTGACACGCCGTGCTGTCCATGGCGGCCTGGGAGGACTGGCGGGCGGCGTCGTCTTCGGCATGATGATGGCGGCGATGGGGATGTTGCCCATGGTCGGCGCTCTGGTCGGTGTCGAGAGCGCCGCCGTCGGAGGCCTGGTGCACATGGGCATCTCGCTGCTGTTCGGCGTCGTGTTCGGCGTCGTGATCACCAGCGCTCGGCCTGCACCGCTGCTGCTGCTCGGTGCCGGCTACGGCGTCGTGCTGTGGGTCGTCGGTGCCCTGCTGATCATGCCCGCCATGCTCGGCATGCCGGTGTTCATGATCAACGCCATGACCCTGCAGAGCCTCGTCGGGCACCTGGTCTTCGGGCTCGTGACGGCGGCCGCCGTCTGGCTGCTGCGCCGTCACTCCGGGAGCCTGGACCTCGGGGACATGCGGGCCCAGCACGCCTGACCGTCGGGTCCTCAGCACCGTGCCGACGGGTGTCTCACGGTTCCGTCGGCACGGTGCTGAGCTGGCGCGATGAGGATCACAGGCGGAGGGGACCCCTCGAGTTGGCAGGGCCACGAAGCCGGTGCTAGAGTTTCATGTCGTTGCGCAGATGACTGAGCAACGGATCGCGGAAGCGACGACCTGCAGCCGAGGGCCTCTAGCTCAACTGGCAGAGCATCAGACTCTTAATCTGCAGGTTCCGGGTTCGAGTCCCGGGGGGCCCACTCTGACGAGTGCAGGTCGTCGCCTCCGCTCTGACGAGCC
>NZ_JBQYEY010000041.1:0-16418 GCF_052656005.1 Nesterenkonia sp. K-15-9-6
GTGGTTGTGCGAGTGTGGTCAGCGACTCTGTGGCTGGGGGGGCACCGCTCCTCTTGTCCCCCCCCCCGGCGGGGGGGGGGGGGGGGGGGGGGGGGGGGGGGCGGCCCCCCCCCCCCCCCCCCCACGCCACTCGCGTGGTCATCGGGACCAGCATCCCTGGGGTTCAGGCAGAGGTCACTGCCGAGAAGGTCCTGCAGAACAACGTGAGCGGGCGCGGTCTGCTCAGCCGTGCGGAGAATCTGGTCTCCGGGATCCCGGAGCGGGTTCCCGCGTGGGAGGACGAGCTGGACTCTCACCGGCATCAGCTCGAGCAGCTGCGAGGTGGATCCGGGGCCAGCTTCGACCGGGCCGAGGAACTGGCCCGGATGGAGGAGGAGTTCACACGCCTCGATGCAGAGATCAACGGGACTGATCTGAGCGAGGAGACCGAGGCGGAGCCGGTTTCCGGCGAGGAGCTGCTGCGGATCATCGGCTCCGATGAACTGAGCCATGCCGGAGGTCCGAAGGAGGGTGACGTGATCAAGCAGTCGAACACGTTCGCCACGGTGGCTGTCACTCAGGAGACCGCCGAGGCACCTGCGGAGGTCTTCACCTATGACGCCGATGAGTTTCCGGACCGTCCCAGTGATGAGCAGCTGCGCACCAGTGAGAGCTGCCAGAGGCTGAGTCGGCATCCGGAGCCAGCGCTGATCTCACGCCACTGGGACCAGCTCACTGAGTTCGAGCGCGCGGTCGGTCAGGTGGACCCAGACGCCGAGCGGGTCGTGGAGGCCTACCAGCTGGGCCGATACCCGGTCGGGACCCCGGTCACGGTGCGTTCCAGCTCCGGAGAGGGGTTGGTCGACGCGGTGATCAAGGAGAAGGGACCACGGGGAGCGACGCTGATGGACGCCGAGGGTCGAGAGCTGGAGAGGTTCAAGGACTACTCGGCCGGTCGGACGATCGTGCGCGGGATCGCAGAGCAGATCGCCAAGGAACGGCAGGACTCGGCGGAGCGGGCGGCGCGGCGGGCCAAGGAGCGGTCCCCGTACCAATTCATCCCCGGTGAGGTGCTGGCGGAGGATATCGAGTCCTTCGGTCGAGCGGGTGATGTGGTGGTGTCGAGCCCGAGTCATCGGTCCCAGGCCCTGGACCCTGAGACTGGGCAGGTCCGTGACTACAGGGGGTATCCGTCTCCTGGGGAGTACGAGACGTTGCCGCCGGCGTATCTGACAGGTGAAGAGATGGAGGCCCTGTACGGGGTGCGGTCTCTGAGGGTGCGGGCTGATGAGCTGCGCTGCGGCGACGTCGTGGAAGCTACCCAGATCCATACCCAGGGCACGGCTGGGCAGAAGGTCCAGATCGTGAGCCGGACTCCGATGGCCTACTCCGATGACGCCCGGATGGAGTTCACCTACCGTCCGGTGGAGGGAGGAGCCAATGAGGAGGGGAGGAAGAAGGCCTCCACGGTGGTAGAGGTGCTCGCCCGCACCACGGGGGCGCTGAAGGCTCAGGAGCGTGCGCGCCTGTACTGGCCCGATCGGGAGCAGGCGGATGTGCGAGGCCTGAGTCCGGCAGATGCGGGCACAGCGGTGACGTTCCTGCCGGCCGATGGGGTGCTGGCCCGTGAGGGGACGGTGGAGGTCATCACAGACGGCTGGGCGAATGAGGAGACTGTGGTGATCTCCTCACCTGGCCAGGACCGGGTGTACGCCGACCGGGCGAGCGGGACCGTGGTCCAGGGACGGGCCGAGATCCGGGAGCTGTACACCGAGGGAGAGCCCCAGAGGCCGGTGGCCACGCCAGGAATCGAGGGCCACGACGTATCACCGTCGATCGACCCGGAGGCCGCCCCTGAGTTGTTGCAGTCGGTCTCCGTGCCGCCGGCACCGGGAGGCCCGGCCATGGCGTGAGCATTTTCGAGAATCAGCGGAGAAGCTGAAGGGGGTCCAGGAACGTGAAGTTCCTGGACCCCCTTCGCGCCTTCGGGCAGCGGAGGGCGGACAGATCAGCGCTTGGCCATGGCCCACACGGGGGCGAAGTCCTTGCCGAACCACTGGGTGATCGGACCCAGGACAAGCAACGCGATGATGATGCTCAGAACGGTGGCACCGACCTGGTTCGTGGGATCATGCGCCTCGAAACGCACCTCCAGTGCACGGTAGAGGAGCATGAGCGGAAGTATCCCAGCCATGCCCGTGAGCAGGAACCTGTCCCCGGTGAGGAGATCGACGGGCTGTGCGGCTTGTGCTCTGGGTAGGGCGGGGTCACCGGAGAGGTGGATGCGATGTCGGTGGGTGCTCCAGAGGATGATCCTCGCTCGAACCGCTCCGACGAGTCCCATGGCAGCCAGCAGCACGAACATCAGGAGCGTGACGCCATGGGGTTCGTCCGGCGTTGAAGCGATTCCCGTGAGGTAGAAGGCCGTTGGGACTACGAGGAACAGGGTGTAGAACCAGAAGAGGGCCTTGAGGGACCGTCGTGAGTTGGTCAGAGCAAGGGGTCGTGATCCCAAGACTGTCCTCCGGCGTCGTGGCGGTCGCTGATGGGACCAACGATACGGTTCCTTCAGTCAGTTCCAAGTGGGGTCGTTCTCGGCGGCGTGGCCCAGGTCGGTGCCGGTGAGCTGGTCCAGGGCGATGTCGTCCCACATGCTCGGGTCGGTCTCATCGACGGCGGGGACTCCCGGTGAGGGGACTTGGCCGTGGTCCGGCTCGTCCCAGCCGCTCAGCAGCGATGGTGAGTCGATCTGCTCGCTGGCTTGGGCGGGGGCGGGTGGTGTGGCGGCTTCGAGGATGTCTGCGGGGGTGATGTCGGTGCTGTAGTCCTCGATGAGGGCGTCGAAGTGCTCGGTGTCGATGGGGGAGGGCTCGTCGAGTGAGTCCCAGGGGTCCTCGGGCATGGGTCGACGGGCGGCGGCGATCTGGGCGACGGCTGCCTGGTAGTAGCGGTTCAGGTGGTCTCTCTGGTCTGGTGGGACACCCAGCGGGGTATCGGAGTCGGTCTGGTTGGAGACTGCGCGCCAGAGCAGGGTGGCCTCCAGGGCTGTCTGGCGTTTCTCCGGCAGTGAGTGGGCTGCCATCTCGGTCCACCAGTTGGGGGCGCTCTCCTCGACGTCGGCGCAGCGGCGCTTCAGCTCAGCGGAGAGGTCGGTGTTGAGCTTGGTCAGGGTCCGTGCTTGGTCAGGGCGGGGAGTGGTGATGGGCTCGAGCATGTTCCCGGGGCCCGTGCGGGCCGGAGTCGCGGACTGGCAGTGGTTCAGGAGGTCCGCTACGGTCGGCGCTTCCTGAGGGGCCGTCTCCTCGATGGACACGGGTCCGGGCGGGGGCGTGGGTTCCGGTGGGGTGTGGTTGGTGGCGGGATCGGCGGAGACCAGCCGCGACCAGTCTGGATCTTGCTGCAGTGAGGTCAGCGCGTCCTCGCCGTAGCGTTCGCGAATCCAGTCTTGAGTGCGGCTGGTCCGGGCAGCCCAGGCGAGGTAGGTGTGCTCGTGGACCATGCGACCCAGGTCGTTGGCCCATCCGAATTCGGCGTCGCGGACCTCGTGGGCGCTGCGCTCGGCGCTGGAGGTCTTCAGGATCCTGGTGATGACGTCTTCGGGTTTCTTGGGGCCAGGGGTGGGAGACATCATCTTCCAGGGGTCGGGGTTGTCGACTTCCTCCTCGGGGTTGGGCAGTGCGACGTAGGCGTGGTTGGCGTGTTTGCCGCGAGTCATCGCCACGTAGAACAGTTCCCGGGGCAGGGTCTGGCTGATCACGGAGTGCGCGGTGTCCACGGTGACTCCCTGGGACCTGTGGGCGGTGGTGGCATAGCCGAGTTCGACGGACTTGGCGAGGTAGTCGGCATCGAGGGTGATGGTGCCTTCGGTGGCCTCATTGATGGCCTGTGCGGTGCCATTGCGACGGATCTTGGTGATGGTCAGTCGGGTGCCGTTGGTGATGAATGCTCCTGTGGAGTCGCGCAGGCGGCGGTTGTTGCGGCGGGCGAGGATGACGTCACCGGTGCCGGCGAACTGCTCGTTCTTGAGGTTCACGGTGCGTTTGACGTCGACTTCGCCGGCGGCCACCAGGTCGGCCTGGGCGCGGCGGTCGAGGTCATCGACGGTCTGGTTATCCGCAGCGATGAGAATGGATTTCTTTCCGGCGGTGCGGTCCGCCAGCCAGGCGGCGTAGGCGGTGTCGGCGGGATCGGTGTCCGCGTCGCCGTGGATCCTGCCGTTGTCGCAGTACGTGGTGATGGCCTCTTCCCGGCCTTCGCGCAGCTGCAGGGATGCCGCGCTCTCCCATGCGTTGCTGAACCGCCAGATGGTGTCGAGTCGGGCGGGCTCCTGGGTGCGGTCGATGAGTCCGAGGAATCCTCCGGCGTCGACGGCATCGAGCTGTGCGGGGTCTCCGACCAGGAGGACCTTCGCTCCTGCGGCGTCTGCTTGGCGAGCGATCTCGGTCATCTGGTCGGTGGAGATCATAGAGGCTTCGTCCATTATGATCAGCTGACCAGGGCGCATGGTGTAGCGGGCCTGGGTTGCGTAGTCCTGGGCCAAGGAGGCACGGAGCCGTTCGGCTCGTGCGGCCTGGGCGCTGGTGGGGTTGACTGTGGGGATCTGGGCGAGTTTGGCCTCGTTGTGCGCGACCCAGCCGGCGCGGTCGGCTGCGCCGCGCCCCACAGACTCATAGAGCCACTTCGCGGTGTTGTCGGTGGGGGCTCCACCGATCTCATCGCTGAGCACCCCGGCGGCCACGGCGCTGGGGGCCAGCCCGATGACCGATCCGGGACCGTTGTCTTGGGTCCAGAGTTCGGCGATCGCGGCCATGGTGGTGGTCTTGCCGGTCCCGGCGGGGCCGATGATGGCCTCGAGTCCGCTGGTGGATCCCAGCACCCGGTGAGCTGCTTGGGCCTGGTCGGCGGACAGCTGGTGCCCGGAAGAGGTGCGGACCTCCTCGAGCCGGGTGGCCAGGGTGCTGGGGTCGAGCTGGGGTCCGGTGTCTTGGGCTTGCCGCGAGAGCAGGTAGGCCTCGTCGTCGAGGCGCTGTTGGGTGGTGAAGACCCCGGAGACGTCGCGGTGGTCGAACGCGGAGCGGCCACGGGTGCTGATGGTGGGGTCCGTGGTGTCGGGGGCGATGGAGCGGGTCTCAGTGAGGGAGACGGCCTGGGATTCAGCGATGTCGAGGACCTGGGAGACCAGCTGGTGGCGTTCGTGGTGGTCCCGGCAGCGGACTAGGCGCAACACTCGTTCGGCGGAAGCGATGAGATTGGCGCGTGTGAAGGTGGTCCGGCGCTGGGCGGTGTCGGCCAGGGCCCACCGGCCGAATGTGTGCATTATCTCCGGGGTGAGCATGTCGGGGGTGATGGCCTGATCGGGGTGACCGGTGGCTGCGGCAACTACGGCGTCGGGGCTCTGGCCGGTCAGCGCAGTACGGCGTCGCCACTGGATCATCTTCTGAGCCAGGGTCGCGTCGTCCTCGGTCTTCGGGGTTCGGGTCATCAGAGTGGCCCGTTGACGGATGGCCAGCAGCTGACCGGCGGTGGGTTTGCGCCCGGTCTTGGTGCGGTGTTCCTGGACCAGTTCGTCGGTGGCCTGTTCGATCGCGAGGCTGCGCTCGGAGAATTCGGTGATCAGTTCATCGGGGACACCGGCGAGTTCGACCTTGGTCGAGGGTTCAATCCGGTCAGCGGAGGCGATGAGTTCTCCGCGTATGGCGGCCAGGGCGGGGTCCTTGGTGGTGCGGGACTCTGGCAGTGCGCCGATGTCTTGGTGGAGTGCGTCGAAGAGCAGGCTGTTGTAGGTCTCGGAGATGGCCACGACGTGACGGTGCAACGTGTAGGAGTCGATGGTGACCCATTGGCCGTCTGCTTCGCGCTGGACCCGGTTGGAGATCACGGCGTGGGTGTGCAGCTGGGGGTCTCCTGCGCGGGAGTCCCAGTGATCGAAGAGGCTGGCCACGAGGCCGGTGACTGGCACGTGGGCAACACCTGCGTGGCCGGCGCGGGACTGGATCACGTGTGCCTCGGTCCAGGCCAGGGTCTGCTCCATGGCCTTGTGGTGCGCGTCCTGGATGCGTTTCTGCAGCTCGGGTCCGGCCAGGGCCCAGGCCACGGAGACAGATTTGGGCGCGCTGAAGGTCAGGTCGAATCCGGCGACCTTCTCGCGGGTGTCTTTCGCGGCCGCACCTGTGGGGGTTTTCGCGTCGGTGGGGGCTGCGCGTTTGGCTGCGGTCATGGTTCGGCCGAGAGGTTGTCCGGTCTTTGGGTTGGTCAGGTCCTCGTAGAGGCGCTTGGCGTCTCGGCGGGTGACGGTGGCTCCGGTGGCCATGCCGAGTCCGGCCAGTCCGGAGCCGTGCCAGCGGCCGGGGGGTGCTTGGGTTTCGGTGTAGTAGCTGGTCATGTCCCGGGAGGCTCCTTGGCCGTCTCCGACGGCAGCGGAGTTCAGGTAGTAGTCGATGCTCATCTTGGAGATGCTGACGGTCACTGGGGGTGTCCTCCGAGGTGGTTGGTCACAGGGGGGCCGCTGTGGCCGGTCACATGGCCGGTCATCTGAGCGGTCATCTGGCCACGGTGCGGGCTGTGCTGGTGGTGGCCGTGGGGTTTCCGGTGCTGGGTGGTGTGGCTGCGTGCTGGTGCAGGCGGTCACGAGCCTTCGCCCAGAAGGTGAGGATGGCCGCGTCGTGTGGTGATGAGGGGTGGCCGGTGACCGCGTGGTGCAGGCGGGTGGCGAGGTCGTCCCAGTGGCCGATGACGGTGGCCATGAGGTGGTGGCGTCGGTCGGCTTCGATGAGCATTTCGGCCAGGTCGTCCCTCTCGGCGCGGAGCTGCTGGTAGGCGGCTTGGCCGGTGGCCAGTCGGTCTTTGAGCGCACGGAGTTCCTCGGCCATGTCCTCATAGCTGGGGGTGGCCGTGGCTGAGTGGCTTGGCCGGTGGCCACCCTGTCCGGTCACCTGTCCGGCCAGGTGGCCGGTCAGGTGGCCGGTTGCGGGGTTGGCCGTTGTGGCCGGAGTCTGGCCGGTGTGGTGGCCATGGTGGCCGGGGGTGTGGTGGCCGGTGGCCGCCGGGGCGGACAGGGCGGCCAGGTGTTCTTTGGCTTGGGTGAGCTGGTCTTGGAGGGCTCGGGCTCGTTGGCCTTCACGGAGTGCGATGCGATCGACGCGGCGGCGTTCGGCATCGAGGTCTCGGCGGAGGGCTTCGACGGTCTGGGTGCGGGCGGCGAGCTGTGCGCGGAGCTTGCCTATCTGGGTGGTCTGGCGAGCGAGTTGGCGGGCGAGGGTCTCCACATGGGTGTGAGGGTTTCCCGCTGGGTCGGGGCTGCGCCGCTGGCGGCGTTTCTTCGCGGTCTCTCGGCAGCGTGGGGAGCAGTAGAGCCGGCTGCTGCTGGCGTCTGCCGGTAGGACGTCGTGGCAGCAGGCGCACCGTCGGGGCTGTGCTGTGGGGGTGGGTGCGGGCTGGTCCGTCATGCCACCGATTCGTGCTGGGGGTGGGGGCGCGTATGTCGGACCGGGGACAGATGTCCCCGGTGTGCACCTTGGTGCCAGAGGTGTGATCGGAATTCCTGGGTTGTTCTCGTCGGTGATGAGTCTTCTGTGGTGGTGATGCTGCGGGTGGTGAGGGGCTGTCAGGTGGGTGTGGGCTGGTCAGGTGGGTGTGCTGGGTGGTTGTCCTGGAGGTGAGGCTGTTCTGTAGGGCTGGTGGTTCTGTAGGGCTGGTGGTTCTGCTGGTGCTGGTGTTGGTGATGAGAGGGCGTGGGTTGGTGGCGCTGACCGTTAGGGGTGTGGAGGGTCTGGTGGTGGTCGATGTGGGGTGGATCGTTCGGGGTGGTGGTGCGGGAGGACGGCTGGGTGAGGGTCGGCAGGGAGCAGAGATGGTCGCGTGGCCGTGGGTGTTCCGGGGGTGGCTGGCCGGTCGTGGGGAGTGGTGTGGCTGGCCGGTCGTGGGGAGTGGTGTGGCTGGGTGATGGCCGGACACCAGTGTGAGTGTCCGGCCATCTGGGGTGTCTGGGAGGTGGCGGCGGTGTCCGGACACCGCCGCCAGTGGCCGGTCATGGCGGCAGGTGTGGTGTCCAGGTGCGGGGGCTGGCCGGTGGCCGTGGGGTTTCCAGGGCAAGGGGTCCGAGGGACGAGGACCCCGCGGCAGCGCTTCGGGGTGGTGGCCGGCTGGGTGTGGCCGGTGGCCGTCGGGGTGACCACGGGGCCGTGGCCGCGATGAGTGGCCCTTGACTGATTGAGGTGACCACAGCACCACAGGTGCCAGAATGGCCGGCCACCCGTAAGGGGTGACCGGCCATCGGTGAGGGGTCGGGGCGGAGACGTCTGTGGTGTGGGGTGGCCCGAGTACGACGGGCATCGGAGGGGCACGGGCTCCGGTGGCGGGACGTCTGAGCGTCAGAAGAGCGTGGGGGCGTCCGGGTCTCCGACGGCGAGGATCGATGCGACTCGCTCCGGGACCCACCCATGGACGCGGACTTCGTCCCGCAGCTTGCGCGATCGCTCAGCCATGACGGCCTTCGGGACTCCCCGAAACCGCGCTGCGGAGCCGTTGCCGTCGCGCCCTTTGAGTCGCCGGTCGACCATGTTGTCGATTCGGTCTCCGGCGGCGAGGTGGTCAGGGTTTACACAGATGGGGACGTCGCAGGTGTGCATGAGCTGGTCGATGTCTGTGAGGTCGATCCCTTCGGTGATGGCGTAGCTGTACCGATGGGGGCGGACCATTCCGCCCGGTCCCTCGTGGAGGTAGAAGCGGCCATAGCCGTCATCGGAGAGTGCCCCGGTCCAGATCCAGCAGGCCGGGCCTGGGCCTTTGACGACCTTCGACCAGAAGCGTCGGTGCTGCTTCGCAGCGGTGTCATCGACCATGGCTCCTGCCTGTCACCAGTTGTCTTCGTCCAGGCCGTGGGCTGACGCCAGTTGCTCGAACTCGGTATGGAGGCGACTGGCCTCGTTTCGGAGGGCCTGAGCCCCTGCCGCGTTGTCCATGTCTTGGAGCCGCTCTGCGTCCATCTCGGCCCGCGCGCGGCGGGTTTCCAGGTCTGTGAGCTGCTGCTCCAGTGCTTCGCTGATCATGTCAATGCTCCTTGTCGAGGTCAGTGGCGGGGATGTTGAAGGGGCATCTGGGATCCGTCATGGGCTGTCTTCTGTGATGATCTCCACGACCGTACTGGGGTCGTGGACCCGGTGCGCCGCGATGGCTTGCCCGATAGCTAGTCGGTGGAGTGTGGCGGGGAGATTCTGGGTTGCGGCGGTTGCAACGGCCGCGTGGAGGCTTGAATCGCGCAGGTAGGTGCGGACGTGTACGGCACCGTCTCGGTCTGGGTTCGAGAGCTGCCGGAGAGCGGCTGTACGTGTGGCTTCTACAAAGCGCTCACGCGTGGTGAGGAGATCGACGGCACGAGCGCGGGCCTCGGTGCTGATTTGGCGCTGCTGGGTCTCCCACCGATGGATGGTCACCTGGGTGACCTCAAGCAGCTCAGCCAGCTCGGGCTGGGACATGCCCAGGGCTTCCCGGCGGAGCCTCAGCTCCGGTCCCGTGAGGGGTTCGGAGCGGGGTGTGTCGCTGGTGGTGGGTGCTGGTGTGTGGGTCACGGGGCTCCGGGGGTCGGGCTGAAGATGCCGCCGGGGCATTCTTCGCAGGTGGAATGAGCGCTGGAGGTCGCGATCCAGTCTGCCAGGGGTGTGATGACGTGTGTGGCCGTCGGGTTGGTGCGGATGTTCCAGGCCAGGTAGAAGCCGGCGTGGTGGTCGCAGGTGGTGACGCCGTTCTGGTCGATCCAGATGCGGCGCTCTGGAGTGATCTGGTCGCCTGTGACGGTGGGGACCAGTGCTGGTGTCGTCGGCTGAGATGTCATGGGTTCCTCCTCGGGAGGGTTCGGGGGTCAGAACAGGGTGGGTTCGTAGACGAGTGGGCGGTCGTGGGCGGTGTCGCCTTCGCTGGAGGCTCGTTTGGCGTGCTGGCGGGCGGACCACGCTTCGTGCCACTGCCTCCAGGGCTCGCTGTGAGATGCGATGTGGACCAGGTATCCGGAGGCGACGCCGTGCAGTCCGGTCGGGTCGTCGGCTTTCCAGATGGGGTAGCTGTAGACGGCGTGGTTGTGGCAGATGGTGAACACCTCATGCGGTGCGTCATCGCACGAGTGGCCGCCGTGCGTGGACGCGTCCGGGTGCGGGCAGGCGTAGCTGGCCCAGTGGTTGGCGGGACGGTCACAGGTGGTTCCGATGGCGAGGGTGCTGCGGCGGTGGTCGTCCTGTGGCCACTCGAGGGCTGGGCCTGTGGTGGTCAGCGTCCCCCACTGGCAGGGCAGATCGGCGCCGTCGTCGGGTGGGGTGGGAAGAAGGTCTGTGATCCTCATCCTGGCCTCCTGTGATCGCTTGTGCTGCGGATAGCGGGCTATCCTCCGCGCTAGTGGTATTAGTCTATACCGGCAGATGGTATAGGGCAATACCGGCATGGCGGGTGAGTTGTGTCAGAGGTGAGCCATAGACTGGTCCCGCCTCATCAAGGTGCGAGTGATTCGGGCCCCCGGGTCTGGCCGTTGCAGCGTCCCTCTCACGCTGGCCAGTCCCGGGGGTCTTCTCATGCCCTCACCGTGCGCCTATGTACCCACATGTGTTACACTAGAGGTATCTGGAGGGGAGAGGGACGATGACCTACACGATCACCAGCCGGATGGGCCGCTACAGCGAGAGCGACGACATCACCCACATCTGGGAGGCCACCGACGAAGGTCAGGTCATCGGCGCTCTCTACGTCACCACCGACACCCAGGAAGTCGCCCAGATCGAGGTCGACGCCGACCGTCGCCGCGAGGGCATCGCCACCGCACTCTGGGAGGCCGCCACCGCCGAGATGGACGTCTTCCACGCCTACGAGGCCCACCGCACCCCCGAGGGCGCAGCATTCGCCCAGGCTGTCGGCGGCGAGGAGATCGAGACCTGCGAGATCTCCCACTGCTACTGCACCCAGGACTGAGACCCGCGAGAGGCTGAGTACCATGCACGCCACACGAGCAGACGTCATCACCCACATCACCCAGGCCATCGAAGCCGCCGGATCCCCGGTGGACGACGCGGCAGCCGAGTATGACCTCGACGGCATCGCGGACGCCACCTTCGAGTACAGCGCAGAGCTGCAGGGTTTCGTGCAGACCGTCGACACCGAGGGCTTCTGGGCGGCCGTCGAGGCCCACGCCACCGAGGAGGCGTGACGATGAGTGCCGCTGACGAGCAGATCGACGCGATCATGAACGCCCACGCTGCTGTCGCTGATGCTGAGCGGGAGGTCTCCGAGCGGGTCGCCTACCGGGCGCATCTGGTGCGGCAGGCCCTCGACTCCGGGGTAGGCGCTCAGCCCATCGCTGACGCGCTCGGCGTGGCCCGCCCGAGGGTGTACCGACTGGCCAACCCGGGCAACCGATGATGGTCCGCCTGTCGAAGCGGAAGGACGCCCGCGAGGTTGAGGAAGCGATCCTCTCTCTAGGTGATGAGATTCACCAGATGACCAAGGCCGAGATCGGTGAGCGTCTGGGCTACCTGGAGGAGCGTATCCGGCTGGCGATGCGCCGCATGGAGATCGAGCACGACGGGCACGCCGCCCACCCGAAGCAGATCCCACACGGCACACCGAGCGGCTGGTCTTGGCACAAGTGTCACTGCGAGGTGTGTGTGGAGGCGCGGCGGGAGTACAAGCGCGCTGAGCGGGTACGACGGCTGGAGGGCTTCGACCCCGACGAGTACGAGCATGGTCGCACCGAGACCTACCAGGCCGGGTGTGACTGTGAGCCGTGCGCGGCGGCGATGCGGTCGTACCTGTCGGCGCGCAATGACCAGTCGCGGCGGACGGCGAGGCGGCACACCGCTCCATGGACCGGCCCGGATGTCGAGTACGCGATTCGGGACGATATACCTCTGGCTCAGATCGCCCGCGACCTGGGGCGCACCTACGCGGCCGTGTCGAATGTCCGGAAGGCCGTGGCGGCGGGGGATCACCACTATTTGGAGCTGCTGGGTCGGGCCTGAGTGCACAGAAAAGCGCCCCGCCTGCCACTCGGTAGACGGGGCGCATCATGTCCTCAGGCCGTATCGAATATCGTCGTGGTCTCATTGCAGAGGTGCCCCTCGCCCCACGCGGCATAGAGATGACGGTCAAGATCGAGGTGCCATGATCCCCGGTCCTGGGCTATTTGGTGGGCACTGATTCCGAGGCAAGACGTCCGAGGAACGAGGACGTCGCGGCAGCTGATCGGAGATGAGATCCGCCTCAGTGGACGGGATCGCGCGTGGTGCTCATCGGCTCATCCAGGTGTAGTCCCAGACGACCAGACAATCCGTGTCGTCCGGATTCTCGGTGGTGGTGAGCGCCCAGAACCGGGTGGAGCCTGTGGCGGTCCAGCCAGATTCTGCCGCCCATCCCCATTCAGCGTTGAGCTCGACGCCGTGGTCTTCCTCGTGACCCTCAATGAGGGTGATCTCGGTGAGAGCGATCGCCTCGTTCTGGACTGCGGCATCCCATTCCTGGCCTGCCGGCATCTCGGGTGAATAGACCTGCTCCGCCCGGTCGGGGTGCATCAGATAGGTGGCGCGTTCCTCGGCGTCGGCTTCACTCCAGTCTTCGGCAGCGTCCCAGGTCTGCATGACCGTGACCGCTTCGATAGCCAGGTCGACAGGGTCCTTCCAGCAGTAGTCGCGGGGCTGGGTCGCGCCGAGGGGGAGGTCCTCGTGGTCGGGGTCGATGTTGTAGTCGACCATCCCCAGCGCAGTCTGCTCCTGTTCTTGTGGCTGGTCGTCTTCTGTGGCTGGTGAGGATTCTGAGGTGGAGCTGGCCTCCTCCGGTGACTGCGGCTGTGCTGTCTGGGGCTCGTCGGCACCGGTGGGGTCAGTGTTGAGCACCTGCTCGGACTGGCAGGCGGCGAAGAGAGCGAGACCGGTGATGATGGCGGTTGCGCCAGTGACGCCCAGTGCGATTCGGCGGTAGCGGACAAGTTCGGGGTGCGGCATCAGAGGATTCCTTTCTCGCGAAGAATGGGCTCGGGGTCGATCGCATAGTCGTAGCGCTCCCATATCTGGATCCCGTCAGGGGTGTCCGGGGTGGTGATCGTCAGGTGGAGGTGATCGCCGCTGGAGTTACCAGTCGTGCCGTGGGTGCACAGCGCGTCTCCGGTGGAGACCTGGTCACCTTCCTCGACGGGGAAGGAGTCCCGTACGCAGTGATGGTGCTGGAAGTACATTCCGGGCTCCTCGACCTGGCGGGTGACGATATAGGCCCCTTGGTAGCCGTTGTATCCGATCTCGATGACTTCGGCATCAGTCATCGAGCGGACGGCTTCGCCTGTTGCCGCGTCGTTGAAGTCGAGACCGTAGTGGAAGGTCACGTACCGGTTGCATTCGACCTCCTCCGAGTCGGGGCAGGGACGCGGACCCCACGGGCTGGCCAGTGTCGAACCGGGCAGCGGGTGGATCCATTCACCATCTCCGAGGTTCGCCAGAAGGTACTGCACGTCAGCGCAGTCGCTGGCTGGCGCGGAGGCCGTGGTGGCGTCCGTGTCGTCGCCGTCGTCGGCAGCGTATTTCTCAGCAAGGCGGGGGATGTCCCGGACGTAGTTGGCGACTCGCGGGCCCGTGGGGACCTCCCAGCCGGCGGACTGAACGCGTCCAGCTCCCGAGTGGTACCCGGCCAGAGCGAGGGTGATCTGGCGGTCGTAGTCCCCGTCGGCGGCATCTTCCATGAAGTCCATCTGGTAGCCCATATAGCGGGCTTGGGCGGCGATCGCGTCGGACGGGTTGAACGGGTCGCCGCCCTCGCCCCACTCGGCCCAGGTGGCCGGCATGAACTGTGTCAGACCCTGAGCGCCCTTCTCGCTGACCGCATTGGGGTCCCAGGTGGATTCGGCTTCGATCTGGGCAGCCAGGATGCTGATGTGCACCCCCGATTCGGCTGCAGCGGCCGCGAGGTCCTCTCTGAACTCTTCGGGGATCTCGTCAGATCCGGCGAGGTCAGGGTTGAGGCAGCTCGCAGATCCAGTTCCGGCGGTCTGGTCGTCGGGGTCCTCCTCGGGGCCGATGATGGCTACCGCCACCACCCCGAAGACAATGAGGATGACGAGCAGGAAGGCTAGGATGCCTCCTCCGATGAGGGCCGCTGCGGATTTCATGTCAGCTCCTGGTCAGGTGCCGTATTGGCTGGGTCGTTGAGGGATCAGAGGTCACAGGCGGATTCGTCGTCGATCTCGCCGTTGCTGTGTCCGATGATCTGGCCGTCGGCGTCGAAGTAGGCCTCGATCTGCCGGGGGCCCTCGATGACGGGATCGCGAGAGTCGCTGATCCAGGCCCAGCAGACCGCCATCGTGTAGCCCTCGCGACCGTCATGGTTTGTAGACGGGGTGATGTCGGTGAGCCAGGGGTAAGAGACGGCATCATGGCCGGCGTGGGTGTCCCAGCTTGGGCCCTGGTAGTGGCTGGGCTCGCGGGTGGCCATGGCATCAGCTTTTCGGGGCAGCATCAGGGACGCGGCGCGGGTGTAGGAGTCGAGCTCGGAAGAGTCTTCGGTGGTGTCCCAGGTGGTCGTGGCCAGGGCGAACTGCGCTGCCTTGTCTTCGTCGGTGTCGGCCGGGGATGGGGAGTCCGGAATCTCGATCGCCTCGGGGGTCAGTTCTGAGAGGTCCTGCAGGCTAGGTTCCTGGTGCTTCTGAGTCTCTGCCTCGGGCTCCGGGGCTGGCGTGGATCCGCAGGCTGTGATGAAGCTGGCGGTGAGCGCGGCAATGATGGCGGGTGCTGTGAGGTGGCCTCGCATGGTGTGGTTCCTTTCCGTGCGGAGTGGAGCTTTGGGGTCGTCTGGGTGTAGATAGGAATGTCCCCGCCACCTCGGGAGGTGGGGTGGCGGGGACATCTGGGATGCAACGGTCGGGATCAGCTGCCGTTGCCGGCGCGGCCGCGCAGGATTCCGAAGAAGTAGATGAGTCCTGCTGCAAGGGCGAGGAAGATCCCACCGATGATCGCGGCGATCGAGCCCGCGCTGAGTGTCCGGTCGACGTCGGCGGCACTCGGGGACTCCGAGTCACTGGAGTCCTGACCCTCGCCGTCAGCCGACGGTGTGGGCTCAGGCTCCGACGTGTTCGTCCCGGACTCCGACGCGCTGGGGCTCGGCTCTAGCGCCTCGTGAGGCTGGATGGCGTCAGCATCTGATGACGATTCATCATCGCTCTCGGCGGGCTGCTCCAGTGCCTCGATGGGCCCTGAAGCCTCCAGCCCCGGGTCGGTGTCGGGCTCAGAATCTGATCCTGAGTCCCAGGTCAGGTCATCGTGCTGTCCAGTGGCAGTCGGGATCTCGGAGTCACGCCAGTCCAGATCATCAACGGTCCCAGGGTCCTCGGCACCGGAGGCCTCCAAAGTGGACTCCTCGACGATCTGGGTGGATTCGTCGTCCCCATCGTCCTCACCGCTTTGTGGCTGCTCGTCCTCGGTGTCTTCGGGCCGTGCGTCCGGGGCGAGGGGTGTGTCGTCATCCTCGTCCGGGGACGACCCACGATCGGGGGAAGCGACCGCTCCGGGGACATCATCGGACGGCCCCGGATCACGGACGCCTGAGGAAGCATCCCCGTCGGGTTCCGGGTCTGACTCCGTCTCGGGTTCCGGGTGCAGGGCGTCCTCGTCGGAGTCGTCATCCTCATCGTCATCCTGGCCGGGAGGAATGATGGGCGGATCGACGGGAGGCTCCGGGACCACTGGCTGGTCTTCCTCCTCACTCGGCGGCTGCTCGGGCTCCGGCTCGGGCTCCGGCTCGGGCTCGGGTTCCGGCTCGGGTTCCGGCTCGGGCTCGGGTTCCGGCTCGGGTTCCGGCTCGGGCTCGGGTTCCGGCTCGGGCTCCGGCTCGGGCTCCGGCTCGGGCTCCGGCTCGGGCTCCGGCTCGGGCTCAGGTTCGGGTTCAGGTTCGGGTTCCGGCTCGGGCTCGTCATCCTCGTCTTCGGGCGGCAGCACCGGCACGGAAATCGTGGTGGTCCACGTGTCGCCGTCAGGGCCGGTGATCGTCACATCGTGCTCTCCGGGAGGAAGCAGGGTAGTGAAGTCGGCCGCGTCGACGGAGAGGCCGCCGTCGTCATTGGCCTCGACGTTTGTGTCACCCAGCGGGAGACCGAGGGTGCCCCCGCTGACGGACACGTTGTACGACTGACCGGGCTGAAGGCCGGAAGCAGTAATGGTGGTCCCGTCTGCCCCGATTTCGACATCGTCCTCGTCAGAGTCATCGTCGTCAGAGTCATCGTCGTCGGAGTCGTCCTCGTCGGAGTCGTCCTCGTCGGAGTCGTCCTCGTCGGAGTCGTCCTCGTCGGAGTCATCGTCGTCTGGTTCGGGCTCCGGCTCGGGCTCCGGCTCAGGTTCCGGCTCCGGCTCGGGCTCAGGTTCCGGCTCCGGCTCGGGCTCAGGTTCCGGCTCCGGCTCGGGCTCAGGTTCCGGCTCCGGCTCGGGCTC
>NZ_JBQYEY010000042.1:0-14575 GCF_052656005.1 Nesterenkonia sp. K-15-9-6
GCCATGTCGACCACCATGTCGATCTCTTCGGCGCTGGTCGGGGCCCGCGGCGTCGTCGTGCGGCGGAAGACCTCAGCTCTGCGGCTGCGGCGCCGCGGCCTCGGTCCGGCTGATCAACCGACCCCGCGGAGTCTCGAAGTCGACCTCTTCGCCGCGCAGCAGCGTGACCTCCACGACGCCGACCAGCTCACGGCCGTCATAGGCGCTGACCTTGTTGCGGTGCCAGAGGCGCTCAGCCTCCACGCTCCAGGACTTCTCCGGGGCGAAGACCACCAGGTCCGCGCTCGCCCCCTCGGCGATGCGCCCCTTGTCCTGCAGACCCACCTGGTCGGCCGGGCCGGAAGACATCCAGCCCACCACCTGGGACAGCTCCAGTCCGCGGGCCCTGGCCTCGCTCCACACCAGCGGCAGGCCCAGCTGCAGCGAGGAGATCCCGCCCCAGGCGGCCCCGAAGTCCCCGGTGTCGAGCAGCTTCAGCTCCGCGGTCGACGGCGAATGGTCCGAGACCACGCAGTCGATGGTGCCGTCCGCCAGGGCCTCCCACAGCAGATCCCGGTTCGCGGCCTCGCGGATCGGCGGGCAGCACTTATGCGTGGTGGCGCCGTCGACGATCTCCTCGGCGGCCAGCACCAGGTAGTGCGGGCAGGTCTCCACCGTCAGGCGGACCCCCTCGGCCCGGGCCGCGCGGATCTCCGGCAGGGCGTCGGCCGAGGACAGGTGCAGGATGTGGGCGCGAGCCCCGGTGCGGCGGGCGGCATCAATGACCGCCCGGATCGCCACGTTCTCCGCCTCCCGCGGCCGGGAGCGCAGGAAGTCCTCATACTTGCGGCCGGAGGCCTGCGGCGCCTGGACCAGCGTGCCATGGTCCTCGGCGTGGACGATCATCATCGATCCCAGCTCGGCGAGGATGGTCATGTCGGCCTCCATCTCGGCCGGCTCCAGCGGCGGGAACTCCTCCACACCGGAGTCCTCCAGGAAGCATTTGAAGCCGAAGACGCCCTGCTCGTGCAGCGGGCGCAGCTGCTCACCGTTGCCGGGGATCGCCCCACCCCAGAAGCCGATGTCCACATGGGCGGCCACCTCAGCGGCGGCCCGCTTCACCTGAAGCGCCTCCGGGTCAACCGTCGGCGGGATGGAGTTCAGCGGCATGTCCACGATCGTGGTCACCCCGCCGGCGGCAGCCGCGCGGGTCGCCGAGGCGAATCCCTCCCACTCGGTGCGGCCGGGCTCGTTGACGTGGACATGGGAGTCCACCAGACCGGGCAGCAGCACCTGATCCTCCGGAACCTCCACCGTCCGGAGCCCTTGGAGCCCCGTCCCGGCCGGGGCGATGCGGGTGATCGCGCCGTCGTCGACGCCGATCTCCACGGCCTGCCATCCCGCAGGCAGCAGCGCCCGGGACGCTGTGACCACCAGTTCATGTGCCATGGTCCTCATTCCTCTCCGGGCCCCGCGGGCCCTGCCATCAGCTGCCTCTGCCGCGAACGCGCCGCGAGCTCCTGCCCGATCCGGCCTCCGACCTCCTGCAGCAGCGCCGGGGCCCGACGGATGGACTCCTGGTCGCTGCCCGCCAGGTCCCGCAGAGCCCAGACGTGGTCGATCCCGGCGGCCGCCCACTGATCCCGGTCCAGGAGACTGCGTCCGCAGACCGCCACCACCGGTATACCATGCCGAGCTGAGACGCGCGCCACCCCCACCGGCACCTTGCCGGCCAGCGACTGCGTGTCCAGGCTGCCCTCACCGGTGATGACCAGGTCCGCCCCGGCCATCCGTGTCTCCAGGTCCACCAGCTCCATGACGACCTCGACGCCGGGGCGCCGCTCCGCCCCGAGCAGCGCCAGGGCGGCGAAGCCCACCCCGCCGGCCGCGCCGGCCCCGGGCTGGTCGGCGGCACGGACCACATGATCGGACCAGGTGGGCCCGCTGCTGCGGTACGCCGCCTCGGCCAGCACCGGCACGGCCCGCTGCAGCGCGAGCGAGGCCCAGCGGACCTGCTGCTCGTCGAGGCCCTTCTGCGGGCCGAACACCTCCGCGGCCCCGTGCGGCCCCGTCAGCGGTGAATCCACATCGGCGGCGATGACGATCCGGGTCTGGGCGATCCGCGGATCCAGCTCCCGCAGGTCCGCGGAGGCCAGGCCGCTCAGCCCCGCGGCTCCCTCGGGGATGCGTCGGCCAGCCCGGTCCAGCAGTCGGACGCCCAGTGCGGAGAGCATACCGGCCCCGCCGTCGGTGCAGGCACTGCCGCCCAGCGCCAGGACGACCTCATCGGCCCCGCGGTCCAGAGCCGCGCGCAGCAGCTCCCCGGTCCCCCGGCTGGTGGCCCGCATCGGGTCCGCCCCGGGCCCCATGTCATGGAGCCCGGAGGCCTCGGCGAGTTCGACGACGGCGGCGGTCGTGCCGCCGTCGTCGGTCCTCAGACCCAGCCGGGCCCGGGCCGGACGGCCGTCCGGCCCGGTGACCCGGTGGGCCTCGATCTCCCAGCCGGCGGCCGCCGCATCCAGGGTGCCTTCGCCGCCGTCGGCCATGGGCACCTCCACCACGCGGACCCCCGGGGCGGACCGGCGGATGCCGGAGGCCAGCGCCTGGGCCACCTCACCGGCCCCGAGTGATCCCTTGAAGGTGTCCGGGGCGATCACCACGGTGGACGTCCGCGGCCCGGCAGCGGTGCTCGCCATGGATCTCACTCCGAGGCGGCGAGCGCCGTCAGCGCCGTGGGGGCGTCCTCCGGGCACTCGGCCAGCGGCTCGAACTCGTTGATCGCATCCAGAGCGGGACCCATGGCGATGTTCGTGACGCGTTCGAGGATGACCTCGACGACCACTGGGACACGGTGCTCCTCGGCCTGAGCGACCGCGTCCCGCAGGGCGTCGCCGATCTGCTCCGGGTCCTCCACACGGATGGCCTTGCAGCCCAGCCCCTCGGCCACCGCCACGTGGTCGACTCCGTAGCCGGCAGACTCGCCGGTGGCGTTGATGTTGTCGAAGGCCAGGGAGACCTCGTAGTCCATGTCGAAGGGTCGCTGCGACTGGCGGATCAGGCCCAGGTAGGAGTTGTTGACCACCACGTGGACGTAGGGCAGCCGGTGCTGGGCGCCGACGGCCAGCTCCTCGATCATGAACTGGAAGTCGTAGTCGCCGGAGAGCGCGACGACGGTGGTGTCCGGCAGGGCGCGGGCCACGCCGAGCGCCGCCGGGCCGGTCCACCCCAGCGGTCCGGCCTGACCGGCGTTGATCCAGGCCCGCGGGTGGTAGGCGTGCAGCATCTGCGCACCGGCGATCTGGCTCAGCCCGATCGTGGTCACATAGGTGACGTCCCGGCCGAAGGCCGAGTTCATCTCCTGGTAGACCCGCTGCGGCTTGATCGGCTTCTCGGTGAAGTTGGTCTTGCGGTGCAGGGTCCCCTTGCGGGTCGCACAGTCGCGGGCCCATTCGGCGAAGTCCGGCAGGGCGTCCTTCCGGGCGCGGGCCGCCTCCAGCAGGGCCTCCAGGGCTGCGCCGGCGTCGGAGACGATGCTGTAGTCCGGCGGGAACACCCGCCCGATCTGGGTGGGCTCGATGTCGATGTGCACGAAGCGCCGACCCTTGCGGTAGGTGTCCAGCGCACCGGTGTGGCGGTTCGCCCACCGGTTGCCGATGCCGATCACCAGGTCCGACTCCAGGAAGTTCGCGTTGCCGTATCGGGTGTGTGTCTGGATCCCGACCATCCCGGACATCAGCGGGTGGTCGTCCGGGATCGCGCCCCAGGCCATGAGCGTGGGCGAGACCGGGATGTCCAGCAGCTCGGCCAGCTCCACCAGCCTGTCCGCGGCGTCGGCGTTGATGACCCCGCCCCCGGCGACGATGATCGGGTGCTCCGAGGCGGCGACCATGTCCAGCACCCGGTCCGCCTGAGCCCGCGTGGCGGCCGGCTTGACCACCGGCAGCGCCTCGTAGGTCTCGATGTCGAACTCGATCTCCGTCTGCTGGACGTCCAGCGGCAGGTCGATCAGCACCGGCCCGGGACGCGAGGAACGCATCAGCTGGAACGCCTTCTGGAACGTGCCGGGGACCTGGGCGGCCTCCAGCACCGTCTTGGCCATCTTGGTCAGCGGCGCGGCGATGGAGGAGATGTCCACCGCCTGGAAGTCCTCCTTGTCCAGGACCGCCACCGGCGCCTGGCCGGTGATGCACAGGATCGGCTGGGAGTCCGCCTGGGCGGCGTAGAGGCCGGTGATCATGTCCGTCCCGGCCGGGCCCGAGGTGCCCAGGCAGACGCCGATGTTGCCGGGCGCGGCACGGGTGTACCCGTCGGCCATGTGGGAGGCGCCCTCCACGTGGCGGGCCAGCGTGTGCCGGATCCCTCCGTGGGCCTTCAGGGCGGAGTAGAGCGGGTTGATCGCCGCCCCGGGCAGGCCGAAGGCCTCGGTGGCCCCCTCCTTCTCCAGGATCAGGGCGACGGCGTCGACAGCGCGCATCGTGGTCATGATGCTGCTCCTTCAAGGTCTCGTGTCTGGTGGGCGACGTTCCGCGGTGCGGTCCGCCGGTGAGGGACGGCCTGGCTCAGCTGTGCTGCTGCTCAGTCTGTGCTGCTGTCCAGGCCGTGCTGCTGCTCAGCAGGGAGGTGAGCAGCCAGCGGGAGTCAGGAGGTGGTGCCGTTGCGGCCGCCGAGGTCCTCCAGGACCGTGAACAGGCCGGAGTGGTCCAGACCGCCGTCGCCCCGCTGGACGGTGGAGGCGATCAGCTGGGCCACGGTGGAGGCCAGGGGGATGACGACGCCGGCCTCTCGGGCGGCGGAGGTGACGATCCCCATGTCTTTGTGATGCAGTTCGAGCCGGAAGCCCGGGTCGAAGGAGCGGTCCAGCATCTTCTGCCCCTTCTGGTCCAGCACCTTGGAGCCGGCCAGACCTCCGCCGAGGACCTGCAGGGCGGAGCCGGTGTCCACGCCGTAGGCCTCCAGGAAGAGGACGGCCTCGGCCAGCAGCCCGATGTTGCCGGCCACGATCAGCTGGTTGGCGGCCTTGACGGTCTGCCCGGAGCCGGCCGGCCCCACGAGCACGATCGTCTTGCCCACGCCCTCGAAGACGTCCTGGACGGCCTCGAAGTCTGTCTGCTCACCGCCGACCATGATGGACAGCGCGCCGTCGATGGCGCCCTGCTCACCACCGGAGACGGGAGCGTCCAGGGGCTTGAGCCCCGCCTCGCGGGCCTTCTGAGCGACCTGCACGGCGACGTCGGGACGGATGGTCGAGTGGTCGATCCAGGTGGCGCCGGGCTCGGCGTGGGCGAGGACTCCGTCCTCGTCGAGCATCACGGCCTCCACGTCCGGGGAGTCGGGCACCATGGTGATGATGACCTCGGCACCGCGCACGGCCTCCGCCACCGAGGACGCGGCGGCGCCTCCAGCCAGGGCGAGCTGCTCGGCCTTCTCCGGGGAGCGGTTGTAGCCCGTCACCTGGTGGCCGGCGCTGACGAGGTTCTTCGCCATGGGGAGACCCATGATCCCCAGGCCGATGAAAGCGATCTTCGTGCTCATGAGTGGTGTGTCCTTCCTGTCCGGCGGGGCTCGGCCCGGCCGTGTGGTGTGGGGTGTCTGCTGCGGGCCCGGCTCAGCGGGCGACGTCGACCGGTGCGGCGTCGAGCCAGTCGAAGGCCGTCTCGGTCTCCTGCTTGTACTCGAGGGCGATCGGGCCGGTGTAGCCGAGCTCGCGGCTGCGGTCGATCCAGGCCTCCAGCGGCAGCTCGCCCGTGCCGGGGGCGCCGCGGCCGGGGGCGTCGGCGATCTGGATGTGGCCGAAGGAGGCGGCGTGGGCCTCGATCACGGCGGCGACGTCGTCGCCGTTGACGGCCAGGTGGTAGAAGTCCGCCAGCAGCGCCACGTTGGCGGCCCCGGCGGCGTGGACCCTCTCGACGACGGCGAGCGCGTCCGCGGCAGTCTTCAGCGGGTAGCCCTCGGCACCGGAGACCGGCTCGACGAGCACGATGCCGCCGATGGTCTCCACGGCCCGGGCGGCGTGGACGAGGTTCTCCACGGCCAGGGCGTCCTGCGCCTCGGCGTCCTGCCCGTCCTGCCGAAGGCCGTAGAGGGCGTTGAAGGCGCGGCAGCCGGTGCGGCGACCGATCTCCGCCGTGATCTCCACGTTGCGGCGGAATTCGTCCTGCCGGCCGATGACGGAGACCATGCCACGGTCGCCGCCCGCCATGTTCCCCGCCCAGAAGTTCAGCCCGGTCAGGGACACGCCGGCCTCATCCAGGGAGGCGACGAAGCCGTCGACCTCCTCGGGGCTCGGCGCGGGCTGTCCGTCGAAGGGCCACCAGAACTCAACGTCGGCGAAACCGTGGGCGGCCGCAGCGGCGGCGCGCTCGAGGACGGGCAGCTCGGAGAGCAGGGTGGAACAGTTCAGCACGTAGGACGTCGGCGTGCGGTGGGCGAATGCGCTGGTCATGGGGTCCTCCTCGATATGGACGGCTCGGTGTGGACGGCTCGGTCCGGATCGCCTCCCGCTCGAACCCGTCAACTTTCGGATTGCGGAAGATTGAATCCATCTTGTGGAAACAGACTAGGGCGACCGAGGCCCCCGCGTCAACGAGAGAATCGCCGACGATGCGAATCGACGCCTGGCCTGGCGAGACGATGGTCTACCAAATGGACATCGCGACTGATCCGCTTCACACTCTTGACGGAGGGCCTGTGAGCGGCGTTACACTCGTTCACGATGCGGAAGCTACCTACCGCATACCGAAATCCGTTGTATACCCAAAGCCGCACTGGGCACGGGCCGCACGGGGAGGGCCAGTCTTCTCCCCGCACCCCGACCTCGCACTCTCCCGCCCCTGGGTGCGCAGGCCCCGCCCGCGGCAGAATGAGGTGACCTCGACCATGTCGAAGACGACTGGTGCCGGCTCGCAGAAGCGCCGCACCCTCCCTGCCGGATCTGACCGGCCCGAGGACGAATGGCTGCCCGTCGGCAAGCTGATGACCTTCGGGCTGCAGCACGTGCTGACCATGTACGGCGGGATCATCGCCGTCCCGCTGATCATCGGCAGCGCCGCGGGCCTGCCCGGAGAGCAGACCGCCCTGCTGGTCACGGCCAGCCTGTTCATCGGCGGCCTGGCCACGATCCTGCAGTCCGTGGGCCTCCCCTTCCTGGGATCCAAGCTGCCGATCGTTCAGGGCGTGTCCTTCGCCGCCGTCGCCACCATGCTGGCGATCCTCACCGGACCTGGCGGGGACCTGAACACGGTCTTCGGCGCCATCATCGGCGCCAGCATCATCGGTTTCATCCTCGCGCCGTTCTTCGCGCGGATCATCCGATTCTTCCCCCCGGTGGTCACCGGCACGGTGATCACCGCCATCGGGCTGACCCTCATCCCGGTGGCCGCCAACTGGGCGATGGGCGGTGACTCGAGCACCGACGACTACGGCTCACTCGCCAACATCGGCCTGGCCTTCCTGACCCTGGCGATCATCCTGCTGTTCTCCAAGGTCGGCTCCGCCACCCTGTCCCGACTGTCCATCCTGCTGGGCCTGATCGCCGGCACCGCCGCGGCCGCCGCCCTGGGCATGACCGACTTCTCCGAGGTCGGCAGCGGCTCCTGGATCGCCCTGCCCTCCTTCATGGGCTTCGGCGTGCCGACCTTCGACGTCGCCGCGATCATCTCCATGACCATCGTGATCCTGGTGATCAAGACCGAGACCGCGGCCGACATCATCGCCATCGGCGAGATCATCGACACCCCGGTGGACCGCCGCCGCATCGCGGACGGGCTGCGCGCCGACATGCTGTCCTCCGCCGTGGCGCCGCTCTTCGGCTCCTTCACCCAGTCGGCCTTCGCGCAGAACGTGGGCCTGGTGGCTCTGACCGGCGTGCGCAGCCGCTACGTGGTCGCCGGCGGCGGTGCGATCATGATCGCCCTGGGCGCCCTGCCGATCCTGGGCCAGGTCATCGCGGCCATCCCGATGCCGGTCCTCGGCGGTGCGGGCATCGTGCTCTTCGGCACCGTGGCCGGCTCGGGCATCCGCAACCTGAAGGGCGTGTCCTACGAGGGCAACATGAACCTGATCATCGTCTCCGCCTCCCTGGGCTTCGCGATGATCCCGGTGGTGCGCGAGGACTTCTACCACTCGTTCCCGGCCTGGTTCCAGACCATCTTCCACTCCGGCATCTCCTCGGCCGCCATCATGGCCGTGCTGCTGAACATCCTGTTCAACGAGCTCAAGGCCGGGAACTCGGAGAACCCCTCGGTGTTCGCCGCCAAGCCGGTGCGCATCCTCTCCCCCTCGGACCTGCGGGACCTCCGCGACGGTGACGTGTTCATCGACGGGAAGTTCGTCGACTGCGACGGCGAGGAGATCCCTCTGGTGCCGGACGAGAGGGTCGAGGAGGTCCGGGAGGCGATCGATCGGGGCGAGGTCACCGACACCAGCCAGGTGCAGATGATCATCAACGGCCGGGATCCCCGGGAGGCGACGCCGAAGGGCTCCTCAGAGACCGGCGACGACGATGCGGAGCCTGAGAGAGTGGCCGAACCTGACCAGGTGGTCGCGGACAACGGGCGAGGCGGACACTGACTCCCCGATGAGTCCTCGATGAGCACTCGATGAGCCCCGCTGCGGGCAGCCGATGACGGCCCGCCCCGACTCACGCACGAGGCCCCCTCGAGCTCCCCACGGAGCGCGAGGGGGCCTCGTGCTGTGTGCCGGCCAGACCCGTGGCGCTCCACGCCCCCGACTGCCGATCGAGTGGCCACAGATGCCGGCATCTCCCTCGGGACACGCCGCTCAGGACGCCGAGGTCCCGTCATCCGTGGCCACTCGTTCAATGTGAAGCACAGAAGAGGGCCGCCGCGGTCTGCGACCACGGCGGCCCTCTTCTGCTCGGCGCTCGGCGCGCCGACCTCAGTGCCCGACGCTCAGAGCTCCACCTGCCGGTTGACGTCCTTGTAGAGCAGGTAGCGGAACGGGCCGGGCCCGCCCGCGTAGCAGGCCTGGGGGCAGAAGGCACGCAGAGACATGTAGTCGCCTTCCTGCACCTCCACCCAGTCGGCGTTGAGCCGGTAGACGGCCTTGCCCTCGAGCACATAGAGCCCATGCTCCATCTCGTGGGTCTCAGCGAAGGGGATGGAGGCGCCGGGCTCGAAGGTCACGATGTTGACGTGCATGTCAAAGGCGAGGTCCTGCGGGTCGAGCATCCGCGTGGTCCGCCAGCGGCCCTCGGTGCCCGGCATGGGGCTGGGCTCGATGTCCTGCTCCTGTCCCACCACAGGTTTCGGGCGGTGGCCCTCCAGCGGCTGGTGCCGCTTGCGGATCCAGTGCAGGCGGGCGGCATCGTCGCCCACGGAGCGCAGGGACCACTGCTCGCCTGCCGGGACGAAGGCGAATCCGCCCGGGGTGAGGCGGTGGGCCTCGCCAACGATGACCACCTCGACCTCGCCCTCCATGAGGAACAGGAAGCCCTCCACCTCGGACTGCGGCTCCGGAGCCTCCGAGCCGCCGCCCGGGGCCACCTCGAGGATGGTCTGGGAGAAGGTCACCGCGCCGCCGGCCACCGGGCGGTTCAGTACCCAGGATCGGGTGTCCCGCCACTCGGGGAGCACGGTGGTGACGATGTCACGCAGGACTCCGCGGGGGATGACCGTGTAGGCCTCGGTGACCACCGCCCGGTCGGTGAGCAGGTCGGTCTGCGGAGGGTGACCGCCGTGGGGCGCGTAGTACGGTGTCCTGCTGATCGTCATCGGTGAGCTCCTCATCGTCTCGAAGGTGTGCATGGTCTCGAAGGTGTGCATGTCCATCGTGGCCCGCGATCGGGCCTCACGCACCCGTCCCTCGGCCGGACTCTTCCGGCCGAGGGACGGGTGCGCGGTCAGCCCTCAGGCTGGTCGTCCGGTACGGGCGAGATGCCGCAGGCCGGCGGCGTCGAGTCCGGTGGCGGCCACGACGTCGTCCTCGGTGACCGCGCCGCAGGTCAGCCCGCGCTGCAGGTAGCCTGCGAGCGCCTTGGCGGTGGCCGGCTCGTCCAGCACGGCACCGGACTCTCCGCCCACGTAGCGGCGCACCCGGCTCGCCGCATCGGCGAACCCCTCCCGGTAGAACAGAAAGGTCGCCAGGAAGCGGGTCGGCAGCTGGTGGGGGTGGAGGTCCCAACCCTGATAGATGCCGCGCTGCAGGTGGCGGCGCACGAGTCGGGCGTGCAGGTCCCAGGCGGCGACCACGCTGTCCGGGTCTCCCAGGGGGAGGATGTTGGTGGATCCGTCGGAGACGTGGACCCCGGTCTCGGCGGCGGCCAGCAGCATCTGCTGCTTGGCGAAGTCCGCGGCCGGGTGGTCCATGGACTGGTGCGCCGCGGCGATCCCCAGGGAGGCCGAGTAGTCGTAGGTCCCGTAGTGCAGGGACGTGACCCGCCGTTGCCCTGCGTGGACGGCGCCGGCCAGCGGAACGGTGCCGTCGGGGCCGAGGATCAGCTGCGGGGTCTCCACCTGGATCTCGAAGCCGATCCGGCCGGCGTCGATCCCGAGCTGCCTCTCCAGCTCCTCGACGGCGAGCACCATGGCACGCACCTGGTCGGCGGTGGTCACCTTGGGCAGGGTCAGCACGAGTCCCTCCGGCAGCCCGCCGACGGCGTCGTGGAGCTCTGTGAGGAACAGGTCCAGGGTCCGCAGGCCGCGGCGACGGGTCGCCGCCTCCAGGCAGCGGAAGCGGATGCCGATCCAACCGGGCGTGACGTTCTCGTCCAGCCCTCGGGCCACACGCCGGGCGGCCTCCTGGGCCCAGTGGTCCTCCTCGGCGTCGTCGCGGAGGCCGAAGCCGTCTTCGAAGTCCAGGCGGAGGTCCTCGATGGGGTCCTGGCGCAGCTTCTCCGTGACGGCCCGGGCCAGGCCGGCGACGTCGCCGGCAAGGCCGTCCCCGGGTTCGGCGCCGGAGAGCCGGATGACCCGTTCGGCGAGCTGCTCCATGCCGCCGTGCGCCTCGACCGCGGCCAACGCCTTCGCTCCCCAGTCCGCGAGCAGCCCGGGAGCCCAGGTGTCGGCGGGGATGTAGACGGTGTGCACGGGCTGCCGCCGGCCCCGGTCACCGGGGTACAGGTTCTCGAGCATCTGATCGGTGTCGGCCAGGAGCGCGTCGACGCGGCCGAGCAGCTCCTCGCCGAGCACGGGGCCGCGACTCATCGTGCGGCCTCCGCGGAGGTCGGAGCGGCTGTGCGGCCGTTGCGCCGGGCGGCGTCGTCCGTGTCGGCAGACCCTTCGGCGCTTCCGGCCTCCTGCCGGGCGACGCCGGCGACGGCCTCGGCGACGTTGGTCGCCACCCGCGGGTCGAAGACGGAGGGGATGATGTGCCCGGCGTTGAGCTCGTCATCGGCGATGGTCTCCGCAATGGCCTCGGCGGCCACGCGCAGCATCTCGTCGGTGATGTCGTGGCAGTGCGCATCGAGCAGGCCGCGGAAGAATCCCGGGAAGGCGAGCACGTTGTTGATCTGGTTCGGATAGTCACTGCGACCGGTGGCGATGACGGCCGCATGGCGACTCGCGGCGGCCGGGTCCACCTCCGGGTCCGGGTTGGACATGGCGAAGACGATCGACCCCTCGGCCATGGCCGCGATGTCGGCCTCATCCAGAAGATCGGGGGCGGAGACGCCGATGAACACATCCGCACCCACCACAGCCTCCTTGAGGCTCCCTGTGACGCCGCGCGGGTTGGTGTGCTGGGCCAGCCAGGCGCGGTGCGGGTCGGCATGCTCCTGGGCCGAGGTCAGCGCCCCGCTGCGGCCGCAGACGACGACGTCATGGGCTCCGGCGGCCAGCAGGAGCTTCACGATGGCGTGTCCGGCCGCCCCGGCTCCGGAGACCACGATGCGCACGTCGCTCAGCTGCTTCTCCACGACCTTCAGGGCGTTGGTCAGTGCCGCCAGGGTGACGATGGCGGTGCCGTGCTGGTCGTCGTGGAAGACCGGGATGTCCAGCTCGTCCCGCAGCCGGGCCTCGATCTCGAAGCAGCGGGGGGCGGAGATGTCCTCCAGGTTGATGCCTCCGTAGGCCGGGGCGATCGCCTTGCAGACGGCGATGATCTCCTCGGTGTCCTGAGTGTCCAGGGCCACCGGCCAGGCGTCGACGTCGGCGAACTGCTTGAACAGCACGGCCTTGCCCTCCATGACGGGCATGGAGGCTTCGGGGCCGATGTTGCCGAGTCCGAGCACGGCGGACCCGTCGGTGACGACGGCGACCGTGTTGCGCTTGATGGTCAGTCGCCGCGCGTCCTCGGGGTTCTCGGCGATCGCCTGACAGACGCGCGCCACCCCGGGGGTGTAGGCGCGCGAGAGGTCGTCGCGATTCTTCAGGGTCACCGTGGGGGTCGACTCGAGCTTGCCGCCGAGGTGCAGCAGGAAGGTACGGTCGGAGCTCTTCCGGACGTCCACGCCGTCGAGCGCAGCCAGGGCCTGCTCGATCTCCTGGGCGTGGTCAGGGCCGCGAGTGTCGCAGGAGACGTCCACCACGAGCTCGGAGTGGGTGGACTCGATGACGTCGAGCGCCGTCAGGGCCGCGCCGTGGTCGGCGATGACCGCGGCGAGATCGGTGGATGCGGAGAAGCTGGCGGGCGCCGCCACACGGTAGGTGATGGAATGCCCGGGACTGGGTGTCGCCATGATCCTGCCTTTCGATAGGTATTCCGCGATACGGACTTGATTATCTACTATACGGAACTTGAGGCAGTGCGTCGACCGCCCCGGCCACCACAGCCCACCTCGCCCCTGATCAGCCCCACATCCGACTACACTCGTGGGAGCGAGACCCTCAGGACGCCGTTGCGAGGCAGCTGGACTGCCCCCGAGATGGAAGGCCCGCACGCCATGAGCACTGACCCCACGGACACGCAGGACGCCGTCGACCAGGACCGGAGCGCGCGTCGCCCTGCCCGCGGAGGCGTCCAGTCCGTGGAGCGGACCTTCGACCTCCTGTCCTTCATCGCCTCCTCGGGAGGCCAGACCACGCTGAGCGAGCTGGCCGCCGCAGTGAACCTGCCCATGCCCACGATCCATCGCCTCCTGAAGACGCTGCTCGGCCTCGGCATCGTCCGGCAGCTCCCTGATCGAGGCTACGCCCTCGGCCCCGGACTGATCCGCCTGGGCGACCTCGCCAGCCGTCAGCTGGGCGCCGTCGCCCGTCCGCATCTGCGCACCCTGGTGGAGGAGCTGGGCGAGAGTGCGAATGTGGCCACCCTCGACGGCGACATGGTGGTCTACGTGGACCAGGTCCCCTCGCCGCACCAGATGCGCATGTTCACCGAGGTCGGCCGCCGCGCCCACACCCACGACACCGGCGTGGGCAAGGCCATCCTCGCGACCCTCGACCCCGAGCAGGCGCGGCGCATCGTGACCACCGCCGGCATGCCCGGCCACACCGAGCACAGCATCACCACGCTGGAGGATCTCGAGCGCGAGCTGGATGCCATCCGCCGCCAGGGCTACTCAGTGGACGAGCAGGAGCAGGAGCTGGGCGTGCGCTGCTTCGCCGTGGCCGTCCCGGAGGCCCCCACTCCCCTGGCGATCTCCGTCTCCGGCCCCACCAGTCGCGTGGACAAGGCCTTCGCCGACCGCGCCGTGCCGCTGCTGCGCCGCGTGGCCCAGGAGATCTCCGAGGAGCTGCGGATCTCCTGATCCCGGCAGCCGGCCCCGGCCCCGGCTCGATCGAACAACGCGCCCCCGCACTCCGCGACGCCGCTCATCCCCCTCCCGGCATGCCCCTCAGGCACGCCCCCCCAGGCGCGCCTCTCTTCAGCGCCCCGGCCGGCTGCCACATCCCCTGCTTCGCCCGACCTGATCCGCCGGCACCCCTTGACTCTCCTGGACGTGGCACCGATACTGATGTCATAAAGCGGAATTCTTGTTCCATATCCTGGAATTTCGGAGCCTTGGAGAGGAGCTCACGATGAGTGCTCGCCCAGCTAAGGACGCCCCCTCGGGCGCCACGATGCCCCCGAACGACGGCGTTGCGGCCTCCGCGGTCCCGCCTGCGGCCCCCGCGTTCGACGGCGGCGGCGACGACCCGGACTTCTTCATCCCCGCCCGCGCGGCCCAGGCCCTGCCGCTGATCTGCAGGATTCCCGGGGTGGGCCCTCGACTGCCGCAGTGTCGCTGAGAACGCCTCGACGGCCGGCCATCACCGCCCGTCAGCCCGGGCTTCAGGCTCGGCGAGGGGCGGGTCGGAGCAGTGTCCTCCGACCCGCTGCTCCCCGTCCCTGACCGCCAGACCAGGGGCGGGCAGCAGGGGACTGCACGTCCCGTGATGATCTGCTCCCCAGGACTCGGACCGCGTGACCTCCCTGCGAGACCTCGCTGATACGTCCCGCCGCGTCCTGGGGAGCAGAGCCCCGCACCGCAGCATGTCTCCGCAGCACGTCTCCGCGGTGCTCAGCGAGCACCTGCCGGGCCCATGAGTGAGGGCCGCCGCCCCAGCCGGGACGGCGGCCCTCACTCATGCCTGACGAGCGCCTCACGCAGTGTCGGCGGCCCGCCTCGGGAATGCCCTCGATCCTGGGCTCAGGCATCGCCTCCTGTGGACCCCGAGGTCCCAGCATTGGGATCAGAGAGCTGGTACTTCTCGATCGC
>NZ_JBQYEY010000043.1:0-14022 GCF_052656005.1 Nesterenkonia sp. K-15-9-6
GCGGGCTGGTGTCGGGCGGGGTTGTTTTGGTGTTTTCGTTCCGCGCCCCCGCCCGCGACCCGACACCCCAAAACTCCAGACCAACTCAGCGCGGGGGAGGGCTCAGGCGAAGGCGGAGTGCCCGGTCAGGTCGCGCCCGATGATCAGGGACTGCACGGACTCGGTGCCCTCATAGGTGTGGATGGCCTCGATGTCAGCCATGTGCCGGGCCACCTTGTTCTTCAGCAGGATGCCGTTGCCGCCGAGCATGTCGCGGGCCACCTGGGCGATCGCCCGGGCCTTGCGAGTGTTGTGGTACTTCGCCATCGAGGCCTGCGGGCCGGAGAGCTTCCCGACGGCGTCGAGCTCGGTCACCTTCCGCACGTGCAGCTGCATGGAGGTCAGCTCGCTGGTCATCCAGGTCAGCCGCTCCTGGACCTGCTGGAACCCGGCCAGCGGCTTGCTGAACTGCTCCCGCTGGGTCGCATAGCTCAGGGCGGCCCCCACGACGGCGGCGGCGTGTCCGACGGCGGACCACGCCACTCCCAGCCGGGTCGCGAAGAGGACCTTGGAGGTGTCTTTAAACGAGTGTGAGCCGGGCAGCACTGCGTCGGCGGGCAGGGTGACGTCGTGGTACTCGATGACCGCCTGGTGGATGGCGCGCAGCGAGGCCTTGCCTTCGATGACTTCGGCCCGGTAGCCCTCCGTCTCCTGGTTGACCAGGAAGCAGCGGACCTGTCCGTCGTGTTCGCCGCCGGAGACCCGGGCCCAGGTGAAGGTGATGCCGCCGGAGGCGCCGTTGCCGATCCACTTCTTGGCGCCGTTGAGCACGTAGTGGCCGGTGGTCTCATCGCCGACCAGCTGCGCGGTGGTCTCCAGGGAGACCGAGTCGGAGCCGTGGGTGGGCTCGGTCAGGGCGAAGGAGCCCAGGGTGCGGGCGGTGGCCAGGTCGGCGAGGTGTTGCTGCTTCTGCTCATCGGAGCCGAACATCGCCAGCGTGCGCAGTGCCAGACCGCCCTGCACGGCCAGTGCGGTGCCCAGGGAGCCGTCGGTCCGGGAGGTCTCCATGTTGACCAGTCCGGCCGCCAGAGGGGAGAGGGTGCTCAGGCCCTCGCCCACGCCGTCGACGTCGACCCCGTCGGTGAGCAGCCCGCGGGCGCCAGCGTCTCGGACCAGATCCACGGGGTACTCTCCGGCCTCCCAGCACTGCGTCATGCGTTCCTCGAGGCCCGTGGAGAACTCCCGGGCACGGGTCCACCAGGCACGGTCCTGATCAGGGATGTCCGCGAAGACGCCGTAGTAGTCCAGGTCGCGGGGCGTCGTGACGTCGTAGTCCGGGTCGATCTCGGCTCGCATGAGGGCCTCCAGCAGCTGGTCGGTGATGTGCGCCGCCCCACATGTTACCCGAGAGTCACTGCGTGTGCGACGGATGCCAGCCCGCAGGTGTCGACGACGCGCAACGTCACAGGTCGGTGACATGCCTCACTCTGAGCATGGGGCAGCGAGGGCTGGGTGGGCTTTCTTGCACCTCCGGTCAGCGCGGGACACCTGCGTCCTGGCAGGCCCTCGCGGCCGCGCCGACGGGCCCGGGCCATCGGCAGTGCGCCGGGCCCACAAGCAGCTTCCAGCAACCTCACAGGATTACAGCACTTGAATATGACGTAATTGCAGTTATGCTCCCCTCACATGACAGCTTCACATGATGTCCTCCCAGATCAGCTCACCCTTCTGCGCCCCGGAGCCACCGGGTCCTATGACGCCCTCATGGGGGAGGTCAGCTCGCGGATCTCCCTGCGACTCGCCTCCGCCGACGCGCCCTCCACCAACACGCCTCAGCGTGAGCTCGCCGACCGAGCCGCCGCCGTCGACCTCGACGCCCCCGGCATCGGCGGCCCCGCCCTGCTCCAGGAGCTCGACGAGCTCTTCCTCGCCGAAGCCGTCTGGTACCACCACCCGGCGTACCTGTCCCATCTGAACTGTCCCGTCGACGTGCACGCTGTGGCCGCCGAGGCCGTGCTCGCCGCCGTCAACCCCTCCGTGGACACCTACGACCAGTCCCGCATCGGCACGTTCCTGGAGCGCCGCCTGATCAGCTGGATCGCCGGGCGCATCGGCTACAGCCGGGGCGACGGCATCTTCACCTCGGGAGGCACCCAGTCCAACCTGCAGGCCCTGTTCCTGGCCCGGGAGGCGGCCCTGGCCGGCACCTCCGGGCCCGCCCGTGCGGTGCGCCAGCAGCAGCTGGTGGTGCTCACCAGCTCGCAGAGCCACTTCAGCATCGCCAAGGCCGCGCTGCTCCTCGGCCTCAGCGACGACGCGGTCATCACCGTGGACTCGGACGACGCCGGCCGCATGGACCCGACAGCCCTGCGGCGCGTCCTCGACGACATCGCCGCCGACGGCCGGGTTCCCATGGCCGTGGCCGCCACTGCCGGCACCACCGACCGCGGGGTCATCGATCCGCTCGAACCGCTGGCCGAGATCTGCCGCGGCCAGCGCCTCTGGCTCCACGTGGACGCCGCCTACGGCTGCGGGCTGCTGGCCTCGGAGCGCCAGGCCCATCGGCTGGCCGGCATCGAATCGGCCCGCAGCGTGACGCTGGACTTCCACAAGGCCTGGTTCCAGCCGGTCTCCTCCTCCGCCCTGGTGGTGCGCGACCCCGCAGACCTGGGGCGAGGAGCCTGGCACGCCGACTACCTCAACCCCGCCGGCGGCGCCGAGCCCAATCAGGTGGACAAGTCGTTGCAGACCACCCGACGCTTCGACGCCCTGAAGCTCTACGCGACCCTGCGCGGGGCGGGCGTCGACGCCGTCGGGCGGGCCTGGGACGCCCTGCTGGACCTCACCCAGGAGGTGCATCGCCACGTGGAGGGCCACGATGAGCTGCAGCTGCTCGCTCCCACCGATCTCACCACGGTGCTCTTCCGGTGGCAGCCGGCAGGCGTGGGGGACCAGGACGCCGATGCGCTGGTCGCGCTGGTCCGCCAGGTGCTCCAGGAGTCCGGGCGGGTCATGGTCGCCAAGACCGTCCTGGACTCCCGGCCCTGTCTGAAGCTCACGCTGCTGGACCCGGAGACCACCGCCGAGCAGGTGGCCCAGAGCCTGGACGAGGTCGCCGAATGCGCCCGCATCCTGCACCGTCACCGGGCCGGAGCGCCGGCCAGTCTCGCCGAGGAGGCCTCTCGATGACCAGCACACCGACCCCGGAGGAAGCCGGCGGAGGCGCCGTGCACGACGTCGTCGGAATCGGCATCGGTCCCTTCAACCTCGGGCTGGCCTGCCTGGCCCACCCCCTGGAGGACGTCGACGCCGTCTTCCTCGACTCCCGCGACGGCTTCGCCTGGCACCACGGCATGATGCTGACCGACGCCACCATCCAGGTACCGTTCCTCGCCGACCTGGTGACCATGGCGGACCCGACCTCCGAGTTCTCCTTCCTGAACTGGCTCAAGCAGACCGGGCGGCTCTACCCGTTCTACATCCGCGAGGACTTCCACCCGCTGCGCAGCGAGTACGACGCCTACTGCCGGTGGGCCGCCGATCGGCTCCCCTCCCTGCGCTGGGGACGTCAGGTGGAGTCCGTGGAGCACGACGCCGCCACCGACACCTTCGTGGTCACCGCGGTCACCGCGGACGGGGTGGAGGTCCGTCGGGGACGCCACGTGGTGATGGGCATCGGCACCGCCCCGCATGTGCCCGCCGCGCTGCGGGAGGATGTGGACGCCTCGCCGGCAGCCACCCATTCGGCGGACTACCTGCACCGCCGCGAGGAGATCCTCGCCGCCGGATCGGCGACCGTGGTGGGCAGCGGGCAGTCCGCGGCCGAGATCTTCCTGGACCTGCTGGAGTCCCATCGGGAGCACGACCTGCGGCTGGACTGGATCACCCGGTCCCCGCGCTTCTTCTCCATGGAGGACACCCGGCTGACCCTGGAGCTGACCTCTCCCGAGTACACCGATCACTTCCACCGCCTGCCCGAGGGCGTGCGCGACCAGCTCACCCGTGAGCAGCGCGGGCTCTACAAGGGAATCAGCACCGCCACCATCGACCGGATCCATGACGCCCTCTATCGGCTCAGCGCCCACCGGCCCCTCGAGGTCGGGATGCTCACCGACACAGAGGTCACCGGCGCCGTCTGGGATCCCGCCGACGGGTCCCACCGGTTGCAGCTGGTGCACCGGCAGCTGGGCGAGCAGGCCGAGCACCAGACGGGCCACCTGATTCTCGCCACCGGCTACACGCCCCGGGACCCGAGCTTCCTGGAACCCGTGGAACACCTCATCGGCCGCGACGCCGCCGGCCGCCTCGCCGTCGGGCGGGACTACCGCATCGACACGCTCGGCGGACGGATCTTCGTGCAGAACGCCGAGGAGCACACTCACGGGCTGACCGCGCCGGACCTCGGCATGGGCGCCTGGCGCAGCGCCTCGATCCTCGCCACCATCACCGGCGAGGAGCACTACCCGCTGGAGCGGCGCATCGCCTTCCAGCAGTTCGGACTCCCCACCACCGCGGAGGTGCCACGATGACCATCACCCCACAGACGACCATCACCCCACAGGCGACCATGTCCACACAGACGACCGAGACCAGACAGGCCACAGACACGGGACACACCCCTGCCGGTGCCGTGCCGATCGTCGACGACCCCGCACTGACGGAGCCGGCCTGCGGCACCTCGGACCTGCCGCTGGTGTTCCGGCCCGCTGATCCGGAGACCGACGCCGGCCGAGTGCACCGGTGGCTGACCCACCCGGGCGCCCACCACTGGCAGATGGGGCACCTCAGCCGTGGACAGGTGCGTCGGTACCTGGAGCAGATCACCGACGACGACGCCCAGGACGCCTGGATCGGGGAGGAGGCCGGAGACGCCTTGGTCTACGTGGAGACCTATGACCCGACCCGCGTGGTGCTCACCGACGTCCACGACGCCGAGACCGGTGACCTGGGCATGCATCTGCTCGTCGCACCGGCGCCGCAGGACGTGACACGCCGGCGCCACGGACTGACCAGTGCGATCATGCGGGCCGTCGTCGCGCACTGCTGGTCGTTGGGCGCAGGCCGTCTCGTGGTGGAGCCGGACGTGGAGAACGGTGCGGTGCGCCGGAAGAACCGCGAGGTCGGCTTCGAGGAGCTGCGCGAGATCGCCCTGCCGGACAAACGGGCCATGCTCAGCGTGCTGGCCCGCGGGACCCGCCCCGAGGCGGCGGCCGCAGGGGTGGGAACAGAGTCGGTCGCCGGGTCGGCCGCCGGGTCGGTCGCAGGGGTGGGGTCAGGGGGTGACGCGGGGACGCAGCATCTGCGGCCCGAGCACATGGCCCTCGCCCAGCGGCACCTGGTGGCCAAGGCGCTGGCGGAGTTCAGCCATGAGAAGCTCCTCAGCCCGGTGGCCGAGAAGGACCGGGGCGAGCCCGCCGGCGCTGCGCCACTCTGGAGGTTGGAGGTCCCCGGCGCCAGCACCTACCGGTTCCGAGCCCGCCGCCTGGCCCTGGACCACTGGGTCCTCGACGAGGAGAGCCTGCAGCGCCTCGACGCCGTCCACGGCCATCAGCGCCCCCTGGACGCCCAAGAGCTGATCGTCGAGCTGCAGCACCTCCTCGGCATCCCCGAGGACCTGCTGGGCACCTACCTGGAGGAGGTCGCCGCGACCCTGGCCAGCGCGGCGTTCAAGAACCGTCGCGGGGGCCCTTCGGCCGCCCAGCTGGCCCGCGGACGGCGGGACCTCGACGTCGCCGGGGATCTGCAGCACACCGAGGCGGGCATGACCGAGGGGCATCCCTGCTTCGTGGCCACCAACGGGCGCATCGGCTTCAGTGTGGACGACCTGCGCGCCTATGCGCCGGAGTCCGGTGCAACCTTCCGCTACGTATGGGTGGCCGCCCGACGGGCCCACACTCGGCTGGACCTCGGCGCCGGGCGTACGGAGGCTCAGCACTGGGAGCTGGAGCTCGGAGCCGCGGGGCGGGCCCGCCTGCACGCCCGGCTCCATGACCTCGGCCTGGACCCCGCCGACTATGTGCTGCTGCCGGTGCACCCCTGGCAGTTCCGCCACCGGGTGGCGGTCAGCTTCGCCCCCGACATCGCCCGGCGTGATCTTGTGGTGCTGGGGGAGGGGCCCGGGGCCTGGCAGCCCCAGCAGTCCATCCGGACCGCCTTCGACGTCGAGCACCCGGAGCGGTCCTACATCAAGACCGCACTGTCCATCCAGAACATGGGCTTCCTGCGCGGGCTCTCCCCGGCCTACATGCGTGCCACCCCCGCGATCAATGACTGGGTGGCAGCCCAGGTGCGCGGCGACGCCCGGTTGGCTGAGCTCGGCTTCGACGTGCTGCGCGAGCACGCCGCCATCGGCTACACCGGCGACGCGTACCACCGGGCCGAGGCCTCCTCCCACCAGCAGAAGATGCTGGCCGCCCTGTGGCGGGAGAGCCCGATCGCCCGGCTCGGCGAACGGGAGGAGCCCGACGACCGGCTGATGACCATGGCCGCGCTGCTGCACCGGGACGCGCGCGGCGCCTCGATGGCCGCGGCGCTCATCGAGGACTCCGGGCTGAAGCCCCGGGCCTGGCTGGGCGAGTACCTGCGGGCCTACCTGCTGCCGGTGCTGCACTGCCTGGAGGTCCACGAGCTCGCGTTCATGCCGCACGGGGAGAACATCATCCTGCGGCTGCGGGAGGGCCGGGTCACCGGGGTGTTCATGAAGGACATCGGCGAGGAGGCCGCCGTCATCGGTGACCGGGAGCTGGACGAGGACATCTCCCGGATGCGGCACGTCATCGACGACGACGAGGCCGCCCAGCTGATCTTCACCGATGTCTTCGGCGGGGTGCTGCGTCACCTGGCCGGGGTGCTGCATGCCGACGGCGTCCTCACCGACACCGCCTTCTGGGAGGTGGTGAGCCAGGTGGTGGCGGAGCAGGAGGCCCGCGGCGAGGCGGAGGGGGTGAGCCGCCGTCGTCGGCTGGACCTGCGGGTGCCGCGCTATGCGCACTCCTGCCTGAACAGGCTGCAGCTGCGCAACACCCGGCACATGGTGGACCTGGCCGACGCCTCCGGCTCGCTCATCCACGCCGGAGAGCTGGAGAACCCGATCGCGGGGTGAGCGGGCGGCACGGGACGTGGTCTGAGGGGGCCCGGGCTGGGCCTCCTCAGTCCAGCGCCGGCTCCACCAGGCCGAGCTCCGTGGCGCGGATGATCAGCTGCACCCGGTCGCGGACGCCGAGGCGCTGCATGAGGCGCCCCATATAGGCCTTCACCGTCGCCTCCGAGACCACCATCTCCGCGGCGATCTCTGCGTTGGACCGGCCGCTGGCCAGCAGCTTCAGCCCCTGCAGCTCCCGCTCCGGGATGCGCGGCAGCTCCGGGTAGCGGCGCAGCATGGACTCCACCTGGGCAGGGTCGTCCTTCACCGAGAGCATCAGCTCCCGAGCCACCGAGGGGGAGAAGGGCGCCAGCCCGTCATGGGCCTGCCGGATCGCCTCGATGATCTCCTCCGGCTCGGCGTCCTTGACGATGTACCCGCCCGCCCCGGCGCGCAGTGCGGGGATCACGTACCGCTCCGTGGAGAACGTGGTCACCGCCAGCACCGCGACGGTGTCGAACATGCGGCGGATCTGTCCGGTGGCCTGGATGCCGTCGGTGCCGGGCATGTGCATGTCCATCACGACGACGTCGGGCATCAGTTGGGCCACGAGCTCCACGGCGGCTTTGCCGTCCCGCACCTCACCCACGCACCGCATGCCTCGGGTGGAGTCCACATAGGTGCGCAGCGCGGTGGACATCATCGGGTGGTCATCGGCGATGAGGACCCGGATCTCGGGGGCGCGGGGGGTCGGCGCCGTCGGGGCCTCATCGGCGGGCGTGTCGGTCATGAGCACGATTGTAGGAGCGTGACCTGGATGTCCGGCGCGCACGGGGCCGGAGCCTGCCGCCGAGCTGACGGGGGCCGTCCTCGTAGACTGGCTGCGTGCCGAGTGTCGCAGGAGAGTTCGAATCGCAGGGGTTCTGGTACGCCCGGGACCTGAACAAGTGGCTGCTGGTGGTCGTCACCCTGCTGTTCGGCATCGCCCTGGGCTCCGACATCATCCTGGAGATGCTCGAGGGGAAGTCCTTCCCTGTGGAGATCGCCATGGCCGGGCTGCTCAGCGTGGGCTGCGTGGTGCTGCTGTGGGTGCGGGTGACCTGGGCGGCCGTCGTCGGGCTGATCATGGTGGCGGTGTCTCTGTTCACCGAAGGCCTGGCCTACTCGTTGGTGCTGGCCGTCCTGCTGGTCGGCGTCGGAGCGATGGTCACCACCAAGCTGTTCCGTCGGTCCCTGCTGGCGGCCACGCTGATCTGGACCGGGTTCCTGACGAACCAGCTGGAGGACCCCACCAGCGGGGTGGTCCTCATGGCGATCATGGTGCTGCTGATCATGGGCTCCTACGGGCTGGGGTCCGCCTTCCGGAAGGTCACCAACGCCCGGCTGCAGTCCCGGCGAGAGCTGGAGGAGGTCGAGGCGCGACACCGCGAGTCCGTGGCTGCCGAGCGGAAATCGATCGCCCGGGATCTCCACGACATCGTCGCCCATGACATCACCATCATCGCCATGCAGTCCCGGGCGGCGCAGATGGCTGACACCGAGGACTCCTACCGCAACGCCGTCGAGGTCATCGGAGACTCCTCCCGAGCGGCCCTGCAGGACCTGCGCCGCATGCTCAACCTGCTGCGCGAGGACGGGGCCCTGGAAGACCTTCCCACCTCCTCGGCCACCGAACTGGACATCCGCACAGGCGCGGAGACCTTCTGCGAGCAGCTGCGCGGCCTCGGGTTCACGGTCAGCTGTGAGGCCGACGGCGACCTCTCCGAGCTGTCACGCTCCGTCCACGCCGCGCTCTACCGGATCCTGCAGGAGTGCACCACCAACGTGGCCCGCTACGCCGGCCATGGGCAGACATGCTGGATCCGCGTGTGGGCAGGGGAGGAGGAGACCGGTCTCACGGTGACCAACACGGTGGCCTCACGTCGCCGGGCGGTGTCCCGCTGGTCCAGTTCAGGGGCGGGACTGATCGGCATCCGGGACCGCGCGGCGGCCTTCGGCGGTCAGGCTCGGGCCGGCTTCGACCGGAAGGGGCACTGGGTGGTCACAGTGCAGGGTGTGAAGAAGGACTGAGCCGCGGCGTAGCCCGGCATCTCCAGGTTTTCACGAGCTGGAAGCGCTGACCTGGAGGCAGCCTGTGGTGAACCTGGAGGTCAGCTGGACAACACGCCGTGCGGGCCCCGCAACACTAGACGAAAGTCGACTAGAGGGATCCATCGTTGCCGGAGGAAAATAGTTCGTGACGTACAGAAACGGTGTACGTGCATCACGAGAACCTGGCTTGGAGACCCCGGAGGTTTCGGTGCAACGGCCTCCGGAGAGGTGCTCGGTCAGGGTTGTGGCCCGGGCGGTGAGAACGGCACCGCCCGGGCCTCTCTCGCATCTGGGGCCGGCTCAGGCTCCTGCCCGTCGGGCGGGCGGGAATGTCGGCATCTGAGGCCGGAGTGCGGGGAGAGGCGCCGGAGCGGTCAGCCGCGCAGGCCGCCCTGCCACAGCGCGTCGAACGGCGTGCCTCCCGCCACCCGCTGACGGATGCCCGCGGTGACGAACTCCTTCGCTCGGCGGGCGGCCTCCAGCGGCGTGGCGCCCTTGGAGAGCTCGGCGGCGACGGCGGCCGCGAGCGAGCATCCGGCACCGGAGACGGCATGCTCGCCGATCTTCGGCGAGCGGAGCACCTCAGCGCCGTCCTCGTCCACGAAGACGTCGACGGCATCCGGGCCCTCCAGCCGCACTCCGCCCTTGGCCAACACGGCTGCCCCGGAGATCCGGTGGATCTCGTGGGCGGCGGCGGTGAGGTCCTCGAGGCTGCGCACCGTCATGCCGGAGAGCTGCTCGGCCTCGAAATGGTTCGGCGTCACGAAGGTGGCCTGCGGGAGCAGCTCGGACTTCAGGGCGTTGTCCGTGTCCAGGGCGTGCCCGGGCTCCTGCCCCTTGCAGATCAGCACCGGGTCCAGCACCACGTGCCGCGGACGGCGCGCGGCCAGGGCCTCGGAGACCGTGGAGATCGTGGTCGGAGTGCCCATCATGCCCAGCTTCACCGTGTCCAGGGCCTCGGCGTCATAGTCGCCGAAGATGGCCTCGATCTGATCCGCGATGACCTGCGGCTCCACCGGCACGAAGCGGTGGTTCCAGTCATCCTTCGGGTCGAAGGAGACGATGCAGGTCAGAGCGATCATGCCGAAGCTGCCCAGCTCCTGGAAGGTCTTCAGGTCGGCCTGCGCGCCGGCACCGCCGGTGGCTTCGGAGCCGGCGATCGTCAAGGTCATCGGCGGGCGGGTGGTCTGCGGGAGGGTCTGCGTCATCGTCATGTCCTTCAGCGGCGGCCAGGGGTGGGTGAGACGGTGTCGACGTCGTCGTCTGCTGGGGTGTCGTCTGCGGGAGTCTCGTCGGTGGCGGGATCGATCACGGTCGCCAGCGGCTGGGCGGCCCAGCGGCCCACACCGAGGAGCACCCCGGCGGGGAAGCCGACGAGCGGGATGAGCATGGGCATCAGGCCGCCGGTGCCGGCCAGCAGGACCACCGGCCCGTAGAGCAGGCCGACCACCACATAGCCCAACACATGCAGGGTCGGGTTGAGGTGGTGCCGGTACAGCCAGGTCACCAGCAGTGTGCCCGGGATGCCGATGCCGACGGCGGCGCCGCCGATCAGTGGGATCAGTGGGGTGAGGAAGCCGTCGTCGTCGAGGCCGGGCACGAAGGAGAGTCCCAGCAGCAGTCCACCCATCACGAAGGTGGGGACCAGCCAAGAGACGACCCATCCGGCGAATCCGAGGCGCAGTCGAGGCCGCTGAGCCGGCGGCTGGCGGCGGGGGCGACGGCGTCGGGTTGTCTTCTCCGGGGCGGGGGTGGTCATCGAGGCCCTTTCGTCGATCGGCGGGCGCGTCCTGCGGCAGCGGCCCAGTCTACCGGCCGCGCCTGGACGCGCACCGACGCTCCGGCCAGCTTCTTCGGTGGGCGTCGTCAGGTCGTCGGTCCGGTGGCATCATGGGCGGGATCACATCATGAGCCCATAGACTCTTCCAAAGATGCGATTGTCGTGACAAACTGACAATTACACGCACGAAGGAGACCCCGTGACCCGTGACCTCGACATCACCCTGGATCGGTCATCGCCGGTGCCGCTCTACCATCAGGTGGCCTCCGCCTTCGAGAAGGCCATCCGGGACGGCTTGCTGCCCCCGGAGACGAAGCTGGAGAACGAGATCGCCCTCGCTAAGCGCTACAACCTCTCCCGCCCCACCATGCGGCAGGCCATGGATCAGCTCGTCCAGAACGGGCTGGTGGTGCGCCGTCGCGGCGTCGGCACCCAGGTGGTCGGGGCGCCGGTGCGGCGCAACCTGCGGCTCTCCAGCCTCTACAACGACCTCCAGGACGAGGGAGCGACGCCGCAGACCACCGTCCTGTCGCTGGAGCTGGTGGAGGCCGAGACCGAGATTGCTGAGCAGCTCAACCTCACCCGCGGAGCGGAGGTCCATCACATGGTCCGCCTGCGCACTGTGGACGGCCGCGCGCTCGCCCTCATGGAGAACTGGGTGCCGCGCGGCATCGCCGACTTCGAGCAGGCCGAGCTCGAGTCCGACGGGCTCTACAACCTCCTGCGCCGCGCGGGGATCGACTTCCGTATGGCCCACCAGACCGTCGGTGCTGGAGCGGCCGATGCCCGACAGGCCGAGCTGCTCGACACCGAGGTCGGCGCCCCTCTGGTGATGATGGACCGCACCGCCCTGGACAGTCGCGGCATCGCCGTCGAATGCGGCCACCACGTCTACCGGGCGGACATGTACTCCTTCGACATCACCCTGGTGAACTGACCGACCCGTCAGGCGCCACCATCGCCCGTTCCACCCTGCCCTCTCGCCTGGAAAGGACAGCCATGACCTCCTCACGCCCCGAAGCCCCCGCCTCGCCCTGGTTCCACCCCGCCGGCTCCGCCGCCCGCGGCGACTGGATGCTGGACCTCGGGACCCCGGACTCGACCACCGAGGTGCCCGGCTGGCAGCACACCGGGCTGCGCGTGGCCGACCTCAGTCCCGGCCAGACCCTCACCCTGGACGCCCAGGAGGAGGAGCGCATCGTGGTGCCGCTCACCGGATCGTTCACCGTGGAGGTCGCCGGCGCGAGCTACGAGCTCGCCGGGCGGCCGTCGGTCTTCCATGGCCCCACCGACGTGCTCTACACCGGCATCCGGCAGGCGCTCACCATCGGCTCTGCTCAGGGCGGACGCGTGGCGGTGGCCTCCGCGCCCGCCGCGGCCGAGCATCCCGTGCGGCATCTGAGCGTCCAGGAGGTGCCGTTGGAGCTGCGCGGGGCCGGCGTCTGCTCCCGTCAGGTCCACAACTTCGGCACGCCCGCCACGCTTGAGGCGGACCGATTCATCGTCTGTGAAGTCCTCACGCCCGCCGGGAACTGGTCCTCCTACCCGCCGCACAAGCATGACGAGGAGGCCGAAGGGGAGACCGCCCTGGAGGAGATCTACTACTTCGAGATGCAGACCGCGAAGGATATGCCGGTCCCCACTCCGGAGGAGGGCGGCCCGGACGCCATGGGCTATCAGCGCGTCTACGCCTCGGACGAGCGCGAGATCGACGTGACCGCGGAGGTGCGCAGCGGCGACGTCGTCCTGGTGCCCTACGGCTGGCACGGCCCGGCCATGACCCCTCCCGGGCATGACATGTACTACCTCAACGTCATGGCCGGCCCGGGCCCGGTGCGCGAGTGGCTGATCAGCGACGATCCCCACCACGGGTGGATCCGCCGGACCTGGGAGGGCCAAGACATCGACCCCCGGCTGCCCTTCTCCGGCTGATCCCCGTCATCCACGCGACCCGGCGTCAGGAGTGCACACCATGACCACCACCGTCGGACTGATCGGCGTCGGACGCATCGGCGTCATGCACGCCCGCCACCTCCAGGCCCTCGCCGACGACGGCGTCGAGCTGGTGATCGCCGACGTCGACGCCGCCCGCGCCCGGCAGGTCGCCGCGGACATCGGCTGCCGGGCCGCGCCCGACGTCGACGCGCTCTTCACCGGGGCGCCCGGCGGCGGCTCGCCCGACGGCGTCGTGATCGCCGTGGGCACAGCCGCCCACGCGCCGCTGATCCTGCGGGCCGCCGAGGCGGGGATCCCCGCCTTCTGTGAGAAGCCGGTGGCCGAGTCCACCGAGGCGGCGCTGCCGGTGCTCGAAGCGGTGTCCCGGCTCGGGAGCACCGTGCAGATCGGCCTGCAGCGGCGTCTCGACCCCGGCTGCCTGGCTGCGAAGGAGGCGCTGGACCGCGGCGACCTGGGCTGGCTGCACACCATCCGGGCCATCACCGCCGACATGACCCCGCCGCCGGTGGAGTTCCTGGCCACCTCCGGCGGGCTGTTCCGCGACTGCTCGGTCCACGACTTCGACATCCTGCAATGGATGACCGGCCAGCGGATCGTGGAGGTCTGCGCGCGGGGCTCCAACAACGGGGACCCGGCGATCGGGCAGGTCGGCGACGTCGACACCGCCGTCGCGCTCGCCGAGCTGGAGGACGGCACGGTCGCCACCGTCTCGGCCACCCGGTACAACGGGGCGGGCCACGATGTCCGCCTGGAGCTGCAAGGCTCCGCCGGCACGCTGCAGGTCGGGCTGGACGACTCCTATGCCGGACGGTCCGCCGAGCCGGGGGTCAGGTTCCCCGCCGGGACGCCGCATCGGACCTTTCATGAGCGGTTCGCGGAGGCCTATCGCGCGGAGATGCGGGCCTTCGTGGAGCTGATCCGGGGCGAGCGGGAGAACCCGTGCCCGCCGGAAGAGGCGGTGGACGCCTCCCGCGTGGCCGACGCCGCCCAGGAGTCTCTCGAGACGGGGAGGGCCGTGCGCGTGCGCCGGTGAGGGATTCCGGCCTGCCGCAATGAGAGCCCACCCCGCTGAGTTGGTCCGGAGTTGTGGATACTCGAGTCGATAGCCACGAGGATACCAAATACGGAGATCACA
>NZ_JBQYEY010000044.1:0-10542 GCF_052656005.1 Nesterenkonia sp. K-15-9-6
GAGCCTGGTGAGCTGACGGTCACCGCCACTGATGACGAGGACCCGGATGTCACCGCATCCGACACCGTCACCGTCACCGACGAGGACGGCGTCGTCGTCGACCCGACCATCGCAGCCGACCCGACTGTGGTGGCCATCGGCGAGGACCTCACCGTCACCGGTGAAGGCTACGTCCCCGGTTCCACCGTGGTCGTCGACTTCTCGGACGTGGACGGCAACGTCTACGACTCCGTGGAGGGCGTCAGCGTGGGCCAGGACGGCACCTTCACCATCACCTGGACCGTGACGAGCAACGTCGCCTCCGGCGCGCTGTTCATCTTCGGCACCGACGAGGACGACCCGAGCATCTGGGACGCCACTGCCGTGGCCGTCACGGATGCCGAGGGAGACTCCGAGGACCCGACGGTTTCGGTCGACCCGCAGGCCGTGAACCCGGGCGAGGACATCACCGTCAGCGGTGAGGGCTTCACTCCGGGCACCACGGTCACGGTGGAGATCACCGACGTCGACGGCAACGTCATCGGCACCATCGATGGTGTCGAGGTCGGCGAGGACGGAACCTTCACCATCATCTGGACGGTCCCGGCGGACACCGTGCCGTGCATCAAGGTGGTCACCGTCACCGACGACAACGACCCGGACATCAGCGCCACGAGCGTGTTCAAGGTCAACGACGTCGCTGACATGATCGTCCTGAGCATCGAGATCGAGCACCCTGTGCTCACTCACGGTGACACGCAGATCGGCTACGCCCACGGCTACGAGCCCGGCACCGAGGTGGAGGGCTTCATGAACTCCACCCCGACCCTGGAGCTCGGCACCGAGGTCGCCGATGAGGACGGCACCGTCACCTTCGTCTGGGACATCCCCGAGGAGGCTGAGCTGGGTACCCACACCTTCTCGGTCACCGCGGAGGACTACCCGGAGCAGTCCATCACCTTCCAGGTGGTGGAGGATGCCGCGGCCGGCAACGGTGAGACCGGGACCGACGACGGCGCTGAGGACGGCGCCGGCGACGGCACGGGCACCGGCACTGCCGACCCGGCTGGTGACGACGGGAAGAAGACCGGACCGGGTGGCAAGCCCGGCTCGGATCTGGCCCGCACCGGTGTTGACGGCGGCATGCTGGCGGCTCTCGCCGCACTCGCCCTGCTGCTGGGCACCGCAGCTGTGGTCTTCGCGAAGCGGAACCACCGCTCCTCGGCTGAGTGATCAGCTGAGACCCTGACGCGGATGGCTGCATCGTCCCTACCCGGGACGGTGCAGCCATCCGCTCATGTGTGCCCAGAGCACGGTGGCGGGCACACTAGGAGCAGATCTTCTGTCCCCGTGTCGAAATCGAGAGGTCGATCCCGAGCCCATGTCTCTCCCTCTTCCCCGTCTCTCTCGCACCCCCCGAGCCATGCTGACCGGTATGGCAGGTGTCCTCGGTGTCGCGCTCCTCCTCACGGGCTGCGCGAACACGGGGGAGGAGGAGATCGCCCCCACCGCGCAGGCCGGTGCCGATGTCGCCGGGGAGCCCGACACCTCCCACCTGGATTGTGCGGAGGGTGCTCTCCCTCTGGGGCAGATCATGTCCTCCGGCTCGGCGTGGTCCATGTGCTTCTCCGTCGACCCCAAACGGGGCATGGTGCTCAGCGACGTCCACTTCGCCCCGGCCGACAGGGACCCCGTCCGGCTCATCCAGGAGATGACCCTGGCGCAGATGGAGGTCCCCTACGACGACGGCGAACGGCTCACCTCGGACATCACCGAAGCCGGCTTCGGCGGGATGCGGATGCACACGCTCACCGAGGACGAATGCACCGGGGAACGTCTGGGCCTGGAGATCCCCAACATCGGGGACGGGGAGCACGGCAGCACGCCCGAACGGGAGGTGCTGTGCTCTGAGACCCAGGACTCCGGGCTCGCGTACCGGTCCCATGCCGACGGCCAGCTCACCGTCGCCCGCGGCGACGAATGGCGACTCTCGACGATCTCCAAAGTGGGCTGGTACGAGTACATCAGTGAGTACACCTTCGGTTCCGACGGCTCCATCCGTCCGGCGCTGGGCGCCACCGGAGATCTCTCTCCGGTCGACTACACCGATGAGGAGCATGGGTGGCCCATCGGCGACGGCGACGCCGACTACGCGGCCAGCCATTCCCACAATGTGGTCTGGAGGATCCACTGGGGACTCGGAGAAGACGAGGACATGGTGGTCGAACAGTACGACGCCGAGCCCACCGGAGAGATGGGCTCCCAGTCACCCATCGTGGAGGGCTCCCTGACCCGCATCGATGAGCCTTCCCTCCACGAGGGGGACGACCGCCGCTGGTGGCGGGTGATGGCGCCGGACCTCCTCAACGCCAACGATCACCCCGTGTCCTACGAGATCAATCTGGGAGTCTCCGACAGCTTCACCTTCGTGCATGACGAACACCATCACGGGGAGGACGTGGGCTATGACGTCGCCTTCACCAACCACGACGAGTGTCAGGTCTTCGCCACCCGGAACCGGGGCGGCTGCGGGCGATCGGTCCAGGACTACGTCGAGGACGACTCCGGGACCCTCGACGATGTCGTCTCCTGGGTGGCGGTCGGCTACCACCACGTCCCGCGGGACGAGGACCAGTCCCCGATGGAGCTGCACTGGCAGAGCTTCACGATGGGGCCGCGCGACTTCACCTCCACCCGTGCCGACGTCCCGGAGGAGCGCGAGGGGATCGACGGGGTGCCCGAGGACAGTGAGTTCACCCGGGGCCTCGATGAAGACGAGGACGGACGTGACATCGACCTTGATGACCTCGACGATGACCTCGACCTCGAGGAGCAGGACTGAACCGGCTCAGACCTCCACTGTGCCGCGGATGGAGACTTCAGCCTGACCGCCGATCCACAGGTCTCCGGCGTCGTCGCCTGTGACGTGGACTCGTCCCCGCCGCCCCAGCACCGTGCCCTGGGCCGCCACATAGGGCGCGCTGATCCGTTCCGTCTCCGTCAGCCACTGCGCGATCGAGGCGTTGAGGCTTCCGGTGACGGGGTCCTCCGGCAGTGCCAGACCCTCGGAGAAGAAGCCTCGGACCTCCACGTCGGCCTCGCCCCCGGGTCCCCAGGGACCCACGACACCGACCTTGAGGTCCTCCAGCCCGCCCCGTGCGAGGACCGGGCGGAGACTGAGCACGGTCGATGCGCTGTCCAGCAGCACCGCGATCCACCCAGGTCCGTTGTCCGCCCAAGCCGCGTCCACCATCTGGGCACGCTCGACGCCCAGCACGGCCCGGACCTGCTCGAGCAGTCCCGGCTCCACCGGACCGGTGCGCAGCCGCGGCGGAGCGGCGAACGCGAGCCGATCACCGTCAGGGCGCACCCGGATCAGGCCCGCAGCACACTCCTGGAAGATCACGTCGGACCTCTGGGGCGTCCCGCCCATGTCCAGCCAGGCCCGCGCGGTCCCCAGTGTGGGGTGCCCGGCGAAGGGCAGCTCGGTGTCCAGGCTGAAGATCCGCACACGATAGTCCGCCTCCTCGGTGGTGGGCGGCAGAAGGAACGTGCATTCGGAGAGGTTCGTCCAGGCGGAGATGGCCCGCATGGTCTGCTCGTCCAGGTCCTCCGCGGCGGCGACCACCGCCAACGGGTTCCCCGTGAAGGGGCCGGTGCTGAACACATCGATCTGACGGAAGTCTCGGGTCATGGACTCACCCTATCCCCGGTGGAAGGCCCCCGAACCGAACCCGTGCACAGGTCCTGCACAGGTATCTCCACAGAATCCTCCACAATCCACAGGCTGCTGGGGAAAACTCCCTGAACTGGGGAAACACAGTCATGTAACTTCTCCACACTGTGGATAACGGCTGTGGAGAACCCCCATGCGGGGTGATGGAGGTGAGGGTGTGGAGAGAACACTGCACAGGCTGTGCACCATGGGCCACGCCTCTGACCAGGGGGAATGAGAGGAGAGCCCCGTCACGCCGGGGTGACCAGCGGGATGCCGACGGCGGTGAGCGCGACCAGCACGCCGGCGACGCCGGCCAGGCCGAGTCCCTGCCACAGGCTGCGACGGGGTCCGCGGGGCACACGGGCGATGACCACGGCGCAGATGACGCCCGTGAGGAGACCGCCCAGGTGGCCCTGCCAGGAGATGTTGGGCACGACGAAGCTGATGACCGCATTGATGCCGATGAGGACCAGCAGACCGCCGGTCTGGGCGCCGGAGGAGCGCAGCAGGATGAACATGGCGCCGAAGAGTCCGAAGACGGCGCCCGAGGCACCGACGGTGGGTGTGGTGGCCGGGGTCAGGAACAGCACCGCCACAGAGCCGCCGAGGGCGGAGAGCAGCAGCAGCAGCCCGTAGCGCCAGGCGCCCACTGCCGGCTCGATGACCCGCCCGAACATCCACAGGGCCACCATGTTGAAGAGGATGTGCATCGCCGAGGAGGGTGAATGCAGCAGGGCGGAGGTCAGCATCCGCCACGGTTCGAAGACCCAGCTGGAGGTGTGCAGCGGGGCGTACCACAGCGCCTGGGTCAGCACGCTGCCGGTCAGCCACTGCAGCAGGTACATCACCACACATACGCCGATCACCCCGTAGGTCACCAGCGGGGCCCGGTCGGGGCGCGCGACGGCGCCGAAGCGGGTCCGCGGTGAAGGCCGGGCCGCACGAGCCTGCGCGACGCAGTCGGTGCAGTGGAACCCGACCGGTGCCTGGTGGAGGCACTGGGGGCAGGCCGGACGATCGCAGCGCTGGCAGCGCAGATGCGTGGGCTGGTCCGGGTGGCGCGGGCACACCGGGGCGGGTCGGGCCGCCCCGGTGTGCGAGTGCTCAGCTGACACGGGCGGAGGTCAGACCTTCTCGATCGCGATGGTCTCGACGACGACGTCCTGCTTCGGACGGTCACGCATGTCGGTGGCGACCTTGTTCAGCTCGTCCACGACCTTCTGGGAGTCCTCGTCCGCCACCTCGCCGAAGATGGTGTGCTTGCCCTGTAGCCAGGTGGTGGGCACCGAGGTGATGAAGAACTGGGAGCCGTTGGTGCCGGGGCCGGCGTTGGCCATGGCCAGCTTGTAGGGGGAGGTGAAGTCCAGCTCCGGGTGGATCTCGTCCTCGAACTGGTAGCCGGGGCCTCCCACGCCGAGACCGAGCGGGTCTCCTCCCTGGATCATGAAGTCTGCGATGATGCGGTGGAAGACGGTGCCGTCATACAGCGGAGTGCCGACCTTCTCCTCACCGGTCTCCGGGTGCTTCCACGTGATCTCACCGGTGGCGAGCCCCACGAAGTTCTCCACGGTCTTCGGGGCGTGGTGGCCGTAGAGGTCCACACGGATCTCACCGGCGTTGGTGCGGATGGTTGCCTTATGCGTTGCGATAGCGCTCATGGGCGCCATTGTCTCACCCGAGGCTGACAGGCCGCCCGCCGGCGACGTCGTGCGACGTCCGCCGACGCATCGGCTCACGTCATAGCAGGACAGGGGCTGAAGGTCGTAAGCTGAGGGCAGCACACCGATCCTGATTCGGAGGACATGCATGTTCGGTAAGAAGAAGAAACCGAGCCACACCTGGGAGCACAAGGTGCTCGCCGGCGTCGAGACGGCACGCGACTGGTCTGCCCCGAAGCTGGGCGCCGCCGCGGACTGGGCCGAGACCACGTACCGGAAGAACGCTCCGAAGGTTCAGGATGCCTCGGCGCGCGCTCTCCGGTCGGTGGAGGCCAACGCCGCAGTGGCCGCAGATCGGGCCCGGGGGCTCGCCTCGAAGGCCTCGGTGGGTCTCGAGTCCCAGTACGACAAGCTTCCCCCGCAGGCGAAGGCCGAGGTGGACAAGGTCTACGCCAAGTACTCGGATGCCAAGCGTCAGCTCTCCGAGGACTACGTCCCGGCGGCCTCGGCCAAGCTGGGCGGCTATGCGGACCGTACGGCGAAGCTGATCCACAAGGCGGAGGTGGACCCGCGCGTCGAGAAGGCGCTGGTGAAGGCCACCGGAGACAAGAAGGTCGTCAAGAAGCTGCGGAAGACCTCCGAGAAGTACGCCAAGCAGACGGCCAAGGCGCTGAAGAAGCAGCAGAAGTCGAAGAGCCGCCGCAAGGGCCTGCTGGTCTTCGGGCTCGTCGCCGCCGGTGTCACCGCCGGCGTGGCCGCGTGGCGTGCCTCGCAGCCGGTGGAGGACCCGTGGAAGAAGCCGGAGCCGATCTCCGGCGGCACCCCGGCGTCCTCGTCGAAGCCGGCCGCTCAGGCGGAGACGAACGCCGACGCGACGCCGCAGGCCTCCTCCTCGGCTGCCCCTTCGGCCAAGCCGTCAGCGGCCGATGCCTCGACGTCCGGAGCCAAGCCGGCCCAGCCGGCGGAGAGCGTCACCAAGGACGGCGAGAAGGGCGCTTCGGCGTCCGGCGGCGTGCCGCAGCCGAAGCCGGCCACCTGAGCCGCTCGCTGAGAAAGTCAGACAGAGGAGGGCCCTCCGATCCTACGATCGGAGGGCCCTCCTCTGTCAGCGGGCTCCGCTGCGTGGGCTGTCAGCGCCAGCGCATCGTCATCAGGAACCCGACCATGGCGATGCCGAAGCCGATGATGACGTTCCAACCCCCAGCGGCGGCGATGGGCGCCAGACCCTGGCTGATGTACCAGACGATGAGCCACAGCAGCCCCAGGATCATCAGTCCGATCATGGTGGCCCGGTACCACAGGGGAAGGGTCTCGTCCTTCAGGTCCTCGAGGTCCTCGGCGAAGGGATCCGAGTCGTCCAGCGGGGAGCTGGACGCGACGGCGTCGGCGGGGCCGCCGCGGTTCTTCCTGCTGCGCTTGCCGCTCTTCTTGCGGTTCTTCGACTCTGGCACGGTGAGATGATCCTTCCGGGGGCGCGCTCGTCGCGTGGAGCCGCGACACCCTGGTCGACTTCGGTATCCTGACTCTGTCCCCCACCGGTGTGGGGGTCATGTGGTCTGCGCGTCATTCTATCGGGTCTGCGGGCTCCACGACGGGCCCGGCCCTTCCCGCTCGACAGGAGAGGACAGCACGTCCATGCCGACTCACCCTCTGCCGCCGTCCCGGCCGCGTCATGCACGCCGGTCCGCGGCCGCGGCTCCGGTGCGCCGATCCGTCGGCTCACGGATCCTCGGGGGTGTGGGGGAACTGTTCATCACCCTCGGCGTGCTCGGGATCCTCTTCCTGGTCTGGGAGCTGTGGTGGACAGGCCTGGAGGCGGATCGGGAGCGCAACGAGGCCACCCAGGAGCTGTTCTCCAACATCGAGGCGCTGGAGAACCCGGGCGACAGCAACGGCGACGCCAACGGTGACGGGAACGGCAACGGCGGTGACGGCGAAGAGTCCCGCGGCGGGGTCGAGCTGGAGGACCTGGTCGTCCCGGGCCCCGACCACACAGCGAACTTCGCTGACCAGGGGGGCGTCATGGCGATGGTCTATGCGCCGCGGCTCGGCGCCGACTGGGCCGCGCCGGTGGTGCCCGGGGTGGGGCCGGAGTCGCTGAACCGGGCTGGCCTGGGACATTACTCCTCCACGCAGCTGCCCGGTGAGCCCGGAAACTTCGCGCTGGCGGGCCACCGTCAGACCTACGGCAACATCCTGTGGAACCAGGACAAGTTCGCCGTCGGAGACCTCATCTACGTCCAGTCTCCGGACGGCTGGTACATCTACTCCGTCACCGAGACCTACATCGTCCAGCCGAACCAGTCCGATGTGCTGGCCCCGGTGCCCGGAGACCTCGAGGCGGAGGCGGAGGGCTCGACGCTCACTCTGACCACCTGCCACCCGCCGTACACGACCCTGGAGCGGATGATCACCCACGCCGAACTGGTGGACTACGCACCGCTGTCCGACGGGCCGCCGTCTGCGGTGGCCGACACTGTGGAACGGCAGATGCAGGCCGATGGTCCCTTCGGCGATCTGAGCTCACAGGAGGCACGCTGAGATGTACGCATGGATCTTCCGGCATCTTCCCGGCCCGCTGTGGCTGAAGATCATCCAGACGCTGGTGCTGTTGGCCGCCGTCGTGCTGTTGCTGATGGAAGTGGTGTTCCCCTGGGTGGATCAGTACAGCCCGCTCAACGACTCGACCATCCAGGACGGCTAGCATGGTGCGCGATGACTGAGAACTCCGAGGCTGCGGCCGCCTTCCGCGCCAAGATCCTGGTGGTCGACAACTACGACAGCTTCGTCTACACGCTGGTCGGCTATCTGCGGGAGCTGGAGGCGCAGACCACCGTGATCCGCAACGACGACCTCACCGAGGCTGAGGCGATCGCCCTCGCCGGGGACCACGACGGCGTGCTGATCTCGCCGGGGCCGGGCGCCCCGCACGAGGCCGGCGTCTCCATCGCCCTCACCCGCTGGTGCGCCGAGGCGAGCACACCGCTGCTGGGGGTGTGCCTGGGCCACCAGGGTCTGGGTGAGGCTTTCGGCGGCACCGTCACCCATGCCGAGCAGCTCATGCACGGCAAGACCAGCGAGGTCACCCACACCGGGCATGAGTCCTTCGCCGGGCTGCCGGAGACCTTCGTGGCGACCCGCTACCACTCGCTGGTGGTCGCCCCGGACTCCGTGCCGGAGGTCCTGGAGGTCACCGCCACCACCGACGACGGCGTCATCATGGGCCTGGCCCACCGGACGGCGCCCCTGTGGGGCATGCAGTACCACCCGGAGTCGGTGCTCACCGAAGGCGGCTACCGGATGCTGGGCAACTGGTTGGAGTCACTGGGTCAGCAGGGCGCCGCGGAGAAGGCCGCCCGGCTCAACCCGATCCGCTGAACGGCGGAGCCGGAGAGCCTCACCGGTAGGTGGAGATGATCGCCGCGGCGATCTCCATATAGGCCTGGCGAGTCTCCTCCTGGAGCATGTACAGATTGATCCGGTCCCCGTCGACGACGGCGCGGTCTGACGCCGTTGACCAGCGTCCCCTCGGACCGGTCCCTGTCCATGATGAACGTGGCCCCGCCGGCCTCGCGCATGGCGCCGGTGAAGGGCTCGAACAGTCCCCGGGAGGCGCCGCGGACTTTGCGGGACACGAAGGCGTGCAGGCCGATCTCCGCACCCATGGGCAGGAACTCGGCGAACTCCCGCATCGGGGAGCTTCCGCCGGCGGTCAGCACGTCATAGTCGTCGACGATCAGCACGATCCGGGGGCCCTGGAAGGTCTCCGGCGCGGGGGCCAGAGGGTCCTGCGGCACTCGGGTGCGCAGCTCCTGCACCACGGAGGACGTCAGCCCCTGGGCCAGCGCGGCCGAGGGGGCGTACCCGCCCAGGTGACTGTCCGGGATCACCCCCCGCAGTCCCTTGCGCGGGTCGTAGACGGCGAAGACGATCTCGTCCTCGGTGTGCTGCTCGACGAGAGTCAGCATGATGTGCCGCAGGGCGGAGGTCTTGCCGGCCTGTTCGTCGCCGAGGATCAGCAGGTGGCGATCCTGGCCGGTGAGATCCAGCATCGTGGCGCTGAGATCGCGCTCGAGCAGGCCGAACGGCACCACCCCTTGGCGGGCGGGGGCCGGCACGTCCTCCGGCCGCAGCAGCGAGGGGAGCAGGCGCACCCGCCGCGGGGTGCGCTCGGGCGAGACCTCGGTGAGACGTTCGACGGCGTCCCGGACTCCGGCGTTGAGCGTGGCGGCGTCTGCCTGCCCGTCCAGCCGCGGCAGGGCGATCTGGCCCAGCAGCTGGTCGTGGTTCAGTCCCCGCCCCGGGCGGTCTTCCGGGACCTTCGCGGCCGTCTTGCGCCCATGGGAGGACTCCGCCGGTTCGGAGAGCCGCAGCTCCAGGCGGGTCCCGAAGAATCCCTGCTGGGCGATGCGCACCTCGTTCCACCGGGTGCCGGTGGCCACCACGTGGACCCCGTATCCCCCGCCCCGGATCACTACTGGGTGGAGGTGCTGCCGACGGACGAAGTGAGCCACCGAATCCTCGAATGGACCGGGGCGGCGCCGTCCTGGAACCTGCACGCGCTTCCTGTGCTGGTGCCCACCAGCACCTTCACTGACCGAGCGGAGGGTGGCACGGCGCCGGTGCCGGAAGAGGCCAACCCCGCCATGCGGAGGCTGTGGGAGCAGCCCTGGTGGCACTGGACGGTGCGGATGGCCTCCCAGGGCTGGCATGCAGAGCCCGTGGAGTATGTCTGCGTCGGGGCAGCCGGCCCCTATGCGGTCATGCCGTTGGGGCACGAGGGGCAGGCCCCCGAGTATCAGGTGCTCTCCCGGACCCCCGCCCATCTGGTGCTCTGGCAGCTGGAGGACCGTCTCCAGGCCGTGACCCACCAGCGTGACACCATCATCTGACCGGCCCGAGGAGAGAGGACTGATGCAGGATATGGGTATGCGGCGGTCGGCCCAGAGTGCTGTGCGCGTTCCTTCGACGGGCCGTGGCCGGTGGTTGTCTGTCGGGGTGCTGGTCACCGGCCTGCTCTTGGCTAGCTGCGGCGGGCCTGGTGAGGAGCCGGGCGGTGAGGGCAACGAAGGGCATGGAGGTGCTGAGGAACCGATGAGCGGCCAAAACGGGCTCATCGCAGATGAAGGTGTAGCAGGGGTCTGAATCCTCCGGTGTCCAGCAGCGCTCGGGTGATGTAGTTGGCCA
>NZ_JBQYEY010000045.1:0-7134 GCF_052656005.1 Nesterenkonia sp. K-15-9-6
AGGGGCCCGATCCGCGGATCGGGCCCCTTCCTCATGTCCGGGAGTCTCTGCTCAGGAGGCCTGCGAGCGTCGCCGAGCGCGCATCTTCGCCAGCTCATCCTGCTGGCTGAAGGCGGACAGCTCCTGCTGGACCGCATGGTCTCCGGTCGCCGGAGCCGCCGCCTCATCCTCGGCGTCGGTCCGCTCCCGGGGCAGCTCGGCCAGCGACCCTTCGACCTCGCGCCACACTCTCCCCACGGCGATCCCGAAGACGCCCTGGCCGCCCTGGACCAGGTCGATGACCTCATCGGCCGAGGTGCACTCGTAGACCGACGCACCGTCGGACATCAGCGTGATCTGCGCGAGGTCCTCGACTCCGCGCTCCCGCAGGTGCTCGATGGCGGTCCGGATCTGCTGGAGGGAGACCCCGGTGTCCAGCAACCGCTTGACGACCTTGAGGACCAGGATGTCCCGGAAGGAGTACAGGCGGGCCGAACCGGAGCCGGATGCATTGCGCAGGGACGGCTGCACGAGCTTGGTGCGCGCCCAGTAGTCCAACTGCCGATACGTGATCCCGGCCGCCGCGCAGGCCACAGGGCCGCGGTAGCCCATCTCCTCATCCAGGTCCGGCAGGCCGTCGTCGAACAGCCGCTGCTGCAGGACAGGATGCTGCGGAACTCGGCCCGGCCCCTGCTGCGCATCGCTGCGAGAATCAAGACTCACGTATACCCTCCTCGGTGCGGTCCCGCCGGGGGAAGTTCGTCGCCCTCGGCCGACACCTCACGGTGCGGACCGAGCGAGTCAGGACGACGCATGCGGAAACCTTCTTCCTCGACGGTAGAACGGCAGCAGCCGGGGGTCAAAGACATCCGCTCCGACCGTGGCGGCGTGTCGCCCGATGCGACGCCGGGGCACAGAACCCCGACGATGACGACACCTCGGGACGACGCCCACACTCTACTCCCCTCCGAGGGCGCGCGCCCACAGCTGTCGACCAGCTTCCCGCTCAGGAGGTGGACTTGCCGAAGTCCTCCGGCTCCGCGCCGTCGAGGAACTTCTGGAACTCTTTGATCTCGTCTGCGGAGATCGGTCCCCGCCCCGCCACATCGGCCGCCTCGGGACTGGCGCCCGGGGGTGCGGCGGGCCGCTGACCCGGGCCGGAGGAACCGGAGTCCCCGCCGTCGGCGGTCCGGTACCGCGGCGTGACGGCCACAGCCCGGAGAGTGGACTCGGCCATGGTGATCCGCGCCGCAGTGCGGACCGCCACGGCGATCGCATCGGATGCGCGGGAATCGAGCACCTGGCCGCGACGCAGCCGGATGGTGCCGAAGTAGGTGGAGCTGTCCAGGAGTCCGATCTCGATCGACTCGACGCCGTCGGCCAGGCCGGTCAGCGCATCCACCAGCAGGTCATGGGTCATGGGCCGCGGGGGCGTCTGCCCGTCCATGCCCATCGAGATGGCAGTGGCTTCCGAGGTGCCGACCATGATGGCCACGTGGAGATCCTCCATCCCCGGCTCTGCGCCGCGGAGCATCACCACAGGCTGATGTGAGGGCACCTCGATGCGCACGCCCACCACGTTCAGACGGATCTGCCGCTGTGTCATCGGACTGCGACCTCCCCACCTCCGGTGCGCCGGTCGCCTCGACTGCGGTGCACGCGCGGACGCGCACGACGACCGTGCACTTCCATGGTCACCGCCCCGGGGAGCAGTTGTCCAGACCTGCCCGCACGTCAGAGCGCGTCGACAGCGGTACGGCTCAGTTCCGGTCCAACGACTCGACCGCCGAATCCATCATCGAGGCTCGGAGGTCCTTCAGAGACTGCAACATCTCCTTGGAGGACTCGGCCACCCGGGCCCGCGCGGCGGCGTCCTTGCGGGCCGCGTAGGGGGCCATCGCCCGACCGATCAGGTCCAGCTCGTTGTCTGCCGAGCGGCGGATGTTGACCAGGTGCTTGGGTTCGAGCCCGTAGCGCGCCAGGACCCGCACAGCGCGGACCGCCTTGAGGTCATGGTGGCTGTAGTTGCCGTCCGCGTCCGCCCGGATGATCCGGAACTTCTCGAGCGTGTCGAGCATGCCGCGCGTCGCCCCCGACTGCGCCCGCAGCTCCTTGCGGGTCAACGGGCGGATCCGGCCGGTGATCTGCGCGGCCATCTCCGTGGTGACCTCGCGGGGACCCACAGGGGCCGCCTCGGGAAGCTCCTCGGGCTGCTCCCCCGCGTCCAGAGCGTCCATCGTCTTCTTGATGACGTCCAACGGCATGTAGCGGTCCCGCTGCAACGCCAGGATGAAGCGGAGGCGTTCGACGTCGGCGGCGCAGTACTTCCGGTACCCGGACGGGGTGCGGGCCGGCTCCACCAGGTCGCGCTCCTCGAGGAACCGCAGCTTCGACGCCGTCAGGTCCGGAAACTCGTTCTGGAGCTCCCGCAGGACCTCGGAGATCGTGAAGACATGCGTGGTCGCCGGGTCGACGTCCTCAGCGGACGCCTTCGGCTTCCTCATGGGCGAGACACTCACGGCGCATCCTCTTTCAGGCTCAGGGGGAAGGTAGAGGAGAACAGCCTCAGGATAACGTGCTCAGCAGCAAACGCAGCTCATTTGCTTCCTGCGTAGTAGGTGAGCCGGAATTTGCCGATCTGCACCTCGTCCCCCGCCTTGAGCGTGTAGTGGTCCACGCGGTCATGGTTGACGTAGGTGCCGTTGAGGCTGCCGAGGTCCTCCAGCTCGAACCCGCCGGCGATCCGACGGAAGGTCAGATGCCGACGAGACACCGTGACGTCGTCCAGGAAGATCTCCGCCTCGGGGTGACGGCCCACGGTGGTCACGTCCTTGTCCAGAAGGAACCGGGCCCCCTGATTGGCGCCGGAGTGGGCCACCAGCAGCGCGGACCCCTGCGGGAGCGCCGCGATGGCCTCCCTGTCGTCGTCGGTCAGACGCGGCTGTGCGGCACGCGCCTCGGCAGGCGGCAACGAGATGCTCGTGGTCTCAGCGATGTTCTCTCGCTCATCCGGTGCGCCAGAAGTCGTGGACACGGCGGCCTCCCTTCCCTTCGACGATGTCGTCTCAGCCTACCTGGCTTTCATAGTCTTCGGCAGACAGCAGGCCGTCCAGCGCGTCCGCGGCGGAGAGCTTGACCTCGAAGAGCCAGCCGGCGCCGTAGGGGTCGGAGTTGACCGAGCCCGGATCGGCCTCCAGGGCCTCGTTGACGGCCACGATCTCGCCCGCCACCGGGGCGTAGATGTCCGAGACGGACTTGGTCGACTCGACCTCTCCGACCACGTCACCGGCGGCCACCGTGCTGCCGGTCTCAGGGTGCTCGACATAGACGACGTCGCCCAGGGCGTCCTGGGCGAAGTCGGTGATCCCCACGCGGACCACGCCGTCGGTGTCCGTGGTGGCGACCCACTCATGCTCCGCGCTGTACTTCAGCTCGGCCGGGATGGTGCTCATGTTCAACTCCGCTCGTCATCGGGCAGGATCCGTGCACCGCTGGTGCGGCGGGACGGACGATCCATGGACAACTTAGCACCTGTTCCGGGCCAGGTCAGCCGAGGATCCCCTCGTGGAGCGCGCGCAGCACCGCATTGGTGCGGTCCCGGGCCCCGAGCTTCTGCAGGATGACGGAGATGTGGTTCTTCACCGTGCCCTCGGCCAGGTGGACCAGCTCCGCGATCTGCCGGTTCGGATACCCTTCGGCCACCAGGCGAAGGACTTCGAGCTCACGCGACGTGAGCTCCTCCACCCCGACGTCGGCGGCGCCGACCGGAGGAGGGCCGGAGCGGATCGCGCGCAGGAGTCGGTCGGTGATGGAGGGGGCGATGAGGGTGCCGCCCTCGGCCAAGGTGCGCACCGCCCGGGCGAGCTGTTCGACCGTCACGTCCTTGAGCAGGTAGCCGCGGGCGCCGTGCCGCAGGGCCTCCAGGACGAGGGCGTCGTCGTCGAAGGTGGTCAGCACCAGCACCGGCAGCTCGGAGCCCAGCTCCCCCAAGGCACCGGCCTCCAGCTGCTCCAGGAACCACAGGCCGTCGTGGCGAGGCATGCGCAGGTCCAGCAGGACCACGTCCGGGCGGGTGCGCGCGACGACGTCGAGGGCCTCGGCTCCGTCTCCGGCCTCACCGACCACTGTGGTCCGTCCCAGCTCCAACAGGGTGCGGACGCCTTGGCGCACCAGGGTCTGGTCGTCGACCACGACGACGCGAGGGTCCTCCCCGTGGCCGAGTTCGGGGGTCCCCGACGGTTCGGTGCTCATGCTCTGTCCGCCTCCTCGAGCGTCGATCCGGCGCGTCGTCCGTGCGCCGGAAGGTCCACCTGGACGGTGAACCGGCGTCGGGGGGTGACGGTCAGCGTTCCGCCGAGCAGCTCGACGCGCTCACGCAGGCCCGTCAGCCCGTGCCCCGGCGTGACGCTGGAAGGAGTGGTGCCGTCGTTGACCCCGGTGAGGACGATCCTGTCCTCCTGGCGCGCGACGTCCAGACGCAGCGTCCAGGCCTCCGAATGCTTGATGGTGTTGGTCATGATCTCCTGGGCCGCCCGCACCAGAACGTCCTGCTGCTGCTCATCGACCTCGACGTCGGTCTCCACCCGGATCCAGATGTCGAGGCTGGGCACCGCCGCAGCCACACGCTGGAGCGCCTCCGCGAGGTCACCGTGGTCGGCGGCGCGCATCTCTCCGACCGTGCTGCGGACGTCCCCCAGCAGCTTCTTGGCGAGCCCGCTCGCCCGCTCGACGTGTTCCGCCGCAGAATCGGCGCTGCGATGGCGCGCCGCCTCCAGCTCGAGGTTCAGCACCGTCAGCTGATGCCCGAGCAGGTCATGCAGGTCCCGCGAGATGCGCAGCCTCTCGGCGGTCTTCGCGGAATCCTCCAGCAGCACCGAGGCGGCCGTGAGCTCCACCGTCTTCTGCTCCAGGGCGGCCCGCATGCGGGCCTCCTGCTGCAGGCTCCAGGTGGACAGCACCGCCGCCAGGTGGATGAACAGGTAGAAGATCGGTGTGGCCACGTAGTCCACCACGCCCGCCCCATGGGCCCAGGCATGCACCGCGATCACCACGGTGTTCAGAGCGACGACACCCACGACGGCGGCCATCGGCACCACATAGGTGCCCACCGCGGCGACCACCACGAGGATGACCACCAGCATGCCCTGTCCGGGCAGCGTGAGCAGCAGGGCCCACGAGCTCAGCACGGCGAGCGCGTAGCTGGCCAGCTGAATCCTGCGGTCCGTCACTGGGGCGGCGGCGAAGAACACGCCGACGAGGCATGCGACCAGCAGCGCAGACCAGGCGAGGACCGGGATGTAGGGACGCATGCCGGTCAGCAGGACCACCACCCCGACCCCGAGGCACAGCGCGAGGATCGCCGCACCGGCGCTGAATTCTGCGCGCCGCTGATGCGACGCCGACGTCCGTCTCTGGTGGGGGCCCATAGGGTGAGACTAGCGCGTCGGGGCTGATCCCTCTCCAGTGCCGAAAGTCATGTCCGACTCCATGACCGCCGGCACTGCCGCGCCGTCGCGCCCCGGGCGAGGCTGGAGACATGACGAACACACCGACGCTCGCGGTGGATGCCGAGCATCTGACCAAGCGATACCGCAGAACCACGACCAACGCCGTCGACGACATCAGCCTGAGCATCCGTGCCGGGGAGACCTTCGGGATCCTGGGCGCCAACGGAGCGGGCAAGACCTCCACGGTCGAGATGATCGCCGGACTGCGCCGTCCCACGTCCGGACAGGTCCGCATCCTGGGGCTCGACCCCTGGCGCGACCGCACCAAGGTGCGACGGGTCCTGGGCGTCCAGCTCCAGGAGGCGTCCCTGCATGACGCCCTCACCTGCGAGGAGCTGGTGGACCTCTATCGCAGCTTCTATCCGGACCCGCTGGGCACCGAGGAGGTGCTCGAGATGGTCGAGCTGCGGAGCAGGGCACGCACCCGCTTCTCCAAGCTCTCCGGGGGCCAGCAGCAGAGACTCTCCATCGCTCTGGCGCTGGTGGGCCGCCCGGAGGTCGTCATCCTCGATGAACTGACCACCGGTCTGGACCCGAGCGCCCGCCGCCGGGTCTGGTCGGCGTTGGAGGCGCTGCGGCGGCAGACCGTGATCCTGGTGAGCCACGCGATGGATGAGGTCGAGAGACTCTGCGACCGAGTCGCACTGATCGACGGCGGGCGGGTCATCGCGCAGGGAACCCCGGAGGACCTGAGGCGCCAGGCCGGCACCTCGACACTGGAGGACGCCTTCGTGGCGCTGACCGGCCGGGCGTTCGACACCGACGACGAGGAGGAGACCTGATGAGCAGCACCCACCCGCAGCGGGAGCTCCAGGAGGAGCTGGCCGCCGTCCGACCCCACAGTCCGGGCCCCCGCGCCTGGTGGCGGATGACCGTCGCCGAGGCGAAGATGGTCGTCCGGGACACCGCAGGACTGATCCTGCCCCTGGGCATGCCGGTGCTGATCCTGGTGATGCAGGCGCTGGCGTTCGGTGACGAGGCCCTGACGGATGAGCTGTCCGTCCTCGACGTCTATGTGCTGCCGCTGATGCTGCTGATGGTGGTCGCCTCGGTCGCGGTGGTCAACATGCCCAGCTTCCTGGCCACCTATCGCAAGACGCACATCCTGCGGCGTCTTGCCGTCACCCCCGCGTCACCGGCGATGGTCCTGGTCGCCCAGGCCGTGGTGAGCGTGGTGCAAATCGTGGTGGGCATCGTCCTCGCCTTCACCGTGGCCAGCGTCTTCTTCGACGCGAGCCTGCCCACAGACGTAGTCGTGGCGCTGGCGGTGATGGGCGCCGCGATCGCCTCGCTGTACGCCATCGGCATGCTGGTCGCGGCCGTCTCGCCCACTCCGAACGCCTCCCTCGCGCTCGGGCTGATCGCCTTCTTCGGGCTGGCCGCCCTCGGCGGTCTCTTCGGTGGGATGCAGAACCTGCCGGAGACCCTGCAGAGCATCGGAGTGTGGCTGCCCTTCGGCGCCGCCGTCGAGGGCCTGCAGCAGGCCTGGCTGGGGCAGACCGTGGACGGCCAGATCTGGGTGGCGTTGGCACTGTGGACCGCCGTGGGCGGCGGCGCGGCGGCGCTGCTGTTCCGCTGGGAATGAGCCCCACGCCCTCCCTGGGACACCAGAGCGAGGCGGGCGCCTCACCCCTGACCAGGGGTGAGG
>NZ_JBQYEY010000046.1:0-6835 GCF_052656005.1 Nesterenkonia sp. K-15-9-6
GATTACCATCCTGCGGGCGGGAGTCCGTTCGTTTTCTCATCGCCCCGCCGGCTCCGACAACCTCATGCCCCACAACAACTAGCGTGGGCGGCGCGCGGCTGATGGTTCTGTCGCGCAAGATCACCACCAACCTGAGATTCGCGCTTACACGACCGCCTGAGCCCAGGCCGAGAAACAAGGGAGCATCATGACTTTAGACGGACGCAAACTGATTGTCGTAGGCGGCACCAGCGGCATGGGCCACGCCATCGCCGAAACGGCCGCTTCTCAGGGCGCAGATGTGACCGCCATCAATCTGGGCATTCCCTCCGCGCTTCCGCCGGAAGGCCCATAGCTTCCAGATCGGAGATATTAGCGGAGTAGGGGCCATCCCGCCTCCGTGCGGTCAAATACAACGACTAAGACCCAGTGCTGACCTGAAGAACTCCCAATCGGTCACTCGCGATGCTTCTTCGCATTCCCGATGCGCTCCGTTCGGCACCTCTGCCGGTGGATGGAGCCGTAGCGCAGGCTCCCCCAGGAAGCTTCAGAAGCACCCAAGTGTGCCCCGGCTCCCGCCCGAGCACGAAAAGGCCCCAGGTCGGAAGTGCTCCGACCTGGGGCTTCCCAGGTGAGGTCTGCGCCCCAGGGCCCATCTGCGGTGACATGAACCGGCCCAGGTTTGATGCCGCTGCTGTTTAAGTCCGGAAGGATAGACAGTATGCCGAAGAAGATCGATCCCCAGCTGCGCGCGAGGTGCGTGCGACTCGTGCGAGAGCACCAGCAGGAATACCCCACCCTGACCGCTGCAGTCACTGCGGTTGCACGCCAAGAGAACGTCTCGCGCGAGTCCGTGCGGCGGTGGCTGTCCCAAGCCGAAGTCGACGACGGAACCCGTCCCGGGGTCACGAGTGAGGAATCCGCTGAGGTCAAACGCCTCAAGGCCGAGAACCGGCGGCTGCGGGAGGACAACGAGATTCTCCGCAGAGCCTCGATTTTCTTCGCGGGGGAACTCGACCCCCGCAACCGCTGACCTGCGCTTTCATCGATGAGATGAGAAGCGAGGGCCACGCAGTCGAGTCGATCCTTCGCGTCCTGCGCCAGCAGGGTCTGGGGATCGCTGCGAGGACCTACCGGGCCTGGAAGAGCCCGGTCCGGATCGCTGCCCGCACTGTCACCGATGCCTTGGTCGAGGACAAGATCCGCGACCTGGCATGGACGTTCAACGAGGTCACCGGGCAGATCCAGATGACTCCGGAGGGCCTGTATGGCCGACGGAAGTGGGTGGCCCGAATCCGCCAGGAGCCCGGGCTCGCTGGGACCTCCCGCGGGGCGGTGGATCGCGCGATGCGCACTCTTGGGCTCGAGGGCGTTCGGCGAGCGAAGAAGCTGCGCACCACCATCCCTGATCCGGACGGGAAACGAGCCGGTGACTTGCTCAACCGTGACTTCACTGCCCCGGCGCCGAACCGGGTGTGGGTCACGGACTTCACTTACGTCCGCACCTGGGCGGGGTTCGTCTATGTTGCGTTTGTCCTGGACGTCTTCGCCCAGCGGATCGTGGGCTGGCACGCCAGTTCCAGTAAGAAGGTCGACCTGGTGATGACCCCTCTGCAGATTGCTCTGTGGCAGCGCGAGCGGGAAGGGAACCCTGTCTCACCTGGAGGTTTGATCCATCACAGCGATGCCGGGTCGCAATACACAGCGATTCGTCTGACTGAGCACCTCGCACTTGAGGGCATCTCGCCATCGATCGGAACTGTTGGCGACGCCTACGATAACGCCCTGATGGAGACGATCAACGGGCTCTACAAAGCCGAGTGCATCCGCACCACCGTGTTCCATCCCGGCGCTTATCGGACCCTCGCCGACGTCGAGTACGCAACTGCCGGCTGGGTCGACTGGTATAACAATCGGCGACTCCACGGCACCCTCGGGATGCTCACCCCGATAGAGTTCGAGAAGCTCCACAATCAGGCCCTCACACGAGAGCCCGAACCCGCAAAGTAGCGGCATCGAACCTGGGCCGGTTCACCATGCGCCCCTCAAGGTTTGGGTGCCCTTGTGTCACGAGAGGGTGAGGAAGAGTTTTTCGAGTTCCTCCACGGTGAGGCCGTCTTCGTCTTCGGCGGCCGATTCTGGGTCTGTGATGCAGTACTGCATGGCACCGGAGACGATCATGAAGCCAGCACGGTCAAGAGCTGTGGAGACCGCGGCCAACTGGGTGACGACCTCGCGGCATGAGCCGTTGTTCTCCACCGAGTTGATGACCGAGTCCAGCTGGCCTCGGGCGCGCTTGAGCCTGTTGATGATCTTGCGCTGGGTCTCGGGGTCTGCGTTTCGCATGTGGGTCCTTCCGGTGCCTTGGATCAGAGAACACGACGAATAATGGTCCCATGTTTCTGGGCAGAAGAAGGGTCAGCCGGAAGCGAGCTGAGACCGGACTTCGCTCATATCTAGGGTTTTGACGGACTGGATGAGTTCGTGGAGCTCCGTTGGAGCCAGAGCCCCGGACCGTGAGTACACCAGCACCCCGTCGCGGAACGCCATCAGGGTAGGTATTGAGGTGATCTTCGCAGCTGAGGCCAGGGCTGGTTCGGCCTCGGTGTCGACTGAGGCGAAGGTGATCTCTGGATATTCGGCGGCGGCACCTTCGAAGACCGGGGCGAAGGCGCGGCACGGGCGGCACCAGTCGGCCCAGAAGTCCACCAGGACGATGCCATCCTGGTGGATACTGCTGGTGAAGGTGTGCTGGTTCAGGGCATGGACAGTCGTCATGATGAAGTTCCTTCTGTTCAGGTGAGTTCCAGGGTGAGTACAAGCCCACCCATGATCAGGACAAAGATTCCGAAGGCCTTGCGCAGACCATCCTCTGGAATGCGATCGGTGAACCGCGACCCCAGCAGTGCGCCTGCGACGGCTGCTCCGGTGACCAGCAGGATCAGCGGCCAATCCAGGCTGATAACAGTCAGGTAGCCCCCTAGGCCGGCCACTGATTTCATGGTGATCACCAGCAGGGAGGTGCCCACCGCTGCGGACATGGGCAGGCCAGCGAGCAGGGCCAAGGCGGGAACCACGAGGAAACCGCCTCCGGCGCCCACCATGCCCGTCACCAGGCCGACGATTAGCCCGTCGGCGAGGACGCGCCACCTGCTCAGGGAGGGCTTCTTCCCACCCGGAGAGGATGCGGGGACGGCCTTCCGGCGGCGTAGCATGGCCGCTGCGGTGACCAGCATCATCAGAGCGAAAGCGATCATCAGTACCGTTCCGGGGATCCGGCCGCCGATCAGCCCGCCGGCGAAGGCGCCGAACATGCTGGCGGCGCCGAACAGCGCACCGATCCTCCAGCGAACGTTGCCGCGGCGTGCATGGCTGATCAGGCTCACCGCTGAGGTGACAGCGACTACGAACAGCGAGCCCGCCACTGCTTCCCTCGGCTCCATCCCGGCCACATAGGCCAATAGCGGGACCGCCAGGATGGAGCCGCCACCGCCCAGCAGGCCCAACGAGACACCGATCAGTGCCGCCAGGGCGAGGACGAGCAGACTCAGAGATTCCATGGGGGTCTCAGAGTGTGCCGGTGATGTCAGGAATATCCCGAAGCGCGGACTCCAGGGTGGGGTCTGCTGCGGTTCTGTTCCAGGGCATCCGGCTCAGCGCGTAGGACATGCCGCAGGTATTGGTTGCGGCGGCGAAGATCAGCCCGGAGCCGACGCCGAAGGAGAGCCACTTCAACTTCGGGCTGACGAAGTGGCTGGCGAGGATGCCCGTAGTCACCAGGACCCCGGCCCCCATGCGGACCTGCCGCTCCATCTCCCACCGTGGGGTTCCCCGCAGCAGCTCTCCGCCTGCCTGCACATAGGCATTGATGCCGCCGTTGAGCATGTGGAGACGGTCAGCCCCCGCTTGGGACAGGGCCTGTGCGGCCTGCTGGCTGCGTGCACCGGATTGACACAGCAGCATGACCTCGCCAGGCAGCGAGGAGGCCACTGCAGAGGGGTTCTTCTGCAGCAGGTCCAGCGGAAGGTTTCGTGAGCCCTTGATATGAGCAGCTTCGAATTCTGCAGGTGTGCGGACATCGATGAGTACTTGAGGTGCAGAGGGGTCGCCCTGAAGCAGATCCTCAGGGGCACAATATGTGACAGTCATGGTCAGCCTTTCGTCAGTGGGGTGTGAGCTCAGCGGCCCTGATGCTCGAGCCAAGCGTTGTAGCTGCCCTCCAACTCGAGGACCCGGTAGCCCTCTCGACGAAGGGCGCTGGCCGCGACGGAGTTGCGCTTCCCGGATTGGCAGTAAGAGATGATCGTGGCGTCCTTCGGCAGCTCGTCCAGGTGCCAGAGGACCTTGCCGGCGCTGAGGTTCTGCGCCTTGGGGATATGGCCGCTTGCGTACTCAGAGGCGTTGCGAACATCGAGCAGCACATCCGCCTCGGCGACGGCGAGCTCCTCAGGGGCGAGGGTTGCAGGGGCGAACCTCGGGAGGCCGTCGAGGCTGCTGATGTAGCCGGCATGCTGATCAATCCCGACTCGGATCAGGTGGGCCCGCAGTCGGTGCGCCTCATCCTGGTCGGCGGCCAGCAGCACCAAGGGGCGGCTCTCCCGTTCTGGGTCATAGGCCCAGGCACCGAAGCTGGCAGGCTTATCACTGGGGATATTCAGAGCCCCGAGCGCGGTCCCGGTATGCACCTGCTGGTGGGGGCGGGGGTCGATCACGATGAGCTCATCGGTCTCGACTCCGGCCGCAACCTGATGGGTCGGAAGTTCCTCGAGGTCTGATAGCTGGCCCAGAATCGCAGGGCCGGTCTTGTTCTGCCGCTTCATCCGCCCGAAATAGGCGTGGGCATCCGGCTGGCCTTCCAGAAGCTGCTGGACGAATCCAGCCTCGTCATCGTTGTCAAGATAAGGTGCCCACCAGGCATTGGCCCGTTCATAGCCCACTGTCGTGGCCGGAAGGGCACCCAGCGATTTCCCGCAGGCGCTACCGGCACCATGACCGGGGTAGACCAAGACGTGGTCTTCCATCTCAGTAAAGACATTCTTCAGGCTGTTGAAGAGCTGCTTCGCTCCCGCATATCGAGTATCGACACCGCCGGCAGCCTCATCCAGCAGATCCGGCCGCCCGAGCTCCCCGGCGAAAACGAAGTCGCCCGAGAGGATGTATCCCGGCTGATCGCTGAACGCACCATCAGTGATCTCGAAGATCAGGTGTTCCGGGGTATGGCCAGGGGTATGCCGAGCCCTGATCGTGATGTTTCCAATAGCGATCGCATCGCCGTCATAGAGGCGGTGGGCGTCGAATCCGTATTGCCAATCATCGTCCCCTTCACCGGAGACATAGAGCTCAGCGCCCGTCGCCGAAGCCAGCTCTCGACTTCCCGAGAGATAGTCGGCATGGATATGGGTCTCGGTGACGGCCACGATCTTCATCTCGTGGCGTCGAGCAAGTTCCAAATACTCAGCGATGTCACGGCGTGGGTCGACCACCACCGCCTCATTCTCAGCCTGACAGCCGATCAAGTAGCTGGCCTGTGCCAGGTCTTCGTCATAGATACGTTCCAGTAGCATTGCGCCTCCCATGAATAGCTCCTGTATACCCCCGGGGGTATATAGAGCATCCTGACATATACCCCCTGGGGTATGCAAGGAAGGTTTCTTCATCCCCGAGGATTCGGTCGGTGCACTACCCACCTGAACGACCACGCCTCTTGCAGATCGAGGGTGGGCCTGTGCCATCCAGGTGTTTCGCTGCCCACCTGATCATCGAGAGGCGGTGGTCTTGGTGACGGTATCGATGCGGGTCATGTCGGCTGGTGATGGGTATAAGTACCTGCTGCGGACGGTGGCCGCTGGGGATGGTGACCGGTCGTTGTCTACTCCGTTGACCCGGTACTACGCGGAGGAAGGTACCCCGCCGGGGCGATGGCTGGGTACCGGCGTCCGTGGGCTGGGGGATGGGCGGATCGGTGTGGGTGATGAGGTCTCTGAGGCGCAGCTTCAGCTGCTGGTGGGGATGGGTCGTGACCCGGTCACCGGTGAGCCGTTGGGGAAGGCGTATCCCCAGTACAAGTCCACCAGTGAGCGGATCGAGTCCCGTATCGCCGGACTGGAACCGGGTTTGGGTCCGGCTGCCAGGGCTGAGGCGGTCGCTGGGATTGAGGCCGAGGAAGCCGCCCGCAGCCGTCGTCGTGCGGTGGCGGGGTTCGATTTCACGTTCTCGGTGCCGAAGTCTGCCTCGGTGTTGTGGGCGGTTGCTGATGCTGGGACTCAGGCGTTGATTGCTCAGGCTCATCATGCTGCGGTTGCAGAGGTGGTTGCATTTATGGAGTCCGAGGTTGCAGCCACCCGCACCGGTGCAACCGCAAGGGACGGGGCGGTTGCACAGGTCGATGTGACCGGGCTGATTGCTACCGCCTATGACCATTACGACTCCCGGGCCGGCGACCCTCACCTGCACACCCATGTGGTGGTCTCCAATAAGGTCCAGACAGTGCTGGATGGGAAGTGGCGCTCCCTGGACGGAAGACCCCTGCACGCATCAGTGGTCGCGTTATCGGAGATGCATGAGGCAATCTTCGCCGACCACCTCACCCGAATGCTCGGGGTGGGGTGGGAGTGCCGAGAGATGGGGAGGGACCGCAACCCCTCCTGGGCCATCACCACCGTCCCCGAAGACCTGGTTTCTGAGTTTTCGACCAGGAGTAGGCATATCGACGCCGAAACCGACCGACTCATTGAGAACTACGTCACCCAGCACGGGCGCAGACCTGCTCCGGCGGCGATGGGTCTGCTGAAGGTTCGGTTGACTTCCTGACTGCTCGAGCGAGCAGAGAGGATAGTCACTATGCCGAAGATCTACT
>NZ_JBQYEY010000047.1:0-6264 GCF_052656005.1 Nesterenkonia sp. K-15-9-6
CAACTTTTCTATCCTAGAACATCTCGTTTCCGGCTGTCAAACCCGGTCCCGAGCCGCCCTCCGGACAGCAACTTCTCCATCTTACCCTATCCGTCTGACCCGTGCAACCTCGGTGTCTCACCGAACTCTCTGGGCCATCCTCAAGGATGAGCGTCAAGAAGCCCTGCGACGTGACCGCCACAGTGTGCTCTGCACCGGGTTTCTGCCTTTCGGCTGTCTTCCCTGTGCCCTGAGCACGAGTAGAAACTTTACACAGCACCTCGCCCCCGCGCAAACCGGATCGGGGGTGATGTGCGTCTCAGACGAGAACAGCCGCGGCGCCGGCGTCCGAAGGGACGTCCGGGCCGCGGCTGCCGTGCCGGTCTGGGTCTCGGTGATCAGTCGCCGTTCCGGCGCACGATGGCCAGATTCTTCTTGCCGCGACGCACCACCAGGTACCGGCCATGGAGCCAGAGCTCCGAACCGGCCGGGGTCTCGCCGTCGTCGACCTTGGTGTTGTTCACGTAGGCGCCGCCGTCCTTGACGGTGCGCCGTGCCTCGGACTTCGAGCTGACCAGACCGGTAGAGACCAGCGCCTCCACCACGGAAGCTGACTGCGGGTCGAGGTCTGCGACCGGCAGCTCAGCGGAGACCGCGCGCAGGGTCGGTTCGTCGATCTCGGCGATCTCCCCCTTGCCGAAGAGCGCTTCAGAGGCTGCAATGACCTTTCGGGTCGCCTCCTCCCCATGGACCAGCGTGGTCACATCCCATGCCAGAGTCCGCTGCGCCTCCCGGGTGAAGGGACGCTCCTGGACCTGCTGGGCCAGAGCTTCGATCTCCTCCCGCGTGCGGAAGGTGAAGACCTTGAGACGATCGATCACATCGGCGTCGGAGACGTTGAGCCAGTACTGGTAGAACGTGTACGGCGAGCACAGCTCGGCGTCGAGCCAGATGGCGTTGCCCTCCGACTTGCCGAGCTTCGTGCCGTCGGCATTGGTGATCAGCGGAGTGCCCAGTGCGTGCACCGGGGTGTTCTCCACGCGACGGACGAGCTCCGTGCCGGCGGTGATGTTGCCCCACTGGTCCGACCCTCCGAACTGCAGCGTGCAGTCGTATTCGCGGTACAGCTGCAGGTAGTCCAGACCCTGGAGGATCTGGTAGCTGAACTCCGTGTAGGAGATCCCCTCATCAGAGTTCAGCCGCTTGGCCACCAGGTCCTTCTTGATCATGCTGCCCACACGGAAGTACTTGCCGATGTCGCGCAGGAACTCGATGGCGCTGATCCCCTGAGTCCAGTCCAGGTTGTTCACCATCTGCGCAGCGTTCTCCCCCTCGAAGGAGATGTAGGGGCGCACCTGGTCCTGGATGCTGCGCACCCAGCCGGCCACAGTCTCCGGAGTGTTGAGCACCCGCTCCCCCGACTCGCGGGGGTCGCCGATGAGGCCGGTGGAGCCGCCGACGAGCGCCAGGGGCCGATGACCGGCCAGCTGGATGCGTCGCATCGTGAGCAGCTGCACCAGGTGACCCAGGTGCAGAGAAGCCGCCGTCGGATCGAATCCGCAGTAATAGGTGATGGGGTCCCCCGCGAGGGCCTCCTCCAGTGCAGATTCCTCCGTCGACACGTGCACCAGGCCGCGCCACTTCAGCTCCTGCCAGATGTTCTCGAAGCTGTCATCGTTGCGCTGGGTCTCCAGCGCCGCTGGGTTCTCCACGAGGTTCTTCTCCATCACAACTCGTACGGTAGCAGTGTCGGGCCCTGGTCCGGGGCCCGGTGTCGTCTCACCGCGCGTCGAACCCCGCCGGGAGCTCGCCCGAGTGCACGACGTGCAGCGACTGGGTGGGACGGGTGAGCGCCACATACAGGCTGCCGATCCTGCCCGCGGCCTCCTCGCACAGCTCGGCGGGCTCGACCACCACCACGGCGTCGAACTCCAGACCCTTGGCGTCATCGGCGGTGAGGACCACGATGTCCTGGCTCAGTGAGCCCGCGCCGTCGCCGACCCGTTCGCCGAAGCGTTCCCGCAGGGCGCGCCGGGCGGACGCGTGGAGCCGCTCCGGGACGATGGCCGCCACCAGGCCGTCTCCGACCTTGCCGAACTCGGCGTCGACGGCCTCCACCACCGCCGGCACCACGGCATCGTCCGCCACCTGGTCCACTGCGGGAGCATGGTCGCCCTCGCGGACCGTGCGCAGCGAGGTGATGTCCAGTCCTTCGGAGCGGGCCACGGCCTCGGCCAGATCCACGATCCGGCGCGGGGTCCGGTAGTTGACCGTGAGCTCCTCGACGCGCATCCGCTCGCCGACGAAAGGCTCCATGGCGGCCTGCCAACTCGTCGCCGCCGACGCCGAGGAACCCTGGGCGATGTCGCCGACCACGGTGAAGGATTTCAGGGGGCACCGCCGCATGAGCACATGCCACTGCATGGGTGAGAGCTCCTGGGCCTCATCGACCACGACATGGCCGTAGGTCCAGGTGCGGTCCACCTGGGCGCGCTCAGCAGCACTGAGGCGGGCGGCGGTCTCCTCGTTGAGGCTCACCACGTCCTCCGCGCTCAGGAAGCCTTCGATGCCCATCTCGGCCATCGCGGGGGTGGCGTTCTCCACGGCCTTGCGGGCGTCCTCGAGCTGCCGCTCCCGGGCGGCCTTCTGCCGAGCCTCCTCCCGTCCGGCGGACTCGTCGAGGTCGCCCAGCAGCTCGGCGGCCTCGTCGAGCAGCGGGACGTCGGCGACGGTGAACGGCTCCCCGGGTTCCCGCCGCAGCAGGTCCCGCTCGGTCCGGGTCAGCATCGGTGCGGCCGCCTCCAGATAGGCCGGCCGGCTCCACAGGTCCTCCAGCAGATTCTGCGGCGTCCGCGGCAGCCAGCAGAGGTTCAGCAGCACGCGCACGTCGCGGGCGGTGCGGACGTCCTCCACCAGATAGGAGCGGTCCGCCTCGTTGCCCTCGGACCGCTTGGCCAGGATGCGCTCGAGCTTCTCCGCGATGTCCTTGACCACGACCTTCACGAAGGTCGTCCGCGCCTCGTTGTAGGGCTTGCCGGTAGCCCGGGCCCGTTCCCGGGCGCGGTTGATCATCGCCGGGGTGACCGAGACCTTGACGCCGTCGACGTCCACCTCTCGCGGCTCCGCGATGGTGCGTTGACGCTGGGCCACGGCCGCACCGATGACCTCCGCCATCTGCAGCCGCCCCTTGATCTCAGCGACCCGGGAGTCCTGCTCCTCGACGCCGCGCACCCCGGGATACAGCTCAGCCACCGACGACATCACCACGCCGGTCTCGCCCAGCGAGGGCAGGACACGGTCGATGTAGGACATGAAGGTGGAGTTCGGCCCCACGATCAGCACCCCGGCGGACTTCAGCCGCTCCCGATGGCTGTACAGCAGATAGGCGGCCCGATGGAGGGCCACCGCAGTCTTCCCCGTCCCCGGCCCACCCTGGACCACCAGGACTCCCGGCAGGTCCGAGCGGATCACCCGGTCCTGCTCCGCCTGGATGGTGGCGACGATGTCGCCCATCTGACCGGTGCGCCGGGCGTTGAGCGCCGCGAGCAGAGCCCCGTCCCCGTGGTTCTCCGCCGTCTCCTCGAGCAGGTCTGGGTCCAGGACCTCATCCTCCACGCCCTGGACGTCCCGACGCCGCAGCATCAGGTGCCGGCGTCGTCGCACGCCCTGCCGATCGAAGGCGGTGGCCTGGTAGAAGACGCCGGACTCCGGGGCTCGCCAATCCAGCATGAGCCGCTGCCGCTCGGCGGTGGTCAGCCCGATGCGGCCGATGTACCGACAGTCGCCGCCGTCGAGATCCAGGCGCCCGAAGACGAGCCGATCGTCCACGGCGTTGAGCTGAGCCAGCCGATCCTCATACATGGTGGCGAAGGCGTCGCGCTCCGAGACGTTCTGCATGGTGCCCACCGCCCCGGTGCTGCGCACCTCGGAGAGCTGGGTCTCCTTCTCCTCGCGGAGCTCGTCGAGCCTGCGGTACAGCAGGCCCACGTACTCCCGCTCCTCCTCGACGCCGGCGTCGAGCGCCGGGACGGGGACCTCACCGTCGGTGGGCATGTCTCCGGAGGGCCCTCCGGAACGGCCGTTGCGCGCGGCCGGACGATCCGGGATGACCTCGGATGCGCTCGAGCTGGTCGTGTCACTCATCAAGCAGTACGGCTCTCATGTCTGAAACAGATGACCACCTATCCTACCCGCAAGAGGGTGAACAGGACATGACGGCGTCGCCGTCAGCTCTGCCGACGCTCCAGCACCTCCCGAGCGGGCACATCCCGACCCGGCCGGTAGGCCGAGACACTGGCTTCACCGGCCAGCCAGCAGCGCCAGGGGAACTCCGGGCCTCCGCCGACACCGGAGACGCCCACCCGCGGGCCCCAGAGCCTCTCGCCGACCGGCTCCCCGGGCGGCGAGAGGAGGAAAGCGACGTCTTCGGGGTCCGGATCCGCAGGCTGCGGCGCCTCGGGCGGCACCAGTGTCACCGGCGCGGCGTCCATGGTGAGCGTGATGCCCAGCCCTTGACCCAGACGCCCGGGCCCCGAGAGCAGCTTCACCCCGGTGTCCCGCCCCCGGCGCTCGACTGCGAGGCCGCGTCCGGCGAGCACCTCGCCGGCGCGCAGCAGCACTCCCCCGGCCGTGCCCTCGGGTCCGCAGGCCAGGTTCAGACAGCGATGGATCCCGTAGTTCAGGTAGACGTAGGTGCGCCGCGGAGGCCCGAACAGGGAGTCATTGCGGGCCGTGCGGCCGCGGAAGCTGTGCGCTCCGGGGTCCTCGCCCTGGTCACCGTAGGCCTCGACCTCAGTCAGCCGGACGGTGACAGCACCCTGTACGGTCACCACGGTCAGGCGGCAGCCCAGCAGGGCCGGAGCGAGCGCCGTGGCGTGCCCGTCGAAGAGCGTGTCAAGCTGATGAAGGTCCACGGCCGACCATTCTTCCATCCCGCACCTGTGGGACTCACCGTGCTCACAGATTCGGTGCGGTGCGCCAGTCCGGGAAGGGATCGGGGAAGGTGGACCAGGCCATGGGACCGGCCGCGAGCTCGTCGTCGTCCAGAGCCGCCTCGTCCAGGGCCGCGGTGAGCCTCCGGGTGTCCAGACCGAGCCCGACGACGGCGACGTCCTGCCCGAAGGCCAGCACTTCGTCCTCCTCCCGCATCTGGTGGTCGAAGCTCACCGGTTCCAGGGCGAATCCGGCCCCCACATGGTCCCACTGGGCGGTGACATGTGGCCGGGTCGCCAGTCGGCAGAACCCGGCGGAGCGCAGCACCTGCCCGGCGCCGCGTTCGAAGAAGAAGGTCTCCAGGACTGCATGCAGCCGGCCCGGGTGGAAAGGTCGCAGCTGGTCGTACCGCATCACCGTGACGTCCTCGGTGGTCACCTCCGGGGCGAAGTCCCCGTTGAGCTGGCAGATCCACCCGGCCCTCGTCTGCTCCTGGGAGTACTCCGTGCTCCGCCGAGGCCATCCGTTCGAGACGCCACCGTCGCGTCGCACCGTGGCCCGCGGACTCAGCGCGCTCAGCAGCGCCTCGAGCGTGCGGAGCCGGTGAGCCGGAAGGCCGGAGGTGTTGACCAGCACGATGTCCGAGGCGTATTCGATCTGCTGGACCATCAGTTCCGCCCGGGCCGCGTGGTGGGCCCCGTCCTGCAGCGGCACGAAGTCCTCCGCCTCCAGATCGTCGAGCAGATGCGCGGCGTCCACCACGCAGACCACGGCGGAGAGCCGAGTGGCCATGGTGGGGTCGGCCAGAAGGCCGATGATCTCCATGGCCGGCGTCTCCAGCGGGTGCTCGACCACCAGGCCCTGCGCCGCACGCATCCGGCCCAGGAGCGTCACCGCCTGATCGAGCACCTCCGGCTCGGCGCGCATCCTGCGCGCGGGCAGCAGCACCCGGTTCTCGGCGCGGGCCAGGCGCGCCGCGAGCTCCTGCCGCTCCGGTGCGCAGGCTCCGACGACGGCGACGACGTCCACCCGCCCTCCGATGCTCGCTCCCTGCGGCTCGTCCTCCGGCGTGATCTCCATTCGCGTCCTTCCAGGGTTGAAGCGTATGATCACTGCTAATGCTACTCATTATCACTAGGAGGATGCCATGAAGGTCCGAAAGTCCCTGCGCTCGCTGAAGAACAAGCCCGGCTCCCAGGTGGTGCGCCGCCGCGGCAAGACCTACGTCATCAACAAGAAGAACCCCCGCCTCAAGGCCCGCCAGGGCTGACAGCATGCCTAGGGCATGTCTGACAATTATGTAGCGCCCGTCCTGCGAGACTGAGTAGATGTCGAGGTTCCAGGTGCTCTCCG
>NZ_JBQYEY010000048.1:0-6088 GCF_052656005.1 Nesterenkonia sp. K-15-9-6
AGTAGATCTTCGGCATAGTGACTATCCTCTCTGCTCGCTCGAGCAGTCAGGAAGTCAACCGAACCTTCAGCAGACCCCCCTGCGGCGTCGCGTTCGACACTGCGGCGGGGCGTGCGCTCCACCTCGTAGCGGGTGCGGGCCATGTCATGACCGATCCGGCGGGCCACGAACTCCTCACCGGGAGCGGTTAGCCCGTTGGCGTCGGTGTACTCGTATTCGCGCACGTAGCCTTCGGCGATGATCTTGTCGCCCTTCGCCAGACGTTCATGGCCCTGTTCGGCGGCGGCTTTGAAGGCCACCAGGTTGTGGAAGGTGGTGTCCTTCTGCGTGAAGGTCCCGTCTGCCTCGCGCTGGTAGTGCTCCTTGCCGACCTTGACGAACAGGCGCGGGTCACCGTTTTCGGTGTAGCTCAGCTGCGGTGCTGAGGCGATGAAACCGGAGAATGACTGCTGGGTATGGATCGCCATGACCAGGGCTCCTTATCTGCCACGGCCACCGCCTGGTGCAGGTGGCCTCTGCCAGACAGGTGCACCCCGCCACCCGAGACACAGCCCCCGGCGGGTTAGGTGCCTGGGTGGTGTTGGAGCATGGCTTCGATCTGTTCCCGGTCGGCCTTCAACTCGGTGGCCTCGGGTCGTTGGGTCCAGCGGCGCAGGTCGGTGATGATCGGCGGTGCGGTCCGCAGCAGGGTGACTCCGGTGCCGAAGGGTAGGGTCCTGATCCGGTCTGGTGGCAGCACCGAGACCCGGCGAACTGAGCGTTGGTTGGAGCGGGTGCCGTGGTCCCCGATGGTGGTTGAATCGGTGTACTCGTCGCGTTCTCCGATGAGGGTGGAGAGGTCTTGGAGGTCCCGGGAGTTCGATGCCCCGCCGAGGATGATTTTGACGATCGCGGCATCCCAGATCGCCCCGGCCTGGTTCTCTGACCATTTCTCCCGCGCCTGCGCTAACGACTGAAGTACCGGCAGGGTGGTGATTCCGGTGCCGCCTCCTTCAGCCATCAACGTGGGCAGCGACGGTAGGGGTGCGAGGTTGCCGATCTCATCCAGCGCCAGCAGCAGCGGCGGGTCCAACCGTGCGCCGGGCGATCGGGCGGCCATGCGCCGGGCGGTTTCGACCAGGTCTTCGACGAATGCGGCGACCAGGGAGGCTGAGGCTCCGGCTCCTGCGCCGGTGGCCAACAGGAACAGGCTGCCCCGGTCCTGGATGAACTGTTCGGGGTCGAAGTCCTCCCCAGCCCGGGGTGAGACCGCATCCAAGACCCGAGGATCAGCCAACGCTGACAGCGCCAGGGAGACGCCCTGCCAGATGGAATCCCGGGTCTTCGGGTCAGCTTCCAGCATCGAGGCCAGTGAGTCATCCCATCCGATCGCTGCCCTGGGGGTGCTGGAGAGGATGGTCACGGCCTCGGCGGCGGCTGAGGGGTCCAGAGTCCAGCGGAACAGCTCAGCCGGTGACCGATGATCCAACGCAGCCGCATGAAGGAGGGATTGGAGGGCAGTACGGGTCTTGCCTTCCCAGAACCCACCGGACTCGACACCGCCAGCGGACATGCCAGTCGCTGACGCGAGCCCGGTGGCCCGGATCATCGCCGTCAGCGGGTCCTCACACCCCCGGATGGGCGACCAGCGCATCCCAGCGGGGATGCCCTCTGCCAGGTGTTGGGGGTCGAAGACCGCCACCGGGCCGATCTTCTCCCTCGCCCGCAATGTAGCGGTGAGGTTATCCGGCCGGGTAGATGTCGTCACTACTGCCCCGGGGGCATCCAGGATCGCGTTGATGACCACATGCAGGCCCTTACCGGAGCGGGGTGGGCCGATCAGCAGGATCGAGTCCTCCACCGAAGCCCACACCTGCTTGCCCGCAGAGGCCCCCAGCAGGTAGCCCACATCCTCAACCCGCGGCTTCACCAAGGAAGGCCTCAGCGTCTCAGCCCGCCGCAAGAGGGCCTTGGAGGTGGCGACATTGGCGATGTCGGCACTGGTGGCAGTACCTGCCAGCCGATGGGGGTCATTCTGCTTCTGCTGCCCCCAGCGGCGCACCCGCACCCACACCCAGGCACTCACCCCGGCCAGCCCGGCGAGCATCACCCCACTGGCGGTCCAGTAGGCCACCGGATGCAGCCCCTCAGCTCCTAGCACGGCGGCAGGATCACCAGGGCTGAACAGAACCCCCAACCCGGCAGCCGGGCCAGCTTCCGGCAGTGATGCGCCGGTGATCCAGGCGGCGACAGTGCCAGCGGCACGCAGGATCACTGCAATGCCTGCGGTGACCATGAGCAGGATGATCAGGGCGTTGGTGACCTCATCACCCATACCTCCGGCTTGGTGAGACCCCGGAGTGATGCCCCGGGTCATGGCAGCCGCCTCACCAGTGTGGTCCCCGAGGACCGGCCGAAGACCAGCACCTCAGCACCAGCACGCAAGGTCGTCTTCTGCCGCCGGGTCAGACGGGTCTCGACCTCTCCGTCGTCATTGGCGGTGGTGTCGGTGACCACCGCAGCGATAGCCACGTCCTCACCGGGCAGGAACCCCTCACCCAAGACCGTGGCCGCAGCCGCCTTCCCGCTGGCCTTAGACCGTGCGCTCTCTGCCTGCTCCGCCTCGGGGTTTGGGGTGGTGGGTGTGCGCCTGCGGGCTCGGATGATGTCAGTAAAAGTGGACCCGTCGGTTTCGTGAACCTCGATCCGCACCGTCCGAGTCCGGTCCTCAGTGACCGCGTCCAGCAGCTCGCCGAATCGGGCACGAGACCATGCCACGTTTTCTGGTGCGGGGAAGTCCTCGCCATCTACGGTGACCGCCAGAGTCCCGGTCGGCTCGATAACGGTGATGATCACATGAGGAAGCACCGCCGGAACATCAAGCTCTGTGTCTGAGGGCTTGGACTTCTTGGTTCGGCGCGAGGGGTGTCTGGTGTTGTCGTGGCTCATGCCCACCAGGTGCGCCTGCAACCTCCCGCGTACTGAAGGTAGCCTTCTGGTTAGGTCACTACTTGCTGACTAGTCATCGTTCGCTGTATGGTCAGTGTGTGCTGACTATTGCTTCTCGTCTTGATGTGATGAACCGGTTGGGCCGCGCTATGGCTGACCCCACCCGGTCCCGGATTTTGTTGTCCCTCCTGGATGAGCCGGGTTATCCGGCCAAGCTTGCCCGTGACCTGGAGTTGACGCGGACGAATGTGTCGAATCATCTGGCGTGCTTGCGGGATTGCGGGATCGTGGTCGCTGAGCCGGAGGGCCGTCAGACCCGCTATGAGATCGCTGACCCTCACCTGTCGCGGGCGCTGAACGCTTTGGTGGAGACAACCCTGGCAGTCGATGAGGGTGCGGAGTGTCTTGACCCGGTGTGCCCGGAGGGGTGCTGCGCTGGCGGAGAGCAGGTGCAGCGATGAGCGTGGATGCCTGCGGGTGTGCTTCCCCCAGTGAGAACACGGCTTCTGCGGAGAGCACTAAAGAGCCTCAGTGGTGGGGGGATCGTCGTGTTCTGATTCCACTGGTCTCGGGGTTGCTGCTGGCCACAGGGTGGGTGTTGGAGTGGACCGGGGCAGCAGATCAGGACCCGCTTTCGACTGTGACGCTGGCGGTGTTCTGGGTCAGCCTATTGTTGGGGGCTTCTCAGTTCGTTCCTGGTGCTTTGCGGGCGCTGGTGGTGCGTCGCCGCCTGGGTATCGGGTTGTTGATGACGATCAGCGCCACTGGAGCGGTTGCACTGGGTTACATCGAAGAAGCCGCAGCTCTGGCCTTTCTCTATTCCATTGCAGAGGCCTTGGAAGATCGGGCGATGGACAAAGCCCGCTCCGGGCTGCGTTCCCTGCTGAACCTGCTGCCAGCCAGCGCCACCATCGTCGACGAGGCTGGCGATCAGCGGCAGGTGGCTGCCTCTACTCTGGTGCCGGGTCAGCTGATCCGGGTGACGGCCGGGGAACGCCTAGCCACTGACGGGGTGGTCCGCACCGGACGTTCAGCCCTGGACACTTCAGCGATCACTGGTGAGTCGATTCCGGTAGAGACTGGCCCTGGTGATGAGGTGTTGGCCGGGTCGATCAATACCACCGGGGTCTTGGAGGTCGAAGCCACCGCACCGGGAACAGACAACTCGCTGACCACAGTGGTCCAGTTGGTCGAGCAGGCCCAGGCGGAGAAGGGTGAACGTGCCCGACTGGCTGATCGCATCGCCCGTCCCCTGGTTCCCGGTGTACTCCTGCTGGCGATACTGATCGCGGCGCTGGGTTCAATCTTCGGAGACCCCATGGAGTGGGTCACCCGAGCGATCATCGTGCTGGTAGCCGCCTCACCATGCGCGTTGGCGATCTCGGTACCGATCACCGTGGTCTCTGCCATCGGCGGCGGCAGCAACCACGGGGTGATCGTCAAGTCCGGTGCAGCTTTCGAGCAACTGGGATCTGTAAGCCACCTGGCCTTCGATAAGACAGGCACACTGACCCGTAACCGTCCCACCGTCAGCGCTGTGCTGACTGTCCCCGGGAATACCGAGCAGCAGGTGCTGGACTGGGCGGCAGCACTGGAAGCTCACAGCACGCACCCCCTTGCGGCAGCCATCACCCATGCGGCGGCTGATGCCCCGCAGGCCACCGAAATCACTGAGCACCCTGGACAGGGCATCACCGGAGTTATCGGGGCCAGCCGAATCGCGGTGGGCAGTCCCCGGTGGCTTGGCCCCGGCTCGCTCGCTGATCAGGTTACTGAGCTGGAGCAGCAGGGCAACACCGTGGTGATCATCCACCACAAGGGGGAGGCAGTCGGGGCTGTCGGTGTGCGGGACGAACTGCGCGAAGAAGCAGTAGAAGCGATCCAGCGGCTTACCCGTGCCGGGGTCAAGGTTACCATGCTTACCGGTGACAACACGCGCACCGCCCATGCTCTAGCGGCTGAAGCCGGGATCACTGATGTCCGCGCAGAGCTGCGCCCAGAAGACAAAGCCGCCGCCATCACCGAACTGCGGGCAGGCAACCGGGTGGCAATGATTGGTGACGGCATCAATGACGCCCCAGCATTGGCCGCCGCAGATATAGGCATCGCCATGGGAGCCACCGGCTCCGATGCCGCGGTGGAATCAGCTGATGTGGCCTTCACCGGCGAAGACATCCGCCTGATCCCTCAAGCCCTGGCGCACGCCCGGCGAGGACGGATGATCATCAACCAGAACATCATCCTCTCCCTGGTCCTGATCGCGGTGTTACCACTGTTGGCGCTCTTCGGCGTGATCGGCCTGGCCGCCGTCGTCCTCATTCACGAGCTCGCCGAGGTCGTCATCATTCTCAACGGGTTACGCGCGGCTCGTACCCGAACCTCTCATTACCCCTCAGCGCGTCCTGTTGTCCCCGCCAAGGCAGGGTCAGGTTCGGACTACAAGGTACTGTCATGAGGCTGGAAACGCCCGATCGGGTTGATGTGGCAGTTATCGGTGCGGGCCAAGCGGGTCTTGCACTCGGGTACTACCTGGCCGAAGCGGGAGTCGACTTCCGGCTACTCGAGGCGGCCAGCAAGGTGGGTGCCTCATGGGCACGTCGCTGGGACTCTCTGCGCTTGTTCACGCCTGCACAGTACAACTCACTGCCTGGATTCGCTTTTCCTGGTGACCCTTGGAAGTACCCTGGCAAAGATGAGGTGGCTGCTTACCTGGCGATGTATGCCGAACGGTACGCCCTACCCGTTCACCTCGACACCCGTGTGACGAAATTGAACGGAGCGGCAGGGGATTTTCGGCTGCACTTCGCAAGCGGGGAGCCCCTGAAGGCCAGAGCTGTTGTCGTCGCGACGGGGGCTTTCGGTTCGCCCTTCGTGCCCGCCCTGGCCAACAGGCTTGACCCGCAGGTCTTGCAGATCCACTCCGAGGAGTATCGGAACCCGAGTCAGCTACGCGGTGAAGACATCGCTGTAGTCGGGGGTGGAAACTCTGGTTTCCAAATCGCGCTGGAGCTCGCCAATAACGGGATGCGAGTTTCCCTGTCCGAAGGTGTACGTCTCCGTAACTTGCCGCAGCGTATTCTAGGTGTTGTGGGGCATGAGGTTGTCGGAGCCGGCGGGGCGATGAGAAAACGAACGGACTCCCGCCCGCAGGATGGTAATC
>NZ_JBQYEY010000049.1:0-5983 GCF_052656005.1 Nesterenkonia sp. K-15-9-6
AAGTGGTGTCCGGCGGTGACCTACTCTCCCACACACTCCCGTGTGCAGTACCATCGGCGCTGTGGGTCTTAGCTTCCGGGTTCGGGATGGGACCGGGCGTTTCCCCCACGCTATGACCGCCGTAACTCTCTCAACCCAACCACCAGCACCACCACCTACACACAAGCAGGCACGATACCAACAGCGGGTAAATCCAGTAACGACTACACCTCAACCAACCCGAGGCGCGCATGAGTCGTATTCAATTAGCTGCCACCCCTCACAGCATCCCCCCGACAACACGAGAGAACACAACAACGAGGGGACAGGGTTTGTTGATCAGGGACCGCCTAGTGGACGCGAACACGCAATTTCTTAAACATGATTCTTGTTGAACACCCATACCAACCCCAACAAACGTGAGGAAAGTGTGTGTGGTGTAAGTGGTCGGCTTATTAGTACCGGTCAGCTTCACACGTCTTCAGTCCGTGCTTCCACATCCGGCCTATCAACCCAGTGGTCTAGCTGGGAGCCTTCACACCTCAAGGGTGACGGAGATCTTATCTTGAAGCCGGCTTCCCGCTTAGATGCTTTCAGCGGTTATCCATCCCGAACGTAGCTAATCAGCGGTGCACTTGGCAGTACAACTGACACACCAGAGGTTCGTCCGTCCCGGTCCTCTCGTACTAAGGACAGACCTTCTCAAATCTCCAACGCGCGCAGCGGATAGGGACCGAACTGTCTCACGACGTTCTAAACCCAGCTCGCGTACCGCTTTAATGGGCGAACAGCCCAACCCTTGGGACCAACTCCAGCCCCAGGATGCGACGAGCCGACATCGAGGTGCCAAACCATGCCGTCGATATGGACTCTTGGGCAGGATCAGCCTGTTATCCCCGAGGTACCTTTTATCCGTTGAGCGACGGCCCTTCCACACGGTGCCGCCGGATCACTAGTCCCAACTTTCGTTCCTGCTCGACATGCCTGTCTCACAGTCAAGCTCCCTTGTGCACTTACACTCAACACCTGATTGCCAACCAGGCTGAGGGAACCTTTGGGCGCCTCCGTTACTCTTTGGGAGGCAACCGCCCCAGTTAAACTACCCACCAGGCACTGTCCCTGGACCCGATCAGGGCCCGAAGTTAGATGCCTAACAACACCAGAGTGGTATTTCAACGATGACTCCACGACCACTAGCGTGACCGCTTCACAGTCTCCCACCTATCCTACACAAGTGATGTCAAACACCAATACCAAGCTATAGTAAAGGTCTCGGGGTCTTTCCGTCCTGCTGCGCGTAACGAGCATCTTTACTCGTAATGCAATTTCGCCGAGTTCACGGTTGAGACAGCGGGGAAGTCGTTACTCCATTCGTGCAGGTCGGAACTTACCCGACAAGGAATTTCGCTACCTTAGGATGGTTATAGTTACCACCGCCGTTTACTGGGGCTTAAATTCTGAGCTTCGCTACCCGAAAGCAGCTGACTCGTCCTCTTAACCTTCCAGCACCGGGCAGGAGTCAGTCCGTATACATCGTCTTACGACTTCGCACGGACCTGTGTTTTTAGTAAACAGTCGCTTCCCCCTGGTCTCTGCGGCCCCAACCCGCCTCCCCGCAGCAAGTGCGGATCACGGGTGAGGCCCCCCTTCTCCCGAAGTTACGGGGGCATTTTGCCGAGTTCCTTAACCGTGATTCTCTCGATCGCCTTGGTATTCTCTACCTGACCACCTGTGTCGGTTTGGGGTACGGGCGGCTAGAACCTCGCGTCGATGCTTTTCTCGGCAGCATAGGATCACCGGATCCCCACCCAAACGGTGGGGCCCATCAAATCTCACCCTCAACAGCTCCCGGATTTACCTAGGAACCAGGCTACATTCTTAGACCTAGACAACCATCGCTAGGCCCGGCTACCTTCCTGCGTCACACCTGTTAATACGCTTGGCTCCCCAGTTCAGGTCCCACGCTCCCCACACACGCAGACTCAAAGAGACTGTCCAGTGTGGTTCGGGTGGTTAGTATCACCAGTTCACCATGGGCGGTTCTTCGCCGGTACGGGAATATCAACCCGTTGTCCATCGACTACGCCTGTCGGCCTCGCCTTAGGTCCCGACTAACCCAGGGCAGATTAGCTTGACCCTGGAACCCTTGGTCATTCGGCGGACACGTTTCTCACGTGTCTTTCGCTACTCATGCCTGCATTCTCACTCGAACACGCTCCACCACAGGCTTCCGCCGCGGCTTCACCGCTGTGCTCGACGCTCCCCTACCCAACCCCCATCCAAAGATGAGAATTGCCACGGTTTCGGCGGTGTGCTTGAGCCCCGCTACATTGTCGGCGCGGAATCACTTGACCAGTGAGCTATTACGCACTCTTTCAAGGGTGGCTGCTTCTAAGCCAACCTCCTGGTTGTCTAAGCAACTCCACATCCTTTCCCACTTAGCACACGCTTAGGGGCCTTAACCGGTGGTCTGGGCTGTTTCCCTCTCGACCATGAAGCTTATCCCCCACAGTCTCACTGCTGCGCTCTCACTTACCGGTATTCGGAGTTTAGCTGACGTCAGTAACCTTGTAGGGCCCATCGGCCATCCAGTAGCTCTACCTCCGGCAAGAAACACACAACGCTGCACCTAAATGCATTTCGGGGAGAACCAGCTATCACAGAGTTTGATTGGCCTTTCACCCCTACCCACAGCTCATCCCCCCAGTTTTCAACCTAGGTGGGTTCGGTCCTCCACGCGCTCTTACACGCGCTTCAACCTGGCCATGGGTAGATCACTCCGCTTCGGGTCTAGACCCAGCGACTCAAACGCCCTATTCAGACTCGCTTTCGCTACGGCTGCCCCACACGGGTTAACCTCGCCACTGAGCACTAACTCGCAGGCTCATTCTTCAAAAGGCACGCCATCACACCCCGCAGGATGCTTTGACGGATTGTAGGCACATGGTTTCAGGTACTATTTCACTCCCCTCCCGGGGTACTTTTCACCATTCCCTCACGGTACTGATTCACTATCGGTCAGCAGGGAGTATTCAGGCTTACCAGGTGGTCCTGGCAGATTCACACAAGATTCCTCGAGCCTCGTGCTACTCGGGATACACTCACAGGCCGGCGGAACGCATTACGACTACGGGACTCCCACCCTCTCCGGTCACGCACTCAAACGTGTTCGTCTATACGCCCGCACCTCAACCCCCAGGACTGGTAGACCCTGGACGGAATGTCCCACAACCCCGCGCACGCAACCCCTACCAGGTATCACACGCACACGGTTTAGCCCCATCCGCTTTCGCTCGCCACTACTCACGGAATCACTCTTGTTTTCTCTTCCTGTCGGTACTGAGATGTTTCACTTCCCGACGTTCCCTCCAACCGGCCTATACATTCAGCCGGCGGTCACACACCATAACAGCATGCGGGGTTTCCCCATTCGGAAATCCTGGTATCAACGCTCGGTTATCAACTCCACCAGGCTTATCGCAGATTCCCACGTCCTTCATCGGCTCCTGCTGCCAAGGCATCCACCATGCGCCCTTCAACACTTACACACAAGTGTTCAACCAAGGACAACACAACACCACCACCACAACCCAACAGGGCCATGACAACGATGCGATGCTTGACCACGTTTCACATTAAGAAACAAAGATGCTCGCGTCCACTATGCAGTTCCCAAACAACAACCCCCACCACCATCACCACACCAGACACCACCACCACAACACCCCAAAACCAGGATGCTGCGGCCCGATGATGCCCCCAATGCGGCTACCTGCAGCCAGGGCAACAGATCCAGAAACATCAGAACCCACCACGACGACCAACGCCACCGCAGCCAGGCCTGTTGTCCCAGGACCCAACAGTGTACCAAGCACCACACCCACACACCCGACCGACTTCCACCACCACCAGCCCCCTACACAGGGAACCAGCACCAGGTACTGAACAGCCAGACGCACAGACGCAGCGACAGAATGTTGATATTCCACCCTTGAGCAGACCACCAGCTCACACACTCGGTGAGCATCAGGCGGCGGACTCGAACTCGAGCCCAAGCTCCTTAGAAAGGAGGTGATCCAGCCGCACCTTCCGGTACGGCTACCTTGTTACGACTTAGTCCCAATCGCCAGTCCCACCTTCGACCACTCCCCCCGGAAAACCGGTTGGGCCGTGGGCTTCGGGTGTTACCAACTTTCGTGACTTGACGGGCGGTGTGTACAAGGCCCGGGAACGTATTCACCGCAGCGTTGCTGATCTGCGATTACTAGCGACTCCAACTTCACGAAGTCGAGTTGCAGACTTCGATCCGAACTGAGACCGGCTTTTAGGGATTAGCTCCACCTCACAGTATCGCAACCCACTGTACCGGCCATTGTAGCATGCGTGAAGCCCAAGACATAAGGGGCATGATGATTTGACGTCATCCCCACCTTCCTCCGAGTTGACCCCGGCAGTCTCCCATGAGTCCCCACCATTACGTGCTGGCAACATAGGACAAGGGTTGCGCTCGTTGCGGGACTTAACCCAACATCTCACGACACGAGCTGACGACAACCATGCACCACCTGTGAACCAGCCCCGAAGGGAAACTACATCTCTGCAGCGATCCGGTCCATGTCAAGCCTTGGTAAGGTTCTTCGCGTTGCATCGAATTAATCCGCATGCTCCGCCGCTTGTGCGGGCCCCCGTCAATTCCTTTGAGTTTTAGCCTTGCGGCCGTACTCCCCAGGCGGGGCACTTAATGCGTTAGCTACGGCGCGGAAAACGTGGAATGTCCCCCACACCTAGTGCCCAACGTTTACGGCATGGACTACCAGGGTATCTAATCCTGTTCGCTCCCCATGCTTTCGCTCCTCAGCGTCAGTAACAGCCCAGAGACCTGCCTTCGCCATCGGTGTTCCTCCTGATATCTGCGCATTTCACCGCTACACCAGGAATTCCAGTCTCCCCTACTGCACTCTAGCCTGCCCGTACCCACTGCACACCCGGGGTTAAGCCCCGGGCTTTCACAGCAGACGCGACAAGCCGCCTACGAGCTCTTTACGCCCAATAATTCCGGATAACGCTCGCGCCCTACGTATTACCGCGGCTGCTGGCACGTAGTTAGCCGGCGCTTCTTCTGCAGGTACCGTCACAAAAGCTTCTTCCCTGCTGAAAGCGGTTTACAACCCGAAGGCCGTCATCCCGCACGCGGCGTCGCTGCATCAGGCTTGCGCCCATTGTGCAATATTCCCCACTGCTGCCTCCCGTAGGAGTCTGGGCCGTGTCTCAGTCCCAGTGTGGCCGGTCACCCTCTCAGGCCGGCTACCCGTCATCGCCACGGTGAGCCGTTACCTCACCGTCTAGCTGATAGGCCGCGAGTCCATCCAAGACCGATAAAATCTTTCCACCAGCACCTCATGCGAGGACTGGTCGTATCCGGTATTAGACCCAGTTTCCCAGGCTTATCCCAGAGTCAAGGGCAGGTTACTCACGTGATACTCACCCGTTCGCCACTAATCCACCCGTGCAAGCACGGGCTTCATCGTTCGACTTGCATGTGTTAAGCACGCCGCCAGCGTTCATCCTGAGCCAGGATCAAACTCTCCATCAAAAACTGATAGAACAACCAGCACACCCACCAGACGATCCCCAAGACACCACACAGACGACCATGCCGGAAAAACACGATCACCCACACAGCATCCCTCACAGGGACCACCAGCAAGCACACCAGTCAGCGATCCATGGCTGATACGTGATCACTTCCACGGGGGTGGAAGCCCCACGCCAACCAAACAATCAAATAATTTGGTATCAACAAACTTGGCACACTATTGAGTTCTCAAACAACAGGCGCTACCGGCACCACCGGAAGAAAACCGCCAACCTAGAATATCATATCATATTCTCTGTTGTCAATTTTCGCTTTCCGGATCGCTCCGAAGCAACTTTTCTATCCTAGAACATCTCGTTTCCGGCTGTCAAACCCGGTCCCGAGCCGCCCTCCGGACAGCAACTTCTC
>NZ_JBQYEY010000050.1:0-5677 GCF_052656005.1 Nesterenkonia sp. K-15-9-6
GGAAGCTAAGACCCACAGCGCCGATGGTACTGCACACGGGAGTGTGTGGGAGAGTAGGTCACCGCCGGACACCACTTCACAGTGCTGACGCCCGCACGACGGCAAGGGAGCCGTCGTCGCGGGCGTCAGCTGTGTTCAGACCTTGATGAATGCCGGGCCGTTTTGGCACCGGCAGGCGTCTTGGCTAGTATGGTCTTCTGTGAAAGCCGCCAGGCGGCCGGATCAGAAACACCGGGGTGTGGCGCAGCTTGGTAGCGCGCCTCGTTCGGGACGAGGAGGTCGCAGGTTCAAATCCTGTCACCCCGACCACCAGATGAGGGGCTCGATCGTCAGATCGGGCCCCTTCGTCGTCTCTGGATATGCTGGAGTCCACTGACGATCCCCGACGAGGAGGAGGAAGTCATCGGCTCCGAGATGATCGGGCACCCGGCTGGAGGGGACCACCGGCGCCGTCGCCTCCAGGTGACCGCCTCCGCCGCATCGTTCGTCGTGCTCTTCGCAGCTCTGCTGATCATCATGCTGCCCAATCCGTGGGCGCTGCTGGCAGGGCTGGTCTTCGGCGGCGCAGGAGCCGCGGCCACCTATGGCACGATGAGCGGGATGGCTCAGTCCTCCCAGCGCCGCACACAGGCGCTCACCGACGATCAGGAGAGCCTACGACAGGAGCTGGCATCCCTGACGGAGACCATCCGCACCGGGTCTGACAAGCTCCCTCCCTCCACTCAGGGGCAGCTGCGCATGATGGTCGTCGGTCTCGAGGAGATCGTGGAACGGTGGTCCACGTTGGAGCGCCTGCCGGAGCAGCAGGACGCCGTTCGCATGACCATCACGCGGCACCTCCCGCGGACATTGGAGCTGTTCCTGGAGCTCCCGGACAGTGCCAAGCCCACGCACGCCCGCGAGTTCAAGGAGCAGGTGGGGCTGCTCGCCGAGGCGGTGGCGAAGACCCGCGACACCGTCGTCGCGAAGAACCTCCAGGCGCTGCGGACCAACCGCTGGCTGTTGGAGGAATCGCTCACAGATCCGGACGAGAAGCTCTTCCGCGACCACGGCCTCTGAGGCCCCGCCCGCACCCGGAGACATCATCATGCCGCTCTCAGCCGCCGCCATCGTCGAGGCCGCGCATCGCCTGCTGCTGGACTACGGCCTTCAGGACGTGTCCATGCGTCGCCTGGCGGGAGAGCTCGACGTCCGCCCCGGGGCCCTCTACTACCACGTGCCCAGCAAGCAGCAGCTGCTGGCCGATGTGGCCCACCGGATCCTGGCCCCGCTGGCGGATCCGCCTGGCACGGTCGGTGTGGAGGAGCTCATGCGACGCTTCCGGGCCACTGTGCTGCCCATCCGAGACGGCGCCGACCTGATGCTCATCGCCTTCGGACTGAACCCTGGCCTGCCCCCGGTCCCAGCCCTGCGGCGCGGCCTGGAACGGCTGGGCCTGGCCTCCGACCAGGCTCACGAGCGCGCCCAGATCGTCATGCATTTCGCGCTCGGGGCGGTGGCGGCGGAGCAGAACGCCGCCCTGCTGCACCCAACCCCGGAGACGCCCGACCGGGAGACGACAGGCCCGGAGGCGACAGGCCCGGAGGCGACAGGCCCGGAGACGACAGGAGGCGCAGCCCTCTACGACGAGGGGCTGCGCCTCCTGATGCCGACCGCCGACTGAGCGCCGGTCAGCCGTTGCGGATGCGGACGCTCAGTCCAGCAGCTCGTAGGCCGGCTGGGTGAGGAAGTCCTCATAGTCGGTGTCGAGCACCAGACGGCGCACGATGTCCGCAGCGGGCTCGAAGTACCGGCTGAAGGTCTCCGCGTCGGCGATCTCGCCGCGCAGCCGCTCGACCTCCTCGCCGAGCAGGCGCTCCACCAGGTCCGCGTCCACTGTGGCCCCGGTGTCCGCAGTGACGGTGCGGTTGCGGATCTGTTGCCACACCTGCGACCGGGAGATCTCCGCGGTCGCGGCGTCCTCCATGAGGTTGTGGATGGCCACCGCTCCGTTGCCCGAGAGCCAGATGGCCGTGTAGTAGACCGCCACGTAGAGGTTCATGCGCACACCGCCCTCGGTGACGTCGCCCTCCGCCTTGCCGACAGCCAGCAGATCCTCGGCGCTGACGTCGACGTCGTCGCGCTGACGGTCGATCTGGTTCGGCCGGTCACCCAGGACCGCGTCGAACTCCTCGCGGCAGATGTCCACCAGGTCCGGATGGGCGACCCACGAGCCGTCGAATCCGTCACCGGCTTCGCGGGACTTGTCGTCACGGACCTTGCCGATCGCCTTCTCCGTGACCTCCGGCTCGCGGCGGTTGGGGATGAAGGCCGCCATGCCGCCCATGGCGAAAGCGCCGCGACGGTGGCACGTCTTCACCAGCAGCTCGGTGTAGGCGCGCATGAACGGCTGTGTCATGCCCACCTCGGCACGGTCCGGCAGGACGAACTCGGAGCCGGAGGCGCGGAAGTACTTGATGAGGGAGAACAGGTAGTCCCAGCGTCCGGCGTTGAGCCCGGACGCGTGGTCGCGCAGCGCGTAGAGGATCTCGTCCATCTGGAACCCGGCGGGGATGGTCTCGATCAGCACGGTCGCGCGCACGGTGCCATGCGGCAGCCCCAGGCGCTCCTCGGAGAAGGTGAAGATGTCGTCCCAGAGCTTGGCCTCCGGGTGGTGCTCGATCTTCGGCAGGTAGTAGAAGGGGCCCAGGCCCTTCTCGTGGAGCAGCGTCGCATTGTGGAAGAAGTGCAGGCCGAAGTCCACGAGGGCGCCCACCGCCGGCGCACCATCGATCTCCAGGTGCTTCTCCGGCAGGTGCCAGCCACGGGGGCGCACGACGACGGTGGGCAGGTCCACATCATCGCGGAGCCGGTACTCCTTGCCCTCAGGAGAGGTGAACTGCAGCGTGCCGCGCGCCGCCTCGTAGAGGTTCTTCTGCGCGTCGATGACGTTGAACCAGGTGGGGGAGGAGGCGTCCTCCAGGCAGGCCAGCCAGACCTTCGCCCCGGAGTTCAGAGCGTTGATGGCCATCTTCGCCGGGGCAGGCGGGCCGGTGATCTCCACGCGGCGGTCCTGCAGGGAAGGGGGGTGCTCGGCGACCTTCCAGTCGCCGTCGCGGATCTCCTGGGTCTCGGGGAGGAAGTCGAGACGTCCAGTCTCGGCCGCCCGCTGCTGGGCTGCCCGGCGGGCCTCCAGCAGCTCGTCCCGGGTGCCGGCGAACCGGCGGTGCAGTTCCTCCACGAAGGCCAGTGCCTCATCGGTGAGGATCTGGTCCCGCCCGGGAACTGAATAGGGCTCTGTTGTCGTGATCGTCATACGAGCTGCTCCTTTGCACTCCGGTGTCTCGGACTCCGTTGTACTGCATAGTATCCACGGAACGAAATAAGTTGTCCAGATTGTGGACTTCTGGGATGGGGTAGCGAGGCGGTGTCCGAGTGGCTTGACACGGGCTGGAGAGGTGGATCACACTTGCACGTAGCGGAATAAGTTATCCACGATGCGGAAAGCAGGGGAGATGAGGGTGAGCCTCACAGAGTTCAACCGGGCGGCCGACGGCGATGCTCGCGCCCAGCTGCAATCATGCCTCAGGGTGAGTCGCTGGGTCGACGGTCTGTCGGCTCGCCGCCCCTTCTCCTCCGTCGAGGAGGCCCTCGAGCTCGCGCACACCATCGCCCATCCCCTCACCGAGGAGGAGATCGACGAGGCGCTCGCCGGTCACCCTCGGATCGGCGACCGTGACGACTCCGACACGGCCGAAGCAGCCCACTCGCGACGAGAGCAGGGCGGGCTAGGTGATGCTGACGCCGAGATTCTGCGCCGCCTCGACGCAGGCAATCGGGCTTATGAGGAGCGCTTCGGCCGGGTCTTCCTCATTCGGGCCGCTGGCCGCACCCACCAGGAGGTGCTCACCGAGCTGGAGCGCCGCCTCGACCTCGACCCCGCACGGGAGCTGGAGATCATCGGGCAGCAGCTCGAAGAGATCGCCGCCCTGCGATTGGAAGGACTTCTTCGATGAGCTACATCACAGCCCATGTCCTCGACGCCACCGCCGGAACGCCCGCGCGCGGCGTGGAGATCCAGCTGCTCAGCGCCGTCGGCCAGCAGCTGGGCGCCGCGGTCACCGACGCGGACGGCCGCGTCGCGGACCTCGGCCCAGAGACCCTGGAGCCCGGTGACTACCGGATCATCTTCGGAACGGGTGCCTATTTCTCGGCACGTGGACAGGAGAGCTTCCACCCCGTGGTGACGGTGGACTTCACCGTCAAGGCGGGGGAGGCGCACTACCACATCCCGCTGCTGCTGAGCCCGTTCGCCTATTCCACCTACCGCGGCAGCTGACCCAGGAGCTGAGGCCCCCGCGCCGCCCTCGCGGTCAGGGAGCTCTCGGCGGCTGCCCCGCAGGCCTATTCTCAACACAAGGAGACGACCATGAGTGCAGTGCCACAGGAGACGACCACCAGCGCAGTGCGTCTCTCGTCCAACCAGTACGGCAAGGCGGAGAACCGCGTGGTCCGCGTCTATCGGGACAGCGCACGCCACGAGCTGCGCGACCTGAATGTGACCTCGCAGCTCCACGGCGACTTCGACGCCGCCCACACCGAAGGCGACAACGGACACGTGGTGGCCACCGACACGCAGAAGAACACCATCTTCGCCAAGGCGAAGGAAGTCGGAATCAGCTCTCCCGAGCACTTCCTGCTCACCCTGGCCGACCACTTCACCGGCGAGTTCGACTGGGTCACCGGGGGACGTTGGGCGGCCGAGGAGTACGGCTGGTCCCGCATCGAGGGGCATGACCACTCCTTCTTCCGTTCGGCGCCGGAGGTGCGGACCGCTGTGCTCAAGCGCGACGGCGACCGCGACCACCTCCTGTCGGGGTTCTACGGCCTCACGGTGCTGAAGACCACCGAGTCCGGCTTCGTGGGCTATCCCAAGGACAGGTACACGACGCTGCCGGAGACCGAGGATCGCATCCTCGCCACGGACATCGCGACGCGCTGGCGCTACAACACCACCGTCGGCGTCGACTTCGAGGCGACCTATGCGAAGGTCCGGTCCATCATTCTCAGCACCTTCACCGACCACTACTCCTATGCCCTGCAGCACACGCTGTACCAGATGGGCCAGAAGGTGATCACCGAGGTGCCCGAGATCGACGAGATTCGGTTCTCCTGCCCGAACAAGCACCACTTCGCCTATGACCTCGAGCGGTTCGGTCTCGAGAACCCCAATGAGGTCTTCTATGCGGCAGACCGGCCATACGGGCTCATCGAGGCCACCATCGCTCGGGACGGCGTCGAGGACGCGCCGGAGGCCTGGGCCGACGTCGCCGGCTACTGCTGATGACCTGACGGGGCCTGCAGCGTGGCAGGTTCCCGTCCGCTGACGGCCCGGAGGGTGCTGGGTGGGCACCCTCCGGGCTCCCTTCGTGCTGCGGAACGTGACCCGTTCTGCGGCGTCATCCGCCCGACCTCGATGGTGCCGCTGGGGCGCATCCCTGCCCTGGATCTCGGTGCCTGCTCGTCGATCCTTGGAAAGAGGTGGCTCAGTGAGCGCTGGTGAAGAGATCTCACATATTCGCAGCGGTCTGACCAACCAGTTGCCGGATGTGGATCCGGAAGAGACTCAGGAATGGTTGGAGTCTTTTGATCAGTTGGTGGAGGTCCATGGCACCGAGCGTGCGGAGTATATGATCCG
>NZ_JBQYEY010000051.1:0-1934 GCF_052656005.1 Nesterenkonia sp. K-15-9-6
GTCGGGGTGGGTATGCGGGGACCAATGACACCAATACGTGGCGGCATGCGTTGCGGAAGGATTGGCGGCTGTACAGCTTGTTGGTGCTGCCGGTGGTGTTTCTGCTGATCTTCCGGTATCTGCCGATGGCGGGGAATGTGATCGCGTTTCGGCGGTTCCGTCCGGGGTCGAGCATCTTTGGTGATGAGTGGGTGGGGTTCCATTACATCGAGATGTTCATCCATGATCCGACGTTCTGGCGGGTGTTCTGGAACACGGTGATTCTGGGTGGGTTGACGTTGGCGGTGTGTTTCCCGTTGCCGATCGTCTTGGCGTTGATGTTCAACGAGCTGCGGTCCACGGTGTTCAAGCGGGTGGCTCAGTCGATTTCGTATCTGCCGCATTTCATGTCGATCGTGATTGTGGCGGGGATCGTGTTGCAACTGACCTCGTTGAACGGGACGTTGAATCAGGTGTTGGGTGTCTTCGGGGTGGAGCGGATCGCGTTCATGCAGCAGCCGGAGTGGTTCCGGGCGATCTATGTCTCCTCGGAGGTGTGGCAGACGGTGGGGTGGGGGACCATCCTGTATCTGGCGGCGTTGACCACGATTGATCCGCAGCTCTATGAAGCGGCTCGGATTGATGGGGCGAATCGGTGGAAGCAGATGTGGCATGTCACGATCCCGGGGATCATGCCCACGATGGTGGTGCTGCTGATTCTGAATGTGGGCACGTTCATGGCGGTGGGGTTCGAGAAGGTGTTGTTGCTCTATAACCCGTTGATCTATGAGACCGCGGACATCATTGCCACCTATGTGTATCGAGTGGGTATCACCAGTTCGAACTTCTCGTATGCGACCGCTATCGGGCTCTTCGAGGCGATCATCGGGTTGATCCTGATCCTCTCGGCCAATGGGATCGCACGAAAGCTGGGAGGAAACAGCCTGTGGTGACTATCAATGCGCAAGCCCCGGAGAGGGTGCGGCCTGCTGGGACGGGGGTGCCTCCGGGTGGTCCGGGGTCCTCGGGTGTGCCTGGGGGTGGGGGGCCGCGTGGTTCGCGGTCTACGGCGATCAGGGATTCGCGGTCGTATTCGGTCTTCCGGGTGGTCAATGGTGTGTTGATCGTGGTGATCTGCGCGGTGACGTTGTATCCGTTCGTGAACATCATCGCTCAGTCGTTCTCCTCGGAGGGTTATATCAACTCCGGGCAGGTCAACATCATCCCGCGGGGGTTCAACGTGACCACGTTCGAGGTGGTGATGTCGGATGCGATGTTCTGGCGTAATTATGCCAATACGGTGATCTATACGGTGGTGGCCACGGCGATCGCGATGGTGTTGACGACGTCGTTTGCCTATGCGCTCTCGAAGCGGCATCTGAAGGGTCGGGGGTTCTTCATCGGGGTCGCGGTGTTCACGATGTTCTTCAATGGTGGGCTGATCCCGAATTATGTGTTGATCAATGCGTTGGGGATGACGAATACGATCTGGGCGATCGTGTTGCCGAACGCGATCAGTATCTTCAATCTGTTGGTGATGAAGGCGTTTTTTGAGAATTTCTCGACGGAGTTGGAAGAGGCTGCGCAGATTGATGGGTTGACGACGTATGGGATCTTGTGGCGGGTGGTGATTCCGTTGTCGAAGGCGGTGATCGCGACGATGATCCTGTTCTATGCGGTCAGTTTCTGGAATGCGTGGTTCCAGGCGTTTCTGTATCTGGATCGTCGGGAGCTGTATCCGGTGACGGTGTATCTGCGGAATCTTTTGGCGGGAGCGACGGGGACTGAGCAGTTGGGTGGGGAATCGGCGGAGGCGACGCAGATCGCCTCGAATGTGCGGGCGGTGACGATGTTGCTGACCACGTTGCCGATCATCTGTCTGTATCCGTTCCTGCAGAAGTACTTCGTGCGGGGGATCATGCTGGGCTCCGTCAAACAGTGAGGACGCCCGACGG
>NZ_JBQYEY010000052.1:0-1752 GCF_052656005.1 Nesterenkonia sp. K-15-9-6
AGATCTTCGGCATAGTGACTATCCTCTCTGCTCGCTCGAGCAGTCAGGAAGTCAACCGAACCTTCAGCAGACCCATCCGTGGGTGACCACAAATCAGGGCGTGGTGCCGTCGAACTCCGTGCAGCAACTCCTGGGCTATGCGCAGAAGTGGGCCGCCACAGTGCGGGCCTCGAAGCTGCGTGAAGGGTTCTTCACTCACACGCGCCCAGGAACAGGACGAGATAAACCCCCACATATAGAGGGGCCTGGGCTGTCATGAACAGCTACGGTACTTCCTCCTTATCCCATCTTTGCCAGCGATTGGAAGGCGCATTCTGATTTGCACGGCTGATCACTGTCGGGGCAGGAGACCACGTGGTTGAGTGCTTCGGTAATCAGGGCGCGCATGCGGGTCAACCGTTGGATGTTCTCCTCGACGTGAGCCAGCCGGTCAGCAAGCACTGGGCGCAGGTTCTCTCGGACTGCGGTACAGGTGCCTGTGGCGATGACCTGGGAGAGCCACCGTATTTCTTCCAGGTCCAGGTCGAGTTTCTTAGCAGTGGCGATGAACTCCAGCTGATCAATCACGGTCTGGTCGTAGTCCCGGTACCCGTTGGGGCCACGCTGGGAGGTGATCAGGCCGAGGTCTTCGTAATAGCGCAGCGTGGTGGCCGGAACCCCGGTCCGTGCTGTGACTTCTGAAATCCTCATCTTTCAATCCTCCGGTCAGCGGAGCCCTGGAGCCCGGCCTCTTTATGACGGACGAGTTGGGCCAGCAGGGCCAGTATGGGCAGTTCGATCAGCGGGCCGACCACCAGGGCCACGGCGATCAGGGGCCGGTCAGGGAACGCAGCGACGGCGATTCCTAGGGCGATGGGTGAGTTTCTGGCGGTGGTGACCATCGTCAGGGTCACCCGCTGGGGGCCGGGCAGTCCCATCAGCTTGGAGACCGCGGTGGCCACTAGAGGGACGACAATGAAGAACCCGGCCAGGGCAGGCAGCAGCAGGACCAGTTCTGTGCCGTGTTCGGCCACAACGGGGGCTTGCCAGGCGAACATCGCGAACACGGCCAGGCACAGCAGCGGCACCACCAGCCGGCCAGCCGCCGGGTTCAGCGTCTCGTGCTGCCATTGTGCTCCCTTGGTCCTGCGGGTGACCCAGCGGATCAGGAAGGCGGTCACCAGCGGGGTGAGCAGCATCAGCAGCACCGCCTCAGCCAGGGTGGATGCATCGACCATGGCGGCCTCCCCGCCGAGCAGCAGCACGTAGACCGGCAACAACAACAGTTGCAGCACCAGGTTCACCGGCAACAACGCCGTTGCGATCCCGGTGTGGCCCTTGGCCACAGCGGTGAAGACCAGGTACCAGTCAGTGCACGGTGTCACCAGCAACAGCAGCAGTCCGATCCGCAGGTCCGGCTGGTCACCGAGAGCAGCCCGGCTCCCAGGGCCCAGGCCAAGGCGGGGGTGAACAGGTAGTTCAGCACCAGGCTGGCGGCCACCAGGGACTTAGCTCGGCGGACTTCACTGACTTGGGTGGGGTCCATCTGCACGAAGATCGCCACCAGCATCACCAGCAGGGCCGGGATCACCACATATTCGCCAGCCTCACCGACCGGGGTCAGCAACCCCACGGCAAGGCCAGTCAGTACGGCGGCTGCGACGAAGACGCTCTGCAGGCGCTCGACCAGGTTCATCTAGGGCATGTCTGACAAATGTGCGGTCCAGGCGATCACCGCGTTGAGGACGACAGCAGCGCGATAGGTCAGCGCGT
>NZ_JBQYEY010000053.1:0-1631 GCF_052656005.1 Nesterenkonia sp. K-15-9-6
CGATCCACCGAGAGATAGTTCTGTCCCTTGGGGTTATAGATCTTCGCGGTCGGGAAGAAGGAATCCATCCCGAAGGTCCGGGACTCATCCGGAACGATCGGCACGATCCGATGCCCGATGTTCTTATCCCGCATCAGGTCCTTGAGCAGCCGCACGAACGCCATCGTGGTGGCCGCCTGCTGCTTGCCCGAGCCCTTCTTCGCCTGAGCATAGGTCTTCGCCCCCGGCAGGACCAGCGCGCCGGCCTCTACCCGGCGGGCCGGCAGCGCCCCGCCCAGCTCGGCCCGACGAGCCCGCAGATAAGCCATCTCCTCAGAGTCCTCACCCGGATGGTAATACGGCACCTGATACGGGTCGGCCTCGATCTGTTCATCAGTGATCGGGATCCGCAGAGTGTCTCGGAACCGCTTGAGGTCCTCGATGGTCAGCTTCTTCATCTGATGGGTCGCATTACGACCCTCGAAGCTGGGACCCAGCCCATAGCCCTTGATCGTCTGAGCCAGGATCACCGTGGGCTTGCCCGTGGTGGACACTGCGGCCTGATACGCCGAGTAGACCTTCTGATAATCATGACCCCCACGCTTGAGGTTCCAGATCTCATCATCAGACATGTCCTCGACCATGGCCTTGGTCTTGGCCGACCGACCGAAGAAATGCTCCCGCACGAAGGCCCCGGACTCAGCCTTATAGGTCTGATAGTCCCCATCCAAGGTCTCATTCATGATCCGGACCAGCTCGCCATCATCATCACGGGCCAGCAGATCATCCCATTCCCGACCCCAGAGCACCTTGATCACGTTCCATCCCGCTCCGCGGAAGAACGCCTCCAGCTCCTGGACGATCTTGCCATTGCCCCGGACCGGGCCATCCAAGCGCTGCAGATTGCAGTTGATCACGAAATGCAGATTGTCCAGCTTCTCATTGGCCGCATGCTGCAACAGCCCTCGAGACTCCGGCTCATCCATCTCACCATCACCGAGGAACGCCCACACGTTCTGATCCGAGGTGTCCTTGATGCCGCGGTGATGCAGATACCGATTGAACTGGGCCTGATAGATCGCGTTCATCGGCCCGATGCCCATCGAGACCGTGGGGAACTGCCAGAAATCTGGCATCAGACGGGGATGCGGATACGAACTCAGCCCTTCCGGGGCCCGGGAGATCTCCTGCCGGAACCCATCGAGCTGGGCCTCGGTGAGCCGGCCCTCGAGAAACGCGCGAGCATAGTTGCCCGGAGAGGAATGTCCTTGGAAGAACACCTGGTCCCCACCACCAGGATGATCCGCGCCGCGGAAGAAATGATTGAACCCGACCTCATAGAGCGTGGCCACTCCCGCATAGGAGGAGATATGACCACCCACCGCGACACCATCACGCTGAGCCCGGTGCACCATGATCGCCGCGTTCCACCGCAGGATCCGACGGAACCGGCGCTCCATCTCCTCATCCCCAGGAAACTCTGGTTCCTGATCCACCGGGATCGTGTTCACATAATCGGTGGTCGTGACCATCGGCACACCGATGGACTTCGCTCCAGCACGCTGGAGCAAGGTACGGATCATATACTCCGCACGCTCGGTGCCATGGACCTCCACCAACTGATCAAAAGACTCCAACCATTCCTGAGTCTC
>NZ_JBQYEY010000054.1:0-1444 GCF_052656005.1 Nesterenkonia sp. K-15-9-6
GGCTCATCGCAGATGAAGGTGTAGCAGGGGTCTGAATCCTCCGGTGTCCAGCAGCGCTCGGGTGATGTAGTTGGCCAGGTTCCGGAACCCCAGAGCAGTGCCGCGAAGGTGCTCGAGACGGCCGTTGATCGCCTCAGTGGGCCCGTTGGAGGTGCCCGGGCGGTCGAAATAGGCCAGGATGTCGACCGCCCGGCGGTTCAGCGTCCGGCCCAGCTTCTTCAGCTCGACCAGCCTGGCCGGGACCCCGCGGCGCAGCGAGTTGATCACCTCGTTGAGCATCTGCTTGCCAGCAGGCTTGGAGGCGCACCGGTAGGCGGCGACGATCTTCTGATACGCGCTCCAGGTGGCCTCGACCTCCACATGCTCATCAGCGGCGAAGACCTTCCGGAGCCTGCGGTCTTGGGGTTCGGTGAGCAGGTCAGCCCCGGTGCGCAGCGTCTTGCGCGCCCCATAGAGGGGGTCCCCTGAACGGCCGCGGTGCCCGGTGGTCTCACGCTGGACCCGTTGCCTTGTCTGGTCCAACGCGTCCCCGGCCAGGGCGACCACATGGAAGGGATCCATCACCGCAGTGGCCTCGGGGAGTTCTTCGGCGGTGGCGGTCTTGAAGCCGGAAAACCCGTCCATGGCCACCACCTCGATGCCGTTGCGGAAGTCCTCGTTCTGGGCGTCGATCCAGGTCTTGAACACGGCCTTGGAACGACCGGGGACCATGTCCAGCAGCCTCGCCGGGCCAGTGCCCTCGCGCACGGGGGTCAGGTCGATGACCACAGTGACGTAGTGGGACCCCCTGCCGGTGTGGCGCCAGCAGTGCTCATCGACCCCGATGACCTTCACACCCTCGAACCGGTGAGGATCCTCAATCAGCAGCTGCCGGCCGGCGGCCAACACGGCGTCGTTGACGGTATGCCAGGAAGCCGCCAGGGCGGCAGCCACCCTGGCGATGGACATCCTGTCAATCACTACCGACTTCAGGGCCCATAGCACCGCATGCCTGCTCAGCTTCGTCCTGGGTGCCGCAGCCGTACTGGTGTCCTGACGCCAGACCCGAGCGCAGTCGGTACACCGGTATCGGCGGACCCGCACCCACAGGGTGGTCGGCCGCCACCCCAGGGGAAGATGCGCCAGGCGGCGGACCACCGTGCCCCGCGGGATGCCTTCACCGCCGCAGTGTCGGCACCACGGATCGTCTTCGGCCAGGCGGCATTCCAGTATTGCTCGATCGTGGTGGATCTGCTGACCAGTGACCCTCAGGCCGAGGTCATCGAGCAGGCAGAAGCTATTGAGGTCAGGGGTCGTGAAAGTAGGCTGGGACATCGTCGAGGTCTTCTGGATGGATTAGGTGTAGGAACCTCCATCATCGGAAGGCCTCGACTTCTATCCATCCACCGCCACGCCGACTCCGGCGCGCGTCCCAGCTTCTACACCCTCAAACGCGAAGAGCCCC
>NZ_JBQYEY010000055.1:0-1425 GCF_052656005.1 Nesterenkonia sp. K-15-9-6
GGTCAAGTCCGGTGGAGTGGTGTATGAGCCGTGATCCTTCGATCCTGTGATTCTGGGTCAGGCTGCCAGGGGCTCCAGGGCTGGGGCGCTGACCTCCTCGATGGTCTCGGTGGCACCGACCTGTTGGGCGGCTTCGATGGCATCAAGGTTCATGTATCGGCGGCCTTCGGCCCATTCATCATGCTGCTCGGCCAGCACTGCTCCGACCAGCCGGATGATGGCATCGCGGCCGGGGAAAATCCCGACGACATCGGTGCGGCGGCGGATCTCCTTGTTCAGCCGCTCGTTGGGGTTGTTCGACCAGATCTTCCGCCAGATGCTCTTGGGGAAGGCGGTGAAGGCCAGGATTTCCTCTCGGGCCTGGCCCAGGTAGTCGGCGACCTTCGGCAGCTTCTCATCCAGAGCATTGATGACCCGGTCGAACTGGGCGTGAACCTCGTCGGCTTCGGGCTGGTCATAGATGCTGTGCAGCAGGGTCTTCACCCACGGCCAGGAAGTCTTCGGGGTCGCGCTCATCAGATTCGCCGCGAAGTGGGTCCGGCACCGCTGCCACGATGCCCCGGGCAGGGTGGCAGCGATCGCGGCCTTCAACCCCGGATGCGCATCGGAAGTGACCAGCTTGACGCCGCTCAGACCGCGGGCTACCAGGTCGCGGAAGAAACCCAGCCATCCGGCCCCGTCCTCAGCTGAGGTGACCTGGATTCCGAGGATCTCGCGGTGACCGTCGTTGTTGATACCGGTGGCCACCAAGGCATGGACCGGCACCACCCGGCCTTCTTCGCGGACTTTGAGCACCAAAGCGTCAGCGGCGACGAACGTGTACGGCCCAGCATCCAAGGGCCGGTTGCGGAAGGCTTCGACCTGCTCGTCGAGCTCGGCGGCCATGTCGCTGACCTGGGACTTCGAGAGATTCTCGATCCCCAAGGACCCGACCAGCTTGTCCATCCGCCGGGTGCTGACCCCGAGCAGGTAGCAGGTGGCCACCACCGAAGTCAGAGCCCGCTCAGCGCGTTTGCGGCGTTCCAGCAGCCACTCGGGGAAGTAAGAGCCGGCCCGCAGCTTCGGCACCGCGACGTCGATGGTTCCTGCCCGGGTGTCGAAGTCCCGGTGCCGGTAGCCGTTACGCCGGTTGGCCCGGGCGGCATCGCGGGTACCGTACTCGGCCCCGCAGACCACATCAGCCTCTGCCGAGAGCAGGGTGTTGATGAACATTTGCAGCATGTCCCGGATCAGATCGGGGCTGGCCTGGAGGAGCTGTTCCTCCAACAGGGCGCGAAGGTCGATACTGGAAGGGGTGGCGGTCATCATCGTTGGTCCTTTCGAGAGTGCTTTGGAAGGTTCACTCGAAGGAACACACGGTGGCCGTCACCCTCTTTCCGAGGGACTGCTCACCGCTGCTCGTACACCACTCTGCCGGACGCTACT
>NZ_JBQYEY010000056.1:0-1415 GCF_052656005.1 Nesterenkonia sp. K-15-9-6
AGTAGTGCCCCATAGAGTGGTGTAACCCTCCCGAGGCCGTGACCATCTTCGTCTTGAACGTGGACGCGGCCATCGGGTGACCCCTTCGAGGAATCTCCTACAACCCACTCGAAAGGACATCACCACGATGACCGCTACCCATATTCTCGACCCTGCCACCGTGTTGAAGGAAGCCCTGGGTCAGGCCTCACCAGATCTGCTCCGTGATCTGCTGCAGACCATGATCAACGCCCTGCTCTCAGCCGATGCTGACGCTGTCATCGGTGCGGAGTACGGCAAGCCCAGCGCGCAGCGGACTACCCACCGCAACGGGTACCGCCACCGCGACCTCGATACCCGGGTTGGCACCATCGACGTCGCCGTGCCCAAACTCCGCCAAGGCACCTACTTCCCCGAATGGCTGCTCGAACGGCGCAAACGGGCCGAATCGGCGATGATCACCGTGGTCGCTGATGCCTACCTGGCCGGGGTCTCCACCCGCCGGATGGACAAGCTGGTCAAGGCTCTTGGCATCCATTCGTTGTCGAAGTCCCAGGTCTCCAGGATGGCCACCGACCTCGATGAACACATCACCGAATTCCGCACCCGCCCGCTGGGCGAGGCTGGCCCGTTCACCTTCGTCGCCGCTGACGCGCTGACCATGAAGGTCCGTGAAGGCGGCCGAGTCATCAACGCGGTGGTGCTGGTGGCCACCGGAGTCAACGCCGATGGGCACCGCGAGGTCTTGGGAGTCCAGGTCGCCACCGCAGAGACCGCCACCGCCTGGAACACCTTCTTCGCCGACCTGGTCGCCCGCGGTCTGACCGGAGTCAAGATGGTCACCTCCGATGCTCACGCCGGGCTGGTCGAAGCCATTGCTGCGAATCTGCCCGGAGCCTGTTGGCAGCGGTGCCGGACCCACTATGCGGCCAACCTGATGAGCGTGTGTCCGAAGAGCATGTGGCCTGCGGTCAAAGCGATGCTGCACAGCGTCTATGACCAGCCCGACCCGGCCAGCGTGACTGCTCAATTCGACCGGCTGCTGGACTATGTCGCAGAGAAGCTGCCGGCAGTTCATGATCACCTCGATACCGCCCGGGCAGACATCCTGGCCTTCACCAGCTTCCCTAAGGACGTGTGGACCCAGATCTGGTCGAACAACCCCAACGAACGGCTCAACAAGGAGATCCGCCGCCGCACCGACGTGGTCGGGATCTTCCCCAATCGCGAGGCGATCACCAGGCTGGTCGGGGCGGTGCTGGCGGAGCAGAACGATGAATGGGCTGAAGGCCGCCGATACCTCGGCCTCGAGGTCCTGGCCCGCTGCCAGACTGCTGCTGAGCACGACGACCACCACCACGAGCTTCCCGAACTCGAAGCCGCATAATCATCCAGCAACTCGGAGAACCAGTTACACCACTACAGGGGACTTGACC
>NZ_JBQYEY010000057.1:0-1309 GCF_052656005.1 Nesterenkonia sp. K-15-9-6
CCAGCAGGAACCGAATCAGGATCCACCACCAACGACGGATCAATCACACCGTCATCATCCGGATCCGTGATGCTCAACCCTTCAGAGATCTCCTGACCCGTGGTGTCATCAACAGCCACCACCGAGTACTCACCAGGCTCTGCATCCCCAGGAGTCGGCAGCTCCACCGTGAAGCCACCAGCCTCATCAGTCTCAGCCGGCACCGGCTCCCCCACCGGGTTACCCTCCGGATCAACCAACTGCACCGTCGCGGAAGCATCCGGAGTGAAACCCTCACCCGTCACCTGCGTGGACTCACCAGCAGGCACCGAATCAGGATCCACCACCAGACCCAACTCCAACTGCTCGAACAGACCACAGGAATCCACCCGGGCCCCAGCATTACCGAAGTTCAACCGAGCACCATCACCCTCGAACAGGCCGATGCTCAACGCCGAGACCTCCAACGAAGACAGCCGCTGCTCACCCTCAGGAGTCTCGCAATACTCCTCGACCTGGTGATTCAGCTGCACCGAGACCACCGTGGCCAGCGTCTCGATGAACGGCTCCAACGCCTCACGGATCGGCACCGTGATCGCACCGGTCTTGATATCCCGAATCAACAGATCAAAGATCTCCTGACCAGCATCACTGATCACGAAGTCCCGCACCGGCACCACAGCTTCCTGCAGCAGACCAGTCACAGCACTCAACGTGGCACAAACACCCGGAAGACCACCCGAGCACTCAAACTCGTTGATCTCATCACCCATCAGATTCAGCGAGCCCGTCGCGGTGGCACCACCCAGAGTCGCCTCATAATCAATGGTCACCGAAGCCAACGCGCCCTCGATCGCGCCCACCGTGATGTTGGTGACCTCTTCCATCAGATCATGGACAGTCTCCGCGATCATCGGATAGATCTCATCATCGATCAGCTCAGTGTTCGGGTTCTGATTATTCATCCCCGTGGGCTGACCAGGACGCAGCTCACCAGAGAGCAGCTGATCCAGATGCAGCTGCGCAGTACCGGTGGAGAAGTCCACCGTGAGCACCTGATTATTCGTGGTGATCGGCTCCGCGAGAATCGCCGCGAAGATCTCCTCCTGCATATTCGAGGACACCTCAGCAGAGAGCGAAGCACCCGGAATCACCGAGATCAGATCCGCAACATCGAGCAGATCATTGACCGTGTCCTCCATCGTGGCATCGATCTCCCCGATGGTGTCATAGATCATCGCCGCAGCCTCTTCGACCGCCGGAGAAGTCAGCAGCACACTGGCCTCACCCACCCGGTACTGGCCCAGCCCACCGACACCATCCTGATCCA
>NZ_JBQYEY010000058.1:0-1274 GCF_052656005.1 Nesterenkonia sp. K-15-9-6
GGGTCTGCTGAAGGTTCGGTTGACTCCATGCTTCACGCCGCCAACGCGACGTCTTGAGTGTAGACGGTCTCGTACTCGACCGGAGTCAGCTTCCCCAGCCGGCGCTGACGACGGCGTCGATGATAGGTCCGCTCGATCCAGTGGATGATCCGCCTGCGCAGCTGATCCCGAGAATCCCAGGACCGCGTGTTCAGCACGTTCTTCTGCAACGTGGAGAAGAAGCTCTCCATCGCCGCGTTGTCCCCGGCAGCACCGACTCGGCCCATCGACCCCGCCAGCCGATGGGCCGCCAGCGTGCGCTGATATCTCCGTGACCTGAACTGACTGCCTCGATCCGAATGGACCACACAGCCGACGACCGCGTTACGGCCGCGGCGAGCAACGGCATCCTCGATCGCGGCCACCGCCAGCGCGGACTTCATCCTCCGATCAAGCGCATAGCCGACGATCCGGTTGGAGAAAACATCCTTGACCGCGCAGAGATACAGCGTGCCCTCAGCGGTGCGGTGCTCGGTGATATCGGTCAGCCACAGCCGATTCGGCGCCTCGGCGATGAACTCGCGGTTGACCAGATCATCGGTGACCGCAGGACCAGGCTTCTTCGCCGTGCCGCGCCTGGTGCGCTGCGTGGTGGAGAATAGCCTCTGCTGCGAACACAGCCGCCAGACTCGTCGTTCCGAGACCAGATAGCCGGCGGCGGTGAGCTCGTCGGCGATGAACCGGTGGCCGAACTCCGGGTCGTCGGCGTGGATGTCATAGGCGGTATTGAGCAGATGCGCCTCTTCCAGATCCCGTGCCGCGACCGGGGCGGCGTTCCACTTGTAGAAGGCCTGTTTGGAGAAGCCCAGTACCCGACAGGTCACCGTCACCGGGACACCGGCGGCGGCAAGGTCGCGGACCAGCGGGTACATCATTTTGGGCGGGTGCGGCCGATTGTCAGGTTCGCCTGCGAGAGATAGGCCGCGGCTTCACGCAGAACTTTGTTCTCCTGCTCGAGCTCGCGGATGCGCTGGAGCATCCTGGTCTGCTCAGCGCGATCTTCGACCGTCTCGGACGGCTCGAAACCGTGCTGGGTCATCCTGCGGTTCTTCACCCATAGCTGCAGGGTCGACTTCGACAGTCCCAGATCTTCGCAGACCTGCTGCTGGGTCATCCCGGAATCGAGGAGCTCCAGCGCGGTAGCGCGGAACTCCTCGGAGTAGATCTTCGGCATAGTGACTATCCTCTCTGCTCGCTCGAGCAGTCAGGAAGTCAACCGAACCTTCAGCAGACCC
>NZ_JBQYEY010000059.1:0-1069 GCF_052656005.1 Nesterenkonia sp. K-15-9-6
GGCGGATTCTATGAGTCGTTGCACCAGCTGATGGTCAGCTGGTGAGGATGATGTCTCTCATCTTCTCAGCTGGGGTGGCCCACTGAAGTGTCTTACGAGGCCGACCATTGAGCAGGTGAGCAACGTGTTCAAGGTCCTCAGGGCCATGGACCGCCAGGTCTGTGCCTTTGGGGAAGTATTGACGCAGCAGGCCGTTGGTGTTCTCGTTCGATCCCCGTTGCCAGGGGCTGGCGGGATCACAGAAATACACCGGCAGTTCAGCTTCGATGGTGATCCTGTGATGCTGTGCCATCTCTGATCCTTGGTCCCAGGTCAGCGAACCACGAAGATGCTGCGGCAATCTGCTAATCTGAGCGGTCACCGCAGCAGCGACAGTCTCAGCGGTGTGATCCCCAGGCAGATGGCAGAGCATGACATAGCGGCTCTGGCGTTCAACGAGAGTCGCAATGGCCGAGCGGTTGCCTGCCCCCATGATCAGATCTCCCTCCCAGTGGCCAGGAACGGACCGGTCCTCGATCTCAGCGGGCCGGTCGCTGATCATAATCATGTTCTGCCCCAGAGAGCGGGGCCTGCGCTGCTGGCCCTGCGGCTTCCGACGGGTACGTCCAGTCCGTAACGCGGTCTGGACTTCCTTCTTCAGCCCGCCGCGGGCTTGCAGGTAGAGGGCCTGGTAGATCGTCTCAGGGCACACGCGCATCTCCGGGGCATCGGGGAACTCTGTGACCAGGGTGGCACTGATCTGAGCCGGTGACCATTGCAGCGAAAGCTTCCGGGTCACCCACAAACGTAGTGGCGAGTCCCCGATGAGCTTGGCTCTCTTCGGTCGGGCACGGCGCTGTGCAGCCATTCGCTGAGCACCGTAGGGCATGTACCTGCCAGCACTATCACTGTTACGAGCGATCTCGCGACTGATCGTCGAATGTGGCCTGCCCAGCTGGGAAGCGATCTCCCGCATCGAGGTCCCCAGGGCCCGCAGATCACGGATCTTCTCCCGCTCGGCAAGGCTGAGGAACCGGGGATTAGTATCGGTGCCGGCAAGCAGCTGATGAGCACGCATTCTCCGGTTATA
>NZ_JBQYEY010000060.1:0-1025 GCF_052656005.1 Nesterenkonia sp. K-15-9-6
ATCAATGAGGCCGGGGCCACTGCGGCGTTCACTGCGGCTGGGACCAGCTACGCCACTCATGGTGAGCCGATGATCCCGGTCTATGTGTTCTACTCCATGTTCGGGTTCCAGCGCACCGGGGACTCGTTCTGGGCTGCGGCGGATCAGCTGGCTCGTGGTTTCATCATCGGGGCCACTGCCGGGCGGACCACGCTGGCCGGTGAAGGGCTGCAGCATCTCGATGGGCATTCCCCGATCCTGGCCGGGACCAACCCAGCGGTGAAGCATTATGACCCGGCCTATGGGTACGAGATCGCTCATATCATCGAACAGGGTCTCTATGAGATGTATGGGGATCATGCCGGGGATCATGATGTGATGTATTACCTCACCGTCTATAACGAGCCGGTGACTCAGCGTCCTGAGCCGGAAGACCTGGATGTCACTGGTGTGAAGAAGGGCATCTATCGATTGGTCACTGCGGCCCAGGGGTGTGGGGAGCATGGCCTGGAGCTGGATGGTGATGCTCCGGTGGTGCAGCTGATGGCTTCTGGGGTCGCGGTGCCCTGGGCGTTGGAGGCCCAGCGGCTGCTGGCCGCTGATTGGGGGGTGGCTGCTGATGTGTGGTCAGTGACCTCGTGGAACGAGCTGCGTCGTGAAGCACTGGCGGTACAGGCTTCTGCGATGCTGGATCCATCTCGAGAGCCGCAGACCCCGTTCATCACTGAACAGCTGGCCGGGGCTTCGGGTCCAGTGATCGCGACCACGGATTACTCCACGCAGGTCCCGGACCAGATCCGGCAGTTCATCCCGAACAGGTTCGCGACTCTAGGGGCAGATGATTTCGGGTTCTCGGATACCCGGGCTGCTGCGCGTCGGCATTTCCGTATTGATGCTCATTCCATGGTCATCCGTGCTCTGCAAATGCTGGCCGAAGAGAACACCCTGGACCCAGGCCTGGCGGAGGAAGCGATCGAGAAGTACCAGCTCTCTGATCCCAATGCTGGGACCTCGGGGTCCACAGGAGGCGATGCCTGAGCCCAGGA
>NZ_JBQYEY010000061.1:0-969 GCF_052656005.1 Nesterenkonia sp. K-15-9-6
CTAGGGCATGTCTGACAAATGTGCGGTCCAGGCGATCACCGCGTTGAGGACGACAGCAGCGCGATAGGTCAGCGCGTGCTTGTCATAGCGAGTCGCGATCCCACGCCACTGCTTGATATGACAGTAGCGGCGTTCGACGACATTGCGACCGCGATAGGCGTCCGGATCGAAGTTCGGCGGCCGGCCACCAGCTGATCCGCGCCGCAGCCGATGACCTTTCTGGTCCTCGGGCTCGGGGATATGGGCGGTGATGCCCCTGGCGCGCAGATGCTTGCGGATCGCCCGCGAGGAGTAGGCCTTGTCCCCGCAGAGTCCATCCGGCCGGGTCCGTGGCCGCCCGAGGCGGCGGCCGACCCTCAGCTGCTGCAGCAGCGGGACCAGCATCGGCGAGTCGCCGGCCTGACCGGGACTCAGCAGCACCACCAGCGGCAGCCCTCGGCCGTCGACGAGCTGGTGGATCTTCGTCGAGAGCCCGCCGCGCGAGCGGCCCAGGGCATGATCAGGCGGCTCTGGAACCGTCCGGTCCTGCGGCTGGGTCTGCGGATTCGTGTAGTTCGATCCAGCCCCCTGTGTGGCGACTGATGTTGGTCGCGTGCTGATGAGCACGAGCGATCGTCGAGTCCACCGAGACCGTCCAGTCGATCTGGCCGGCCTCGTCAGCTGCCGCGGTCAGCCGCTCCAGCACCCGATCCCAGGTGCCCTCGGCGGCCATGCGCCGGTGCCAGGTCCAGACCGTCTGCCAGGGACCGAAGACCTCAGGCAGATCGCGCCAGGCGATGCCGGTCCGATACCGGTAGATGATCGCCTCGACCATCGTCCGCGCATCGGCGAAGGGTCTACCCTTGCGGCCCGTGGGGCGGGGCAACATGTCCTCAATCATCGACCACTGGGCATCGGAGAGCACCTGGAACCTCGACATCTACTCAGTCTCGCAGGACGGGCGCTACATAATTGTCAGACATGCCCTAG
>NZ_JBQYEY010000062.1:0-814 GCF_052656005.1 Nesterenkonia sp. K-15-9-6
TGTAGGAGGGCATGACGTTGTTGATAGTCGCCGGGGCAAGTGCGGCCGGGGGCTGATCGCCGCAGGAGGTATGGGGCCGATGATAGTTGTAGTGGTTGACCCAGACCTGCAGGGCCTGTCGGCGAGCCTGTTCGGAATCGTAGGCCCGGGTGTAGAGGATCTCGTCGACCATCAGCCGGTTGTAGCGTTCGACTTTGCCGTTGTGCTTCGGGGTGTAGGGCCTGATCCGCTGATGTCGATGACCCAGCCCGGTCACTGTCTGGTGGAACAGCGCGGAGCGGTAGTTGTTGCCGTTGTCAGTGATGACCCGATCGATGCTGATGCCGTGAGCGGCGTAGAAGGCCCTGGCCCGGTGGAAGAATCCCGCGGTGGTCGTCTGCTGCTCGTCAGCCAGCGCCTCGGTGTAGGCCAGGCGGGTGTACCCGTCGACGGCCGAGTGCAGATAGGTATAGCCGACTCTGGCCCCGGAGCCGCGTTTGGAGGCCTTGGCTTTGCTGCTGCCCCGGCCGTGGATCTTGTGCCCGCCTCCGTCGGGGATGGTGCCGACCTTCTTGACATCCAGATGCACCATGGCCCCGGGATGCTCGGCCTCGATCACCGACGGTGTGGTGCGCAGGTTCTCCCCGTTCGGGGTGAGATCCCGGAGCCGGGAGATCCCCCGTCGCGCCAGCCACCGGCCCACGGTGCGCAGGCTGATCCGCACCGGCGGGTGGATCTCGCCGGTGGCCAGCCCATGCTGCTGGGGCAGCGGGTCGATCCCGCCGGTGATCAGGTGCAGATGGATCCGACGAGCCGACCACTTCAGCTGCCGGCG
>NZ_JBQYEY010000063.1:0-813 GCF_052656005.1 Nesterenkonia sp. K-15-9-6
GCCCCATACCTCCTGCGGCGATCAGCCCCCGGCCGCACTTGCCCCGGCGACTATCAACAACGTCATGCCCTCCTACAACTAGTCGGACACGCCATGCGCCGCCTAGTCGCAGGCGACCTCGGTGGCCTCTTCGACGGCCCCTCCACCGTCGAGTTCGACCCCTCCCTGCCGATGATCAGCCTCGACCTCTCCCGCGTCACCGAAAACAGCACTCTCATCTCGGTGTTGATGACCTGCGCCTCAGCGTGGATGGAATCAGCCCTCCTTGACCCCAATGGAGGCCAACGGTGGGTGGTCTACGACGAAGCCTGGCGACTGATGTCCCACCCGGCACTGCTGCGGCGCATGGATGCCCACTGGCGACTGGCCCGCCACTACGGCATCGCCAACCTGCTGGTGTTTCATAAGCTCACTGACCTGGACAACGTCGGCTACGCCGGCTCCGCCATGCGCTCCCTAGCCAACAGTCTGCTGGCGAATGCGGAGACCAGGATCGTCTACCGGCAAGAATCCGACCAACTCGGCACCACCGCCCAAACCTTGGGACTGACCGGCACCGAACAGAAACTGTTACCCACTCTCGGGGTCGGGCAGGGGTTGTGGCGGATCAAGGACCGCTCTTTCGTCGTCCAGCACCAACTCCACCCCGACGAACTCGCGGCTTTCGACACCACCGGCCGCATGACCGGCGGTGCATAGCTGAAAGCGACCCGTCATGGCCGACGAATACCGTCAGGGTCAAGTCCGGTGGAGTGGTGTATGAGCCGTGATCCTTCGATCCTGTGATTCTGGGTCAGGCTGCCAGGGGCTCCA
>NZ_JBQYEY010000064.1:0-764 GCF_052656005.1 Nesterenkonia sp. K-15-9-6
ACTCGGCGCAGCCGGATGTGGGTGTACCACCAGTTCTGGTTCGGCTTAGCCCAGGAGGGGCGCTCTACGCCTTTCTTCGCGTAGGTGCGCTGCTTGAGGAAGGACTCCCATCTCGCTTCCCAGGAGGCGTAGGCGCCCATCCAGGTCGCAGCGGCATCGAGCTCCTGGACTCTCATCAGATCCCTGGTCAGGGCCAGGATCTCCTGGCCAGCAGGCAGTCGTGGGTTCAGGGTGGTGTGCCGGATGACGGCGGCGCGGATGTGGAAGTAGCAGCGTTGGATACGGGTGCGGCGCCACTGCTGATCGACTGCGGCCCTGAGTCCGGTGCCGCCGTCAGTGACCACCACATCCGGGGCAGGGAACCGTTTGAACAGGGCTGCCCAGGCGGCTTTGGATTCTTTGTCGCACCACTGCCAGCCGATCACATGGGTGCCGTTGTGAGCGATGAGCACGCACCATCCGTTGAAGTAGGTGCCATCAACGATGACCTGCCGGTGAACCTCCCCGGTCGGGTCAGGCTGAGGGACTTCGATATCCCAGCACCATGAGGTTCTGCGTCGGAATGTGCGGGGGCTATGGGTGTGCCGGGGCATCGAGGAGGGGCCCAGTATCCAGCTGATGAAGTCAGTGATCTCAGCCCTGCTGGTCACATCAGTCCGGGACTGAGTGGCCGAGGCACCGCAGTTCTTGCACCGCCACCGCGTCCGCCCAGCGCTGGTCTTGCCGTTCTTGACCAGCTTGGTGCCGCATACACCACAGACCGG
>NZ_JBQYEY010000065.1:0-759 GCF_052656005.1 Nesterenkonia sp. K-15-9-6
ATCGGAGAGCACCTGGAACCTCGACATCTACTCAGTCTCGCAGGACGGGCGCTACATAATTGTCAGACATGCCCTAGTTGCTCTCCTCGCAGCGCATGGCGGTTTGACTCCCGGGGTCGCCTCTTAGGGGCGACGACTCAGCGTAAACCTTCAAGTCAACTAGAAGGTCAAGATGCTGATCCCACCCTCTACCGACGGTCATTTACCACCCTCGCAACTACCAGTAGCCGAATGAACGTCGCCGTTACGAAGCCTGTCGCACGAGGCGATGGGCCGACCTTTCAGCGTCTCGGCGGACATAGCCGAGCAATGAAGACCCTCGGTCGCGCTGCCACGGCCGCCCCAAGGTGCAGAGCCCCTCTGCAGGAGTGACGCCGTCTTGGTTCGCAAGGACGCCGTGTTCGTTGAGCGCACCGGGGATATCAATCCAGGTGTCATCATGCCGATATCCCGTGGCCCATATAACTGTGTCTACCTTTTTGTTCGTGCCATCTCCGAAGGTGAGACGGTCCCCGCTGCCTTCCACGGTTCTTGGTCGGAAACTTACCGCGGCCCTGCGGAGATTTCGACGGCTGGTCCCGATGATGGGCTCATTCGCCCGCAGGCGACGGCCAGGCGTGAACTTCCAGCAGCGCCGATGAGACCTGTGGTCGTCAACCACCAGAACAGGTCACGCCCTAGATGTAGGAGGGCATGACGTTGTTGATAGTCGCCGGGGCAAGTGCGGCCGGGGGCTGATCGCCGCAGGAGGTATGGGGC
>NZ_JBQYEY010000066.1:0-742 GCF_052656005.1 Nesterenkonia sp. K-15-9-6
TCGACTTCTATCCATCCACCGCCACGCCGACTCCGGCGCGCGTCCCAGCTTCTACACCCTCAAACGCGAAGAGCCCCAAAACGGCGAGGGAACCCCGGGGGCTGAGGGCACTGCTGGTGAGGGGTTGATAGATATCGAGGGTGGATTGACCCATCAGGAGCAGATGGCTGAGCTGGAGATCGTGGTGGAGGTGATGCGGGAGTACTTCGGGGACGACGTGGCGACCATTGATGGTGAGCCCTGGAGCGCGGAGCTCCATGAAGCTGAATCGGCTCCGGGTCCTGAGGGAGATGGTGTCTTCCGGCAGCGGGTGGGGTTCGATGTGCCGTTCGATGATCTGGAGGAGACCTACGAGGTGGCGGAGGAGATCGCGGAACGCCTGGGGTTGAGCGAGAATCCAGGCAACACGCAGGGGATCTTTCAGTACGAGAAGATCTTCTACGGTGCTGGGTTGGCGGAAGGGCGCGGTTTCCTCATTGCGAGCACGGCAGAAGGCGATGCTTTCCGCTCCCATTACCAAACCCGGTTGTCGGATGATCCGAGTATGCGGGAAGCGTACGAGCGGGTGATTGATAAGAATCGCCGGGAGCGCAAAGAAGAGTTCGATGTTGATAATCCTCGGCAGTTGGAGGATATTGATGATCCGTTCGATGACGACTCGTCTGACTAGGGCGTGTTGCTAAAGGGTGGAGCGTCGGTCGTCGGCGAGTCTGTCCTTGTGGCACGCAGAGAGATATCTGAC
>NZ_JBQYEY010000067.1:0-711 GCF_052656005.1 Nesterenkonia sp. K-15-9-6
TCGACCATCACACCCGCCGCGCCCTGCGGGAGGCCGCCACCGGTGACACCGCCCACATCCTCGGAGTCAGCGAACAGGTCGCCTCCGGGATGCTGACCGCCGCCCGCACCGCCCGGACCACCCTGCCGGTCACTTGGAAGACCTATCTGGCCGGGATCATCGACACCGCCCGACTGCGCGCGATCACCACCACCGCCACCACCCTGATCCGCGCTGCGCACCTCGAGGACTTCGACTCTGCGGCCGCCGCAGCGGCGGCAAGGATGACCCTCGGTGAGCTGCGAGCCTGGCTGCGCCGCTACACCGCCACCCTGGACCCCGCCCAATACCAGGCCGACTGCGACCGTGCCCGGGCGGATCGATGGGTACGCCTCCAGCACGACGACCACGCCATGAGCTACCTCGAGGCCCGACTGCCCACAGTGGCGGCCGCAGCGATCGCGAATCGGCTCCGCGCGGTCGCCCGCGGCCACCAACACCACACCATCCCCGCCCCGGCAGACCCCGATGCGCACTGCACCACCCACACCACCCGTGGAGACAGGACCACCGGTAGCGCCAGCACCGCTGGGGCCGGGACCACCGAGACAACCGCGATGACCGAGACGACCGAGACGATCGAGACCGCCGAGTCCCAGAGCCCGGGGCGCCACCCGGTCCAGCAGGTGTTGCCCGTCAAGCATCCCCAGCTGCCCGTCGAGCACCCCGAGC
>NZ_JBQYEY010000068.1:0-680 GCF_052656005.1 Nesterenkonia sp. K-15-9-6
CTAGGGCGTGTTGCTAAACCCATTGCAGAGTCGCTGCGAGGCAGAGCCCAGCGTGGAAGTTCCGGGCAGTCTTATCCGTTCGTGCAGCGATCCCGCGCCACTGCTTGAGCCGGTTGAAACATCGTTCGACGACGTTGCGACCCTTGTATCGGGCCTGCTGCTCATCGCCGAAGTCGATCGGCCGCCCAGGTCTGCGCCGACGATGAGCGACCTGATCGGCACGTTCGGGGATGGTGGCCGCGATGCCGCGGCTGCGCAGCCAGGCCCTGTTCTTCTTCGAGGGGTAGCCCTTGTCAGCGATCACCCGTCGCGGGCGCGATCGCGGCCTGCCTCTGGCTCCAGCCACGCGGATCTCGCTGAGAGTCTCGGCCAGCAGACTGGTGTCGGCGACCTGCCCGCCAGTGAGCACGAACCCCAGCGCCCGTCCTCTGCCGTCACTTGCCAGATGGATCTTGGTCGTCAGCCCGCCACGCGAGCGGCCGATGGCATGATCGGCCGGCTCAGCGCCGAACTTCTTGTAGTTCGATTCAGCCCCCTGTGCTCCGGGGCAAGGTCGCACCATGCTGATGCACGCGCACGATCGTCGAGTCGATCGAGGCGACCCAGTCCAGCTCCCCGCGCTGGTGAGTCAGCGACTGCACCGTCTCGAGCACTCGGGCCCAGACGCCCTGCGAGGCCCA
>NZ_JBQYEY010000069.1:0-365 GCF_052656005.1 Nesterenkonia sp. K-15-9-6
TCAGTGACCTCCACCGTGACCGTGGAATCAGGCACGAAGCCCTCACCCGTGATCGTGGTGTCCTCACCCGGAGCAACCGTGTCCGGATCCAGAGTCACCGACGGATCGATCTCGACGCCGTCGTCAGTGCCGTCCTCGACACCGTCCTCGACGCCGTCCTCAACGCCGTCCTCAACGCCGTCCTCAACGCCGTCCTCGACACCGTCCTCGACACCGTCCTCGACACCGTCCTCGACACCGTCCTCGACACCGTCCTCGACACCGTCCTCGACACCGTCCTCAACGCCGTCCTCGACACCGTCCTCAACGCCGTCCTCGACACCGTCCTCAACGCCGTCCTCGACACCGTCCTCAACGCCGTCCTC
>NZ_JBQYEY010000069.1:375-590 GCF_052656005.1 Nesterenkonia sp. K-15-9-6
TCCTCGACACCGTCCTCAACGCCGTCCTCGACACCGTCCTCAACGCCGTCCTCGACACCGTCCTCAACGCCGTCCTCAACGCCGTCCTCGACACCGTCCTCAGTGCCGTCGTCCGGGTCGGTGATGCTCAGAGGCGCAGTGGCCTCCTCACCGGTGGTGTCATCCACACCAGCAACCGTGTAGTCACCAGGCTCCGCATCCTCCGGAGTCGGCAG
>NZ_JBQYEY010000070.1:0-539 GCF_052656005.1 Nesterenkonia sp. K-15-9-6
GTTGCTCCGGGTGAGGACACCACGATCACGGGTGAGGGCTTCGTGCCTGATTCCACGGTCACGGTGGAGGTCACTGATCAGGAGGGCAACCCGATCGCCACGATCGAGGATGTGCCCACTGATGAGGATGGTTCCTTCTCGATCACCTGGACGGTGCCTGAGGACACTGAGCCGGGCATTCTGCCGATCACGGTCACTGATGATGAGGACCCCGAGGTCACGGCCACGGAGCACCTCACGGTCACTGATGAGGATGGGGTCGTGCAGCCGGGCATCATCGTCCACCCGGACGAGGTCGCCCCGGGTGAGGACATCACGGTCGAGGGTCAGGGCTTCACCCCTGGTTCCACGGTCACGGTGGACATCACCGATGCTGACGGCAACGTGATCGACACGATCGAAGGCGTCGAGGTCGGAGACGACGGCACCTTCACCGTGGAGTGGACGGTTCCGGAAGGCACCGAGCCTGGTGAGCTGACGGTCACCGCCACTGATGACGAGGACCCGGATGTCACCGCATCCGACACCGTCACCGTCAC
>NZ_JBQYEY010000071.1:0-486 GCF_052656005.1 Nesterenkonia sp. K-15-9-6
GAGTACGAGACCGTCTACACTCAAGACGTCGCGTTGGCGGCGTGAAGCATGGAGTCAACCGAACCTTCAGCAGACCCAAGTATCGCCTGCCGCGCCGGACACCACCGGCACGACGTCCATGCGCACCTCGTCGACGAGGCCGGCGGCGAGCATCCGACCATCTACGTCTCCGGCGGCTCCCCGTCCCAGGCGGCCGTCATGTCAAACACATGACGAGCGGCGATCGTCACTCCGATCTGGCCCCACTGGGCACACGTGCAGTCGTGAGACGCCTGAGACCCTTGCGCGACACCTCCGTCGTCCAAGCGCGCCTCGCCGCTGAGGAGCCAGCCGATGGGCGACCCGAGACGGTCGTCCTCGTCGGCGATGAAGCCGTCCACTGACACCGAGCTGCACGTGACCACCGCACCCCTAGGGCGTGTTGCTAAACCCATTGCAGAGTCGCTGCGAGGCAGAGCCCAGCGTGGAAGTTCCGGGCAGTCTTAT
>NZ_JBQYEY010000072.1:0-429 GCF_052656005.1 Nesterenkonia sp. K-15-9-6
CTGCGCCGAGTCCAGGGACTCTACCGGCAGCTGATCCGCGATGACTCCCTGTTCACCTTCCTCAACGAGGACTACATCGAAGACCAGCAGCGAACCGTGGAGCGGGCCACCTCCCGGTTAGAGGGCGGTCCCAACAGTGGGATCAAGCACCTGCTGCGCCATCATCGGGGCATGCCCGATCACCACGCCCGTAAGGCGGTGGACTGGCTGCTCAACAGTCTCACCGAGCACCCACATGATCCTTGGATACTCGCTCAGCGGCATCACCAGGAATCGGAGAAGCAAGCCCAGTCAAAGCCGGTGGAGGAAGACCCGATCGGCCCTGAGCTCTACGGCACCTCAGCTATAGCTGAGGAAGGCCTCTGGACCCGCAAAGGCTGGGCCGGAAGGGGATGACACGCCCGGGCCATACACACATTCTGGCCAATA
>NZ_JBQYEY010000073.1:0-422 GCF_052656005.1 Nesterenkonia sp. K-15-9-6
GTACGAGACCGTCTACACTCAAGACGTCGCGTTGGCGGCGTGAAGCATGGAGTCAACCGAACCTTCAGCAGACCCGATGGGAACCATCGGATCGTTGGTGTCGGGTTTGGGCTTTCCAGGTCCAGGAGGCTGGTAGTCGGTCGGGGTCTGACCAGTCGGTGTCGATGTAGCGTTCCTCAACGGTGAACCGCCGGTCCGTGCGCCCGTGAGGGTAGAGGACGTAGTGTCCGGCTCCGAAGGTCTCGGGATCTTCCTCTGTCAGGGTGATGTGTCGGGCATAGTTGTGGGCGATCTGTTCCAACCCGTGGGTGAGGATGTCCATGTTCCGGGTGAGCCGCTGACGGTAGTAGCGTCCGGCAGAGTGGTGTACGAGCAGCGGTGAGCAGTCCCTCGGAAAGAGGGTGACGGCCACCGTGTGTTCC
>NZ_JBQYEY010000074.1:0-379 GCF_052656005.1 Nesterenkonia sp. K-15-9-6
CAGCAATGCCCGAGATCGCTCGAGCATCCACCGGCGAAGTGGTCTCCGACTCCGACAGCAGAACCCCGGCCTGACCGAAGTCCAGGATCTGATCCACCGGGATCTCGATATTGCCGATCCCGATCAGCTCATTGCCGAACACGTCAACATTGAGCGCTTCATCATTGGGCCCAGGATCACCGTCCCAGAACGCCGTGGAACGACCCGCCCCAGCCAGATCCAGACCAGCCAGCGTGGAATCGACATTACTGGCCTCAGCCTCAGCCGGAGCCTCTGGAAAATTATCGACAGCCGCAGCCGCCGGCAGCGCATAAGCACCGACCGAGATCGTCGATGCCGCACCGACCGCGAGAGCACGTTTCAGAACGCCTCTCCATGG
>NZ_JBQYEY010000075.1:0-378 GCF_052656005.1 Nesterenkonia sp. K-15-9-6
CCAGAGCCCGGGGCGCCACCCGGTCCAGCAGGTGTTGCCCGTCAAGCATCCCCAGCTGCCCGTCGAGCACCCCGAGCCGCCACGGATTACCGACCAGATTGATGCCGCCGGTCCCATCGGCGGGGCCACCAGGATCCCTGCCCAGGTCCAGGACGGTCCTGAGGTCCTTCCCGGGGAGACTCCTGCCCCTGGAGACTCCGACCGCCTCGAAACCCCCGCAGACGGGGCGGATTCTCGGACTCTGGCTCAGTTGGAGGCTGATCTGTTCGCCGCTTGGCTGCTCTCCGGTCGGGTCGAGGGTGCCCCGGTGGAGGCGAAGATCGCGGTCATGATCCCTGAGACCACCCTGACCGGACACAGCGACGACCCCGGCATCAG
>NZ_JBQYEY010000076.1:0-378 GCF_052656005.1 Nesterenkonia sp. K-15-9-6
CCAGAGCCCGGGGCGCCACCCGGTCCAGCAGGTGTTGCCCGTCAAGCATCCCCAGCTGCCCGTCGAGCACCCCGAGCTGCCACCGATCACCGACCAGATTGATGCCGCCGGTCCCATCCGCGGGGCCACCAGGATCCCTGTCCAGGTCCAGGACGGTCCCGAGGTCCTTCCCGGTGAGACCCCTGCCCCTGGCGAGTCCGACCGCCTCGAAATCCCCGCAGACGGCGCGGATCCTCGGACCCTGGCCCAGCTGGAGGCTGACCTGTTCGCCGCTTGGCTGCTCTCCGGTCGGGTCGAGGGCGCCCCGGTGGAGGCGAAGATCGCGGTCATGATCCCTGAGACCACCCTGACCGGACACAGCGACGACCCCGGCATCAG
>NZ_JBQYEY010000077.1:0-371 GCF_052656005.1 Nesterenkonia sp. K-15-9-6
TGCTGGGGCAGCGGGTCGATCCCGCCGGTGATCAGGTGCAGATGGATCCGACGAGCCGACCACTTCAGCTGCCGGCGTAGCGCCTCGATGCGCTCGACTACCGATTCCCGGGTCGCAGTCGGCGAGTGGCGCGGAGTGCTGGGGTGATCGACGAGTCCGGCTTCACCGTGGTCGCGGTAGCGAGTGACCCATTTGCTCACTGTGTCCCAGCTGACGCGGAGCTCGCGGGCTACATGGGCGATGGGCAGCCCGTCGTCGATGTGGCGTTCGACCATCTTGAGTCGGCCGGTCGGGGTCAGTGTGGAGTTCGGGTGCACCGCGGTAGCGTGGGGCATGAACGGGCTCCTTCGCGCAGCAGGTGGTTCTTTGGC
>NZ_JBQYEY010000078.1:0-365 GCF_052656005.1 Nesterenkonia sp. K-15-9-6
GTGGCCTCCTCACCGGTGGTGTCATCCACACCAGCAACCGTGTAGTCACCAGGCTCCGCATCCTCCGGAGTCGGCAGGCTCACCTCGAACGTCCCGTCCTCAGAGGTCGGCACATCCTCCACCGGCTCACCCACCGGGTTACCGTCCTGATCACGCAACTGCACCGTGGCCGTGGAATCCGGGGTATACCCCTGACCCGTGACCGTGGTCGGCTCACCCGCAGGAACCTCATCCGGGTCCACGATGATGCCCAGCTGCACGACCCCATCCTCATCAGTGACCGTGAGATGCTCCGTGGCCGTGACCTCGGGGTCCTCATCATCAGTGACCGTGATCGGCAGAATGCCCGGCTCAGTGTCCTCAGG
>NZ_JBQYEY010000079.1:0-353 GCF_052656005.1 Nesterenkonia sp. K-15-9-6
CTGTTCGCTGACTCCGAGGATGTGGGCGGTGTCACCGGTGGCGGCCTCCCGCAGGGCGCGGCGGGTGTGATGGTCGACTTCGGCGGCGTCAGCTTCTCGGGCTCTGCGGTCTTGGTAGGCCAGCAGGCCGGTGAGGGCTTGGGCTTCGGTCTGTCGGGTGGTGATGATCAGTGCTCGGGCATGGGAGAGTTCTGGTTCTTGGGCCAGGTGCGCGGCTCGGGCGGGCCAGAACACGGAGCCAGCCGCACCGTCGTCGCCGTGCTGGCCGTGCTGGCCGTGCTGGTCTGGGTGCTGGTTCACCCCGTCCTGGTCTTCCATGTCTCCCACGCTATCCACCTCCTCTGACGTCTCTG
>NZ_JBQYEY010000080.1:0-334 GCF_052656005.1 Nesterenkonia sp. K-15-9-6
GACCGCCGGAGAAGTCAGCAGCACACTGGCCTCACCCACCCGGTACTGGCCCAGCCCACCGACACCATCCTGATCCAGGAACACGCCATCCTCAGCGATGACCTCAGCACCACCAAGACCGAACAGCAGAGTCGCCTCCGAGACGATCTCCTCCGTGATCCCATCAACACCGGCAGCATTGAACAGCGAGAGCAGATCCAACTCCGCAGCACCGAAGCCAGCCTCATCACCATCCAAGGTGACAGACCCATCCCCACCAGCAATGCCCGAGATCGCTCGAGCATCCACCGGCGAAGTGGTCTCCGACTCCGACAGCAGAACCCCGGCCTGACCG
>NZ_JBQYEY010000081.1:0-334 GCF_052656005.1 Nesterenkonia sp. K-15-9-6
GACCGCCGGAGAAGTCAGCAGCACACTGGCCTCACCCACCCGGTACTGGCCCAGCCCACCGACACCATCCTGATCCAAGAACACGCCATCCTCAGCGATGACCTCAGCACCACCAAGACCGAACAGCAGAGTCGCCTCCGAGACGATCTCATCGGTGATCCCATCAACACCAGCAGCATTGAACAGCGAGAGCAGATCCAACTCCGCAGCCCCGAAGCCAGCCTCATCACCATCCAAGGTGACAGACCCATCACCAGCAGCAATGCCCGAGATCGCTCGAGCATCCACCGGCGAAGTGGTCTCCGACTCCGACAGCAGAACCCCGGCCTGACCG
>NZ_JBQYEY010000082.1:0-296 GCF_052656005.1 Nesterenkonia sp. K-15-9-6
ACCACCTCTGCTCGACAGTCATGTCAAGGGCAGGGCAGGGTGCACATGCTCTGATGGGGCGTGACGGGACGGGGACTCTGCGGCCACTGGTGGGCTCCGGAGTCGACCCGTGAAAACACACACGAACCTCGACAGCCTCTCGGGCGCCGAACCTGTCGGCGCGCACCGATCATCGGTGCAGAGATGCTGGAGTAGCAAGAGAAGACGGGATCTTCCGGAGAATGCTCTTCAAGTGTAGGGGACGCCGTCGCATTTTCCCCAATCAGGAGACCAACGTCACGCTGAGCGACCCCGTA
>NZ_JBQYEY010000083.1:0-293 GCF_052656005.1 Nesterenkonia sp. K-15-9-6
GTGGCCTCCTCACCGGTGGTGTCATCCACACCAGCAACCGTGTAGTCACCAGGCTCCGCATCCTCCGGAGTCGGCAGACTCACCTCGAACGTCCCGTCCTCAGAGGTCGGCACATCCTCCACCGGCTCACCCACCGGGTTACCATCCTGGTCACGCAGCTGCACCGTGACCGTGGAATCCGGGGTATACCCCTCACCAGTCACCGTGGTGGACTCACCAGCAGGAACCGAATCAGGATCCACCACCAACGACGGATCAATCACACCGTCATCATCCGGATCCGTGATGCTCAA
>NZ_JBQYEY010000084.1:0-283 GCF_052656005.1 Nesterenkonia sp. K-15-9-6
GCCAGAAGCGCTCGCAGACTGCGATCGCCTGGAGCTGCTGCGCATCGCCGCCAACCGCTTGCCGGCGCTGCCGGACTGGTTGTTGGAACTGCCGAACCTTGCCTGGCTGGCATTCGGCGGCAACCCACCGAGCGATCGCCTCGAACAGCTGGCACAGGCCCATTCCGCTACGCGCGCGATTGAGCCCAAGCATCTTCGCCTTGGCCCCGTGCTGGGCGAGGGGGCGTCGGGCGTGGTCCGGCGCGCCGACTGGCATCCGGATGACGGTCCTGGGCGACCCGTG
>NZ_JBQYEY010000085.1:0-267 GCF_052656005.1 Nesterenkonia sp. K-15-9-6
GATGATCGCAAGACATTGCCCGTGGGCTTGGCATCAATGCTTGGCGCGCAAGATCTGCGTTGGGGTGAGATACTCGCCGGCGCAACCCTTATTGCTCTGCCGTTGTTCGTTATCTTTATGTTCTGCTATCGATATTTCGTCGCAGGGCTGACGGCGGGTGCGCTCAAAGGTTAGGCACTGTTCGAGCGAAGCACGTCCTCGTGCTTCGCGCTAGACCGTGGGTATTTCGCGTAGAGATGGCGGACGGGGTGCCCGGCAAGACTAACG
>NZ_JBQYEY010000086.1:0-265 GCF_052656005.1 Nesterenkonia sp. K-15-9-6
TAAACCCGATCTACAAGGGCAAGAGTTTCGGGCCGCTTAGAATCACCCCGCTCGAACCGGAAGACATTACCGGCCGGACGTATACCGCATCCGTATACAACTCCACGGGAACAAAACTTGCCGATTTTACCGTAGCGAAAATTGACGCAAATTTAGGGATTATCGAAATATCGATGACCGCGACCGAATCGGCAAAACTCACCGCCGGGGTAAATCAGTGGGAAATCGCATACACCGAAAGCGGCGAAACGCGCCTTGACTGGGC
>NZ_JBQYEY010000087.1:0-257 GCF_052656005.1 Nesterenkonia sp. K-15-9-6
CAATCATTTAGTGTTAGATGATATTTCGTTCTCTATTCGAGAAAATGAAATTGTAGGTTTTATTGGTCCTAATGGTGCAGGTAAAAGTACATTAATGAAATGTTTATGCGGGTTAATTCATATGGATTCTGGAAATGTTACTATATGTGGTCATGATATACAAAGTCAAAGAGAGAAGGCTTTGTCGCATCAGGCTAGTTTGATTGAAAGTCCAGGACTTTTCTTTAATATGACTGGTTATGAAAATCTTGAGATAT
>NZ_JBQYEY010000088.1:0-251 GCF_052656005.1 Nesterenkonia sp. K-15-9-6
TTCAACCCACGGCATGTTGCCATGAATCGTCTGACCGATGATCCGCGCTGGCTACCGGCGATGAGCGAACGCGTAACGCGAATGGTGCAGCGCGATCGTAATCACCCGAGTGTGATCATCTGGTCGCTGGGGAATGAATCAGGCCACGGCGCTAATCACGACGCGCTGTATCGCTGGATCAAATCTGTCGATCCTTCCCGCCCGGTGCAGTATGAAGGCGGCGGAGCCGACACCACGGCCACCGATGAATT
>NZ_JBQYEY010000089.1:0-249 GCF_052656005.1 Nesterenkonia sp. K-15-9-6
GTCGCGCGGTGTTACAACCAGTTCGGATAGCGGCGCAGATGTTCGGCGAGCAGCTTGCCGGCGATCGGGCGATCGAACAGATAGCCCTGACCAATGTCGCAGCGCTGGCTGCGCAGGTAGCGCAGCTGCGCGGCCGTTTCCACGCCCTCGGCCACGACTTTCAGACGCAGATTGTGGGCCATGGCGATCACCGCCGAAGTGATCTCCATGTCGTCCTGGCTGTCCGGAATGTCCTTGATGAAGCTGCGG
>NZ_JBQYEY010000090.1:0-247 GCF_052656005.1 Nesterenkonia sp. K-15-9-6
TTTTGCTTTTCTACGGTCTGCCATTTTGGTATGCGCGCACCGGCTTGCCGACAAGGCCGGCCACGCTCCCGGCTGCGCGGCCCGTGGGCACGGAGCAGTCTTGTCGGCGTCATCGCTTGGCTCGGGAGGTTGGCGGCGCAGTGCTGTTGCGCCGCATCTCGCGCACGCGTGTACGCGCGTGGAAAAAGCCCCGTGGTCGCTTTCCACCCTACGGCGCGGAGCGGGATCCGGCAGCGATAGGGATGGC
>NZ_JBQYEY010000091.1:0-246 GCF_052656005.1 Nesterenkonia sp. K-15-9-6
TGCATGAATAAGGCGTTAAACGAAATGCCCATGGATGCAGATCTTAGAGAAAATCTAAGCCGGGCTCTACAACAATTGGCTACTCATATGATTAATCAGCATGAATAAAATCAACTGATCCATACGGGTCGCACAAGGCTAGCTGCATACTTTATCTCAAGAACTATTCATCCTGATAGCGAGCTCAAACTGGTTAATATGGATATAACATTTTCAATGATATGATACATTGAGCGCTGAAGATTA
>NZ_JBQYEY010000092.1:0-237 GCF_052656005.1 Nesterenkonia sp. K-15-9-6
CGTTTCTGAAAATATAATCAGATATCCGAGTGATCAGTCCAATCAGATCACTGAACAGTTCAGACCTTCCAGCTTCAGTAATCTCCACTTCCAGTTTACTCCGGATCAACTCATATTAATTCAGAAATTCCTGAAAAAGTTGCGGATCCTCACTCATCTCATGCCCTCTTTTCTCATATCTCATGATATAAATAGGAAGCAGCATGAGAAGATTATTCTCAAATATCTTATCTTTTG
>NZ_JBQYEY010000093.1:0-236 GCF_052656005.1 Nesterenkonia sp. K-15-9-6
GGATTGACATTGCATAATTGAAATTGCCATTCTCAATATGCATCACACCAGAAATACGTGGTGTGTAGTTCGGACCATCCGGCTCGAATTCTCTAGAACGAAGAGACTGCTCAAAAGTAAGCTGCTTATCCATTCCTTCATAAATCGTATCTGTCTGATCCCCGTTTGTTACGATCGTTTTATTACCCAATACTCTGACCGGTGCGTATATAATCAGACTTGGGTCTGTAAGCTTC
>NZ_JBQYEY010000094.1:0-234 GCF_052656005.1 Nesterenkonia sp. K-15-9-6
CGACCAGCAGCGGCCAGATCAGCCCGAGCGGACGCAAGTTCGGCGAACGGATCAGCCAGACCACGCCGGCCGCCCAGATCGGCAGCGCGAGCGGGTTGGCGAACAGCACTTGAGCGGCGAGCACCTCGAGCGGCCCCGTCGCGATGTTCTTGCTGTCCTGCTCGACATAGAAGTCGAGGCTCGGCCAGCCATGGGCGACTTGCCACCCGAGGTTGGGGCTCACGCAGAGCAGGG
>NZ_JBQYEY010000095.1:0-232 GCF_052656005.1 Nesterenkonia sp. K-15-9-6
CTCGGCCACCACGATCGTATGCACGACGCGAAAGAGTCGGTCGCTCTCATCTGCAGACAGTCGATTATCTGGTGAAGCGTCCGGAGCCGTAATTCTGTCTGTTGGGCGTTGCTTTTGCCCAAGGGCTGGCGTGACTTGCTCACACGCATGGGCATTGATGTCACCGTTCCTGAGCAGCGTTGCCAAGTGAGCTACAGGGATGCCGTTGATGATGTGCGAATGCACGTCTACA
>NZ_JBQYEY010000096.1:0-231 GCF_052656005.1 Nesterenkonia sp. K-15-9-6
CGCTGGCTGGTGTACCTGGCAGCGCTGATACCGCTCGGAGCCGGCATTGCTCATCTGATCAAGGCCTGGCGGGCGAAGTTCGAGCGTTACTTTCAGTGCGACGAGCAGACCATGCGCGTGGTGCGGCCAATATCGCGCATCGGCCTGGCGGCACGTGGCTGCGTGCTGCTGATCATTGCCGCGTTGCTGCTGACCGGCGGCAGCCGATACAGCCCGACCGATCCGCCCGGG
>NZ_JBQYEY010000097.1:0-229 GCF_052656005.1 Nesterenkonia sp. K-15-9-6
TGCGGACTCGCTCACTTTGCTCTACACCGCCGCCGTGATCGGCGGCATCGGCGCGGGCGCGGTGTACGGCACCTGCGTCGGCAACGCGCTGAAGTGGTTTCCCGATCGGCGCGGCCTTGCCGCCGGCGCAACCGCGGCCGGCTTCGGCGCCGGCGCCGCGCTGACCGTGGTGCCGATCGCCAACATGATCGCCGCGAGCGGCTATCAGGCCGCCTTCTTCGATTTCGGC
>NZ_JBQYEY010000098.1:0-209 GCF_052656005.1 Nesterenkonia sp. K-15-9-6
ACCTTCGGGATGGATTCCTTCTTCCCGACCGCGAAGATCTATAACCCCAAGGGACAGAACTATCTCTCGGTGGATCGGGAGCTGATGCTGGCCTATAAGGAATCTCCGCAGGGCCAGCTGCTGCATCCCGGGATCGGGTCTGCTGAAGGTTCGGTTGACTCCATGCTTCACGCCGCCAACGCGACGTCTTGAGTGTAGACGGTCTCGTA
>NZ_JBQYEY010000099.1:0-209 GCF_052656005.1 Nesterenkonia sp. K-15-9-6
ACCTTCGGGATGGATTCCTTCTTCCCGACCGCGAAGATCTATAACCCCAAGGGACAGAACTATCTCTCGGTGGATCGTGAGCTGATGCTGGCCTATAAGGAATCTCCGCAGGGCCAGCTGCTGCATCCCGGGATCAATGAGGCCGGGGCCACTGCGGCGTTCACTGCGGCTGGGACCAGCTACGCCACTCATGGTGAGCCGATGATCCC
>NZ_JBQYEY010000100.1:0-201 GCF_052656005.1 Nesterenkonia sp. K-15-9-6
CTACACGGTTGCTGGTGTGGATGACACCACCGGTGAGGAGGCCACTGCGCCTTTGAGCATCACGGATCCGGATGATGGTGAGGACCCGGTGTTCGATCCGTCGGTGACTCTGGATCCGGACACTGTTGCTCCGGGTGAGGACACCACGATCACGGGTGAGGGCTTCGTGCCTGATTCCACGGTCACGGTGGAGGTCACTGA